>NZ_JBMULZ010000014.1:0-24657 GCF_049534875.1 Uniformispora flossi
GGTGCGTACCGTTGCGCAACGGTACGCACCCGCCCCCGACGCCGGCGCCTTCACCTGTCGGCCACCGGCGCCACAGCCGTCACCGGCGTCACATGCTGGCGATCAGCTTCTCCACCCGGTCGTCCACCGCCCGGAACGGGTCCTTGCACAGCACCGTGCGCTGCGCCTGGTCGTTCAGCTTCAGGTGCACCCAGTCGACGGTGAAGTCCCGCCGCTGCTCCTGCGCCTTCTTGATGAACTCGCCGCGCAGCCGGGCCCGCGTGGTCTGCGGCGGCACCGACTTCGCCTCGAAGATCTTCACGTCCTGCCCGACCCGGTCGACCTGGCCGCGCCGCTCCATCAGGTAGTACAGGCCGCGCCGCCGGTGGATGTCGTGGTACGCGAGGTCGATCTGCGCGACACGCGGCGACGCCATCGGCAGGTTGTGCTTGGCCCGGTACCGCTCGATCAGCTGGTACTTGATCACCCAGTCGATCTCCCGCCCGACCAGGTCCAGGTTGCCGGTCTGGACCGCGGTGAGCGTGCGCTCCCACAGGTCCAGGACCTGCTGCACGGTGCCGGTGCGGATCCCCCGCCGGTCGGCGAAGTCCATCGCCTTGGTGAGGTACTCCAGCTGGATCTCCAGCGCCGACGCCTCGCGGCCGTTCGCCAGGCGCACCTTGCGCTGGCCGGTCATGTCGTGGCTGACCTCGCGGATCGCCCGGATCGGGTTCTCCAGCGTCAGGTCCCGCATGACCATGCCCGCTTCGATCATCCGCAGCACGAGGTCGGTCGCGCCGACCTTCAGCATGGTCGTCGGCTCGGCCATGTTCGAGTCGCCCACGATCACGTGCAGGCGCCGGTAGCGCTCCGCGTCCGCGTGCGGCTCGTCGCGCGTGTTGATTATCGGCCGCGACCGGGTGGTCGCCGAACTGACGCCCTCCCAGATGTGCTCGGCGCGCTGGCTCACGCAGTACACCGCACCGCGCGGCGTCTGCAGCACCTTGCCCGCACCGCACAGCATCTGACGGGTCACCAGGAACGGGATGAGGATGTCCGCCAGACGCGAGAACTCGCCGTGCCGCGCCACCAGATAGTTCTCGTGGCAGCCGTACGAGTTCCCCGCCGAGTCGGTGTTGTTCTTGAACAGGTAGACGTCACCGGCGATGCCCTCCTCGTGCAGGCGCCGTTCGGCGTCCACGAGAAGGCCTTCAAGAATGCGCTCGCCGGCTTTGTCGTGCACGACGAGTTCGGGCACGGAGTCGCACTCCGGCGTGGCGTACTCGGGGTGACTGCCCACATCCAGGTACAGCCGGGCCCCATTGCGTAGGAAGACGTTGCTGCTTCGGCCCCACGAGACGACTCGGCGAAACAGGTACCGCGCCACCTCGTCCGGAGACAGCCTGCGCTGCCCGCGGAACGTGCAGGTGACGCCATACTCGTTCTCGAGCCCGAAGATTCGGCGGTCCATGCAGCAACATTACGCCGCTGATGTGCCGTTCCGGGACAACTCGCGTGCGCCGAATCCGGCCGAGTTGATCTCGGCCGGAACCAGCGTGCGCCGACCCGCCGCCAATACCGCCAGCCCGAGCGCCGTTCCCACCCCCGCCACCGCGAACGCGCCACTCACTCCGGCCATTTCTCCGGCGAACCCGGCAGCCGCCGTCCCCGCGGCCGCACCAGTGCCCATCGCGGCCACCACCCAGGCGAACGCCTCGGTCACCGTGCCCGCCGGGGCAAGCTCGTCCACCAACGTGAAGGTGCACGCGATCACCGGCGCCAGGAACACACCCGACAGCACCGCGAGGACCAGCATCAGCCACGGAGCAGGCGCCCACATCAACGGCAAATAGCCCACCGTCAGGCCCGCCATCAGCCACGGCAGACGCTCCCGCGCCGGGCGCACCCACCGGCGTGCGCCGTGCACCACCCCGCCGACGAACGCCCCCGTCGACATCGCCGCCATGACCGCACCCGACCACACATCCGAACCGCGGTCGTCCGCGTACGCCACCGCCGCCACGCCCAGCACGCCCAAGGCCGTGCCCGCGAGCGTCAGCGACGCCAGCAGCACCCGAAGTCCACGCGACCGCAGCGGGCCCGCCCAGTGCGGCGTATGCGCCTCGCCACGCCACACCCGCGACGGCCGGGCGGTCGCCACCACCAACGTGCCCGCGATCCCCAGCAGCCCGGTCACGACCAACGCCGCGGCCTCGGACGCCAGCGCGATCACCGCGACCACCAGCAGCGGGCCGACCGTGAAGAGGATCTCCTGCGCCGCCGCGTCCAGCGCGTAGGCGGCGTGCACCTGGTCCCGCCGCAGCACGGTCGGCCACAGCGCCCGCAGCCCTGACTCCAGCGGCGGCGTGGCAAATCCGGCCACCAGCACCGCGGCGACCGCCACCGGCAGCGGATGGACCCCGACCACGGCGAAGGCCGCATATGCCAGCGCCGACACCACCGCGCCGCCGATCAGCACACCCGTCTGCCCCCGGCGGTCCATCCAGCGGCCCAGCGCGGGCTGCCCGAGGGCGGTGGCCAGGCCGGAAAGCGCCGACAGCGTGCCCGCGAGACCGTATCCGGCGCCGTCCGCGCGCGCGAACAGCAGGATCGCCAGGACACCCATGCCGTTCGGGAGACGGCCCAGCAGCGTCCCACCGAGCAGCCGCGCGGCGTACTTGGCGCGGAAGAGATCCGCGTATATCCGCATGAGAGTCGACGCCTTCCCGCCCGGCAGATCATGAAGTCATACGTATGACTTCGCTTCAGTCTGACGGCCCCGGCCGCAGAGGGCAACCCGAATCCACGCCGACACTGCCCGGTAAATCCGCCAAGTCGCCCTACAGTGGCCCCAGCAACCGGCCACCGCCCCCGGTTTTCACCCCCCACACCCCCGGGACCCACGAAGGGACCGCCGCCACCGTGCCCGACCCCGCGGACGCGCCGCCCCCCATCCCGGCCACCCGCCCCACCAGCAAAGACGTCGCGAAACTCGCCGGAGTCTCACAGTCGACCGTGTCCCTCGTCCACGCCGGAAAATGGGCCGGACGCGTCTCCGAACGCACCGTCCAAGCCGTCATCGACGCCAGCAACGCTCTCGGCTACCGGCCCAACCAGGCCGCCCGCCACCTGCGCCTCGGCACCACCCGCACCGTCCTGCTCGTGGTCCCCGCCCTCACCAACCCGTTCTTCGGCGCCGTCCACACCGGCGCCTCGGAGACCGCCGCCCGCCGCGACTTCGCCGTCGTCATCTACCCGGCCCCCGTACAGCCCGGCTACGAACTCGAACCCGTCGCCAGCCCCTTCGCGGCCGCCCACACCGCCCTGGACGGCGTCCTGGCATCCTCCACCGCCGCCGACACGCTCTCCGGCCTCCTCGGCACCGGCACACCCGGCACCGGCCTCCCCCTCGTCATGATGGACAGCGAACCCGGCACCGGCGCCCCCACCGTCAACATCGACATCGCCGACGGCATGCGCCGCCTCACCACCCACCTCCTCGGCCTCGGCCACCGCCGCATCGGCCGCGTCGCGTCCGACATCGACAGCTGGACCTTCCGCACCCGCGAAGCCGCCTTCCGCGAAACCCTGTCGACCGCACCCGACGCCGAAGCCTCCTACGCCCACACCCCCATGGCCGTCCCCGAAGCCACCACCGCCGCCGGACACCTCCTCGACCACCCCCGGCGCCCCACCGCCCTCGTCTGCGACGACGACGTCATCGCGGCCGGCGCCTACAAAGCCGCCCGCGCCCGCGGACTCCGCATCCCCCAGGACCTGTCCGTCACCGGCGTGGACGACCTTCTCGTCGCCACCGTCCTGGAACCCGAACTCACCACCATCCGCCTCCCCGGCCACCGCCTCGGCGAAGTCGGCATGGGCGCACTCCTCGACCTCCTCGACGGCCGGCAACCCGAAGACGCCGCCCTGCCCGGAGAACTCCTCGTCCGAGGATCCACCGCCACACCGGCGACCGACGCCTGAACCACAGCACCACCGGCCGAACCGAAGGAACAACCGCCCCCGCACACGCGGACGGGCCCGCCCCCGGCCAGGGGCGGGCCCGTGAGTCCAAGTGCCGCAAAGGCACCGCGAACACGCGCTACTCCTCCGACGTCTCCCCCGCCGCAGCCGAACCGCCGTCACCGTCGGCCCCGTCGCCGCCCTCGGCCGCGGCATCCGCCGCACCCGACGCCGACTCACCCAGCAGGCGCGCCAACTGCGCACCCACCACACGCTTGAACTTCCGCTTCTGCGACCGCGTCCGATCCAGCACCGCAACTTCCAGCTGCGCCGCCGTGATCGTCCGCTTCTCGCCACTGCCATCCCGCGACAGCACATCCACCGCGACCCGCAGCGCCTCGTCCAACGGCAGCCCCTCACGGTGCGACCGCTTCAGCTGCTCGGTGATCTGGTCCGCATTGCCGCCCATCGCGACATAGTGCTGCTCGTCCGCGATCGAACCGTCGTACGTCAACCGGTAGATCTGGTCGTCCGCAGGCGTGCTGCCCACCTCCGCGACGATCAGCTCCACCTCGTACGGCTTCTCACCGCCACTGGAGAAAATCGTCCCCAGCGTCTGCGCGTACACGTTGGCCAGACCGCGCGCCGTCACATCGTGGCGCGCGTACGAGTAGCCGCGGATGTCCGCGTACCGCACGCCGCCGATCCGCAGGTTCTCGAACTCGTTGTACTTCCCGACCGCCGCGAACGCGATCCGGTCGTAGATCTCACTCATCTTGTGCAGCGCCCGCGACGGGTTCTCCGCCACGAACAAAATGCCGTCCGCGTACGTCAAAACGACCACGCTGCGACCCCGGGCGATGCCCTTGCGGGCATAGTCGGCCCGGTCCGCCATGGCCTGCTGCGGCGACACATAGAAAGGCGTCGTCACCGTGGAGTCCTTTGCTGGGAGGAAATCAAAGCCGTCAGTCCACTACGTCCAGTGCGTGCCCCGCACGCCTCAACGCCTCAGCCCAAGGGCGCACTCGGACCGTTCGGACGCTCCAAACGCTCGCCGACCACCGACCGCACCACGGCGCCGACCTCGTCGTTCGACCACATGCGCAGACCCTCGTCCGTCACCACCGACACGGTCGGGAAGATCTTCCGCGACAGATCGGGGCCACCCGTCGCCGAGTCCTCGTCCGCCGCGTCGTACAGCGACTGCACGCACGCCAGCACGGTCTGATCCGCGGTCAGGTCCTCGCGGTACAGCTTCTTCAGCGCGCCGCGCGCGAAGAGCGAACCCGAACCGACCGACGTGAAGCCCTGCTCGTCGGAACGCCCGCCGGTGATGTCATAGCTGTAGATCCGGCCTTCGCCCGCATCCAGGTCGTACCCGGCATACAGCGGCACGACCGCGAGCCCCTGCATCGCCATGCCCAGGTTCCCCCGGATCATCTGCGACAGGCGGTTCGCCTTGCCTTCGAGGGACATCGTCGCGCCCTCGATCTTCTCGTAGTGCTCCAGTTCGACCTGGAACAGCCGCACCATCTCGACGGCGATACCCGCCGTGCCGGCGATGCCGACACAGCTGTACTCGTCCGCCGGGAACACCTTCTCCATGTCCCGCTGCGCGATCAGGTTCCCCATCGTCGCGCGCCGGTCGCCGGCCATCACCACGCCGCCGGGGAACGTCGCCGCGACGATGGTCGTGCCGTGCGGCGCCTCCACCGTCACCGGCGTCGTCGGCAAGGTCCGCCGCGACGGCAGCAACTCCGGCCGGTACGCACTGAGGAACTCCGTGAAAGACGACGATCCGGGGGTCAGGAAGGCACCCGGTAGACGCCCGGTGCCACGCGTGTTGGATTCCACACGATCCCTTCCAAGTAGGCGGCGGCCCGGCGCAGTAGATCAGGGCGATCCTTGAACTGGCCGAGCCCACTATTGCAGTTGAAGCACAACACCCCGCGCACTTCGCCGCTGCTGTGGTCGTGGTCGACGTGCTCGGGACGGGGCCTCAGACAGATCGGGCAGATGCCGAACTGCGCCTTGATCATTGCATCGACTTCATCCGCACCGAGGCCATACCGCCGCTTGAGGTGGTAGTGCCGCGCACCGCCGTGCAGCGCTGACGCGACTCCGCCGACCGGGCGTTGCCGCACGGCTTGCAGTACGAGTGGTAGCCGCTGGACGCCGAGCGGTTGCGCGAGAAGTCCTCGACGGGCTTCACCGCTCGGCAGTCGGCACACCTCCGCACGCCGGGCGGAAGCTGCTCGGGGACGCGCACGGTTTGTCCGGCAGCGGCCTTCCTGGTTCGGTACTTGTCTTTGGCGCGCGCGGCCACGCACTCCTTGCAGTAGTACGCGAGGCCATCCGCCCGCCGACTGTTCCGGTGATACAGGGAATGGGGTTTTGTTTGGCCGCAGGAAGGACACTCCCGAACCCAACTTTGCCCATCCATTGCCATCTATTGGCCGCCCTTTTGTACGAACGAACGCACAAAATCCTCGGCATTCTCCTCGAGGACCTCATCGATTTCGTCCAGGACCGCGTCGACGTCGTCTGTCAGTTTCTCTTGGCGTTCCTGCAGGTCGGAGGTCGCCTGCGCGTCGGTGGAGGATTCTTCGATTTCCTCGGAGCGCTTATTCGTCCGGGCCTGTCCGCCGTTGTCCTTCGTGGCCATTTGACGCACCCCACCTTTTCTCTCGATCCCGCCCGGGAACGGCACCGCCCCGGGCCGGCGTTCCGATCGAACGGCTCCAAAGAGCCAGGTGATCAGACACTACAAGCGTAGGGCGGCGGTTGTTCCCGAGCACGGGAATTCTTTGTGTCACATCCGTCGGTCACATCGGTCACATCGGTCGCCTCGGACGGCCGGCTGCCGTGAGGTCCGGGGGAACCGGACCACCGCGCGCAGCCCGTGGGCGACGTTCGGTGGTCCGGTGCCTCCACCCGCTTTCTTCCCCCACACGGCTCAGGTTCACCCGTCCGGCGAGGGGTTCACCTGGTCGGCGGCGAGCAGGTCGCGGAGCCGGCCGGCGGTCATCGCCCGGTGAGCGCGTTGACCAGTTCCTCCGCGGTGCGGCAGCGGTCGAGCAGGTCCTTGACGTGGGCTTTCGTGCCGCGCAGGGGCTCGAGGGTGGGGACGCGCTGGAGCGAGTCGTGGCCGGGCACGTCGAAGATCACCGAGTCCCAGGACGCCGCCGCGACCTCGTCGGCGTACTGCTCCAGGCAGCGGCCGCGGAAGTACGCGCGGGTGTCCTCCGGGGGCAGGTGCGCGGCGCGCTGGACCTCGGATTCGGCGGCGATGCGCTCGAACCGGTTTTCGAGGCGGTTGTAGAGCCCCTTGTCGGGCCGTACGTCGGCGTACTGGAGGTCGACGAGGTGGAGGCGCGGGGCGTCCCAGTCGAGGCCGTCACGGCTCCGGTAGCCCTCCAGGATCTGGAGCTTGGCGACCCAGTCCAGCTCGCGGGCGAGCGACATCGGGTCGGTCTCCAGCCGGGTCAGGACGGATTCCCAGCGGGTGAGGACGTCGGTGGTGACGTCGTCGACGTCGGCGCCGAAGCGGTCCTCGACGTACTTGCGGGCGAGTTCGAGGTACTCCATCTGGAGTTGGACCGCGGTGAGTTTGCGGCCGCTGCGGAGCGTGACGAGGTGTTTGAGCGAGGGGTCGTGGGAGACCTGGTGCAGGGTGCGGACCGGCTGGTCGACGGTGAGGTCGTGGGTGATGAACCGGTCTTCGATCATCGACAGGACGAGTGCGGTGGTGCCGAGCTTGAGGTAGGTCGAGACCTCGGAGAGGTTCGCGTCGCCGATGATGACGTGCAGGCGGCGGTACTTCTCGGCGTCGGCGTGCGGTTCGTCGCGGGTGTTGATGATGGGGCGTTTGAGGGTGGTCTCCAGGCCGACTTCGACTTCGAAGTAGTCGGCGCGCTGGCTGATCTGGAAGCCGTGCGAGGAGCCGTCCTGGCCGATGCCGACACGCCCGGCGCCGCACACGACCTGGCGGGAGACGAAGAACGGGGTCAGGTGGCGCACGATGTCCGCGAAGGGCGTGGCGCGCTGCATGAGGTAGTTCTCGTGGCAGCCGTAGCTGGCGCCCTTGTTGTCGGTGTTGTTCTTGTAGAGCAGGATCTGCTGGCCGCCGGGGACTTCCGCGGCGCGGCGGGCGGCTTCGGCCATGATGCGTTCGCCGGCCTTGTCCCAGACGACGGCGTCGCGCGGGTTGGTGGTTTCCGGGGCGGAGTACTCGGGGTGCGCGTGGTCGACGTAGAGGCGGGCACCGTTGGTGAGGATGACGTTGGCGAGGCCGACGTCTTCGTCGGTGAGCTGGCTGGCATCGGCGAGTTCGCGGGCGAGGTCGAAGCCGCGGGCGTCGCGCAGCGGGTTCTCCTCTTCGAAGTCCCAGCGGGCGCGGCGAGCGCGATGCATCGCGGCAGCGTACGCGTTCACCACCTGAGACGACGTCAGCATCGCGTTGGCACCGGGGTGTCCCGGTACCGAGATGCCGTACTCGGTCTCGATGCCCATCACGCGCTGGACGGTCATGCGACCCCCTCGACGTTCAAACCCTGGCCACTGCTTGCATTCACTTTAGGACGCTCTGCAATTGCTGTTCGGGCGACCGGACACGCTATCGAGCCTATGGCCGTCCGGGGTGGAGCGGGATAGGGACGGCGGGATCGGCGGTGCTGTCCGGTCGCGGGCGGAGTCCGGCCGGACACGCGCCGCCGCGGCCCACAGCTTCGTGTGGGCCGCGGCGGCTTGGTGTCACAGGTACTGGCCGGTGTTGGCGACGGTGTCGATGGAGCGTCCGGCGTCGGCTCCCTGCTTGCCGGTGACGAGCGTGCGGATGTAGACGATCCGCTCGCCCTTCTTGCCGGAGATGCGTGCCCAGTCGTCGGGGTTGGTGGTGTTGGGGAGGTCCTCGTTCTCCTTGAACTCGTCGACGCAGGCGGCGAGGAGGTGGGAGACGCGGATGCCCTTCTGGCCGTTCTCGAGGAACTGCTTGATGGCCATCTTCTTGGCGCGGCCGACGATGTTCTCGATCATGGCGCCGGAGTTGAAGTCCTTGAAGTACAAGGTCTCCTTGTCGCCGTTGGCGTAGGTGACCTCCAGGAAGCGGTTCTCCTCGGATTCGGCGTACATGCGCTCGACGGCGCGCTGGATCATGTTGCCGACCGTCGTGGCCTTGTCGCTGCTGTGCTCCTCGAGGTCGTCCTCGTGGAGGGGCAGGTTCGCCGTGAGGTACTTGGCGAAGATGTCCTTGGCGGCTTCGGCGTCGGGGCGCTCGATCTTGATTTTCACGTCGAGCCGGCCGGGTCGCAGGATGGCCGGGTCGATCATGTCCTCGCGGTTCGAGGCGCCGATGACGATGACGTTTTCGAGGCCTTCGACACCGTCGATCTCGGAGAGCAGCTGCGGGACGATCGTGTTCTCGACGTCCGAGCTGACCCCGGAGCCCCGGGTGCGGAAGAGCGAGTCCATCTCGTCGAAGAAGACGATGACGGGCGTGCCTTCGCTGGCCTTCTCGCGGGCCCGTTGGAAGACCAGGCGGATGTGCCGCTCGGTCTCGCCGACGTACTTGTTGAGGAGTTCCGGGCCCTTGATGTTGAGGAAGTAGCTCTTGCCTTGTTCGCCGTCCACGCCCTTGGCCTCGGCGACCTTCTTGGCCAGGGAGTTGGCGACGGCCTTGGCGATGAGCGTCTTGCCGCAACCGGGCGGGCCGTAGAGCAGGATGCCCTTGGGCGGCCGGAGTTCGTGTTCCTTGAACAGGTCCGGGTAGAGGTACGGGAGTTCGACGGCGTCGCGGATCAGTTCGATCTGGTTCCGCAGGCCGCCGATCTTCGTGTAGTCGATGTCCGGGACTTCTTCGAGGACGAGTTCTTCGACCTCGCTCTTGGGCACGCGTTCGTAGACGTAGCCGGAACGGGGTTCCAGCAGCAGCGAGTCTCCGGCGCGGAGGGGGCTGTCGAGCAGGGGCTCGGCCAGGCGGACGATGCGTTCCTCGTCGGTGTGTCCGATGACGAGGGCGCGTTCGCCGTCTTCGAGGAGTTCCTTGAGCATCACGACATCGCCGATCCGCTCGAACTCCATGGCGTCGACCACGTTGAGGGCCTCGTTGAGCATGACCTCCTGGCCGCGCTGGAGGTCCTCGAGGTCGAGGTTGGGGCTGACGTTCACGCGGAGTTTTCGTCCTCCGGTGAAGATGTCGGCCGTGCCGTCTTCGTTTGCTGACAGGAAAGTACCGAAACCCGAAGGTGGCTGCGCGAGCCTGTCCACCTCCTCCTTGAGGGCCACGATTTGATCGCGGGCCTCTCGGAGCGTCGCCACCAGCCGCTCGTTCTGTGTGGTCAGACCGGCGAGGCTGGTCTGGAGCTCGACGATCCGCTCCTCCAGCATCCTCGTCTGACGCGGCGAGTCGGCGAGCTTGCGACGCAGGACGGCGACTTCCTGCTCAAGAAAGGACACCTGGCTCATGAGGTCGTCCGTACCCCGAGCCGGCCTCCCGCCACGGTTCATGTCGTCGTCGTGGGCTGCCACGGTCCTCACCTCCTCCTGGGAGCTGCGACGTCTCCGACCCTACCTGCGGCAGGGGGGGTTGAAACCCCTTGATCAAAAGACGGCCTGGGCGTGTCCGATCTTCACCCGCGCGATTGCCCCCACTGTTGTGTGGTGCCGATACCCACCCATCAACATCACGAAGCCGTCGGCGGTAGGGTCTCTTGGTCGGTTCCCAGCGTGAAATGGTGAAGTGCGAGGCCTGATGTCCACCGAGAATGACGCTCTTGAGGTGTGGATCGACCAGGATCTTTGCACCGGTGACGGAATCTGCGTGCAGTTCGCCCGCGAGGTGTTCGAGCTGGACATCGACGGCCTCGCGTACGTGAAGGGCGAGGACGACGAACTGCGCACCGACCCGGGGTCCGCGGTGCCGGTGCCGCTGCCACTGATCACAGAAGTGATCGATGCCACACGCAAATGCCCTGGTGAATGCATCCATGTGCGGCGTGCGTCGGACGGCGTCGAGGTCTACGGCCCGGACGCCGGCTGAGCCCGGACGGCAGCCGCAAGGCGCGCGCAGGCGATTCGCCGCGCGCGCCTTTTTTGTGCGCCTTGCCGGGGTTCTCCGGTTTCGCCACGCCGCGCTCCGCCGGGTGCGCGGGCGTGCGGACAGGCGCGCCGGAGTGCTTCCGGCGCGCCTGCCGAGGGCGTTTTCCGGCCAGATCCACTACGGGATCAACTGGAGGGTTTCTTCCTGGTCGGGGCAGCAGCGGGGCACGTTTTCCCCGGACCAGCCGAGCAGCGTCGCGGTGGCGTGCCCGTCGGCGACGTCCAGGCTCCTGACGATCCGGTCGTCGGCGGTGTCGAGGAGGGTGCGGCCGCGGTCGGGGCGGCCGTCGTCGCCGAGGGTGTAGGCGATGATCGCGTCGGGCGGGGTGCCCGCGCCGGTGGCGCACCGCACCTGGAGGAGGTGGACGCCGCCGGGCAGCGGCACGTTCGCGCGTACTTCGGTCGGCAGGCCGGCGCAGTCGAGGCCGTAGTCGACCGTGGACCAGTCGACGGCGACGTCGGCGAGCGGCTTGGCCGCGACCGGGTCGACACGCCCGGCGTCCGGGGCGGCACCGCGCGGTTGGGCGCTGCCTGCCGGCTGTCCCGTGTCGGGGGCTTGGCCGGTGCCGGGTATCGCGCCGTCGTTGCGTTCGTCCGGTGGGAAGACCGGCGCTTCGCGGTGTCCCTTCGCCGGTGCGGTGATGCCGGGCACGCCGCCGTCGAGGCGGCTGGCCGCCCAGATGGACACGGCGCTGATGCCGACGAAGACGATGATGCACGCCGCGAAGATCAGCACGACGGAGTTCTTGACGTCCGGTTTGGGGACGCGGGGCGCGGGGGCGCCGACGGCGACGAGTTCGCCGGAAGTACGGGGGTCCGGTACCGCGGGGGGCGCGGGGTGGACCGCAGTGGGTTCGAGGGCTGCTCCGGGGTCGGTGTCCGCTATTTCGGACGCGCCGTTTTCGTGCACGCCCCGGTCGTGCACGCCGTGTTCATCCGCCACGACCTGCCACGTTAGTGGTCTGCCGCTACACAGGAAAGGCCTGGCGGAAAGCGCTCGCGGGGCGTTCCGGCGGGTTCGGCGACAGGTCCGGACATGGCCGGAATCCGTGGGATGCGCCCGCTCCACGGTCGATTCCGGTCGCGGTCCGGTGTGCGGCCGGAAAACGGCGAGGCGCCGCCGGATGCCGGCGGCGCCTCGCGGAAGCGGACGGGGGGTCAGACCTCGGGTGCCTCGTAGTCCTCGCCGTAGGAGCCCTTGGAGGGGCGGCGGCGGCGCATCGGGGCTTCCACGCCGTCGGCCATGCGGCGGGCGGTCACCAGGAATCCGGTGTGGCCGATCATCCGGTGGTCGGGGCGGACGGCGAGGCCTTCGACGTGCCAGGTGCGCACCATCGACTCCCACGACTGGGGTTCGGTGAAGCAGCGCATGGCGCGCATCGTCTCGACGGTGCGGGCGAGCTGGGTGGTCGTGGCGACGTAGCAGCACACGAGGCCGCCGGGGACCAGCGCCTTGTGCACGGCCTCGAGGCACTCCCAGGGTGCGAGCATGTCGAGGATGACGCGGTCGACGTCGGTCTCGGCCAGGTTGTCCTGGAGGTCGCCGACGGTGAGCGTCCATGACGGGTGGGGACCGCCGAAGTAGCGCTCGACGTTGCGCTTGGCGATGTCGGCGAAGTCCTGCCGGCGCTCGTAGGAGGACAGCTGCCCCTGGTCGCCGACGGCGCGCAGCAGGAAGGTGCTGAGCGCGCCGGAGCCGACGCCGGCTTCGACGACGCGGGCGCCGGCGAAGATGTCGGCCATGGCGATGATCTGCCCCGCGTCCTTGGGGTAGATCACCGCGGCGCCGCGGGGCATGGACAGGACGAAGTCGGGGAGCAGAGGCCGCAGCGCGAGGTAGTCGAAGTTCCCGGACGAGCGGACGACGGTGCCTTCGGGGGCGCCGATCAGTTCGTCGTGCGGGAACGATCCCTTGTGGGTGTGGAAGGACTTGCCGGCTTCGAGAGTGAAGGTGTGGTGGCGGCCCTTGGGATCGGTCAGCTGCACTTGGTCCCCGACCTGGAAGGGCCCGCGACGACGGGCGGCACCGGTCGGTTCGGACATGCGCCCAAGGGTACCGGTCGGCGGAGCGCGTTCGGTCCGGGGGCGTCGCTGCCCGTCCTCGCTGGTCACCCACCGCATACCATCGACGGCGTGAGTGATTCGGGCGGTCTTCCGAAGGGACGGGACGGCGAAGAGCACGGCGCCGGTTCCGGTGGTGTGCCGGGAGGCGCGGCGCCGGGCGGGCCCGCGGGCCGTCCCGCGGCGGGCGGGCCGACGACGGAGCGCACCGGGCCGGGTCCGGGCGGCGGGCTGCTGATGGGGCGCCCGTTCGGGGTTCCTGTGTATGTGTCGTCGTCGTGGTTCGTGATCGCGGTGGTGATCACGCTGCTGTTCGCGCCGACGTTCGAGCGGTTGTTCCCGCAGTTGGAGAGCTGGAAGTACGTCGTCGCGTTCGCGTTCGCGGTGCTGCTGTATCTGTCGGTGTTGGTGCACGAGTTGGCGCATGCGGTGACGGCCTTGCGGTTCGGTCTGCCGGTGCACCGGATCACGATCCAATTCCTGGGCGGCGTTTCGGAGATCGACAAGCCGCAGACGGCGGGCCGGGAGTTCGCGGTGGCCGCGGCGGGGCCGGCGTTGTCGCTCGCCCTCGCCGGTGGTTTCTGGGGCGTGGGCTTGGCGCTGGACGTCGATTCGCTGGTCGGCCGGATGGTCGCGCTGCTGGCGGTGTCGAACCTGATGGTGGCCGTGTTCAACCTGCTGCCGGGGCTGCCGTTGGACGGTGGCCGGATGCTGCGCGCCGGGGTGTGGGGGGCGACGAAGCGCCCGATGGCCGGAACGGTCGCCGCGTCGTGGGCGGGGCGCGTGCTCGCGGTCGCGGTGCTGATCGGTGCGGTGTGGTGGTCGCACGAGGACACCGGGTGGACGCGCGTCTACACGGTGGTGTGCGGGGCGCTGATCGGCGGGTTCATGTGGACGGGCGCGGTGCAGTCGCTGCGTGCCGAGCAGTTGCGCGAGCGGCTGCCCGGGCTGCGGGCCCGGGGGCTGACGCGCCGCGCGATCCCGGTGGCGGCCGATCTGCCTTTGGCCGAGGCGCTGCGCCGGGCAGGCGAGGCGGGCGCGCGGGCGCTGGTGGTGGTCGATGCGAATGGCTCGCCGATCGCGCTGGTGCGCGAGTCGCGGGTGGTGAACACGCCGGAGCAGCGCCGTCCTTGGGTGGCGGTGGGCCCGTTGTCGCGGGATCTGCTGCCGGGGATGCGGGTGGCGGCGGAGTTGGCGGGCGAGGACCTGCTGGCGGCGTTGCGGGCGACTCCGGCGTCGGAGTACTTGGTGGTGGAGGCGGACGGCAGCGTGTACGGGGTGTTGGCGCGCAGCGATGTGGAGCGCGCGTTCCTGGACTTGATGCGGCCCGCCGCGCGCCGGTAGCCGGGTGCGCGGCGGGCCGTGGTGCCGGTGTGCGGGCGGGGTTCAGCGGGGGGTGAGGGTGACGGTGTAGGTGCCTCCGGTGCGGCCGCGGGTGGTGACGGTGAGGGTTTGGCCGTGGCGGTCCCAGTCGGCGTTGCGGCCTTGGACGGCGACGTTGTAGCCGCGGGGGTAGACGTCGCGCGGGACGGCGATTTCGGTGGGCCCGTCGGCGTTGGCGCGCGTGGTGTAGGTGAGCGTGTAGGTGCGGGTGGCGGGGTCGTAGCCGTAGGAGACCGGGTCGCCGGCGGTGGCTCGGGCGTAGGGCTGGACGAGCAGGTCGTGGTTGGGCTTGAGCTGTCCGTTGGCGGTGAGGGTGCAGTAGCCGCCGCCCCGGCACCACTGCCAGTCGGTCCAGCCGCTGGAGAAGCGGTCCATGGCGGCGGTCATGCGGGTGAAGTAGGTGCGCATGTGGGGCAGGGTCGGGTCGGGCGGGCCCCATTCGCCGACGATGACGGGCATGCGGTTGCGGGCCGGGTAGTCGGTGATGGCGGCTTCGTAGGCCTGGATGAAGGTGCCCTCGGGGTCGTAGTCGGCGCCGGCTTCCATGGCGGTGTCGTAGAAGTGCGGTGCGTAGGCGGCGTGGGGGTCGTCGATGGCGCCGAGCTGGGTGGGGACGCCGAGGCCGACGATGACGGTGGGTTCGACGAAGACCCAGTTGTCGCGGTCGACGAGGCGGACGGCGTCGGCGAGGCGGTTCCACAGGTCGGTGAGCTGCCCGGCTTCGAACCGGCCTGCGGCGGTGGGCAGGTCGGTGTCGGCGGCGAGTTTGCCGAAGGGCTCGTTCATGAGGTCGTAGCCGAGTACGGCGGGGTGGCGGCCGAGGGCGGCGGCGACGGTCGTCCACATGCGGGCGTGCGCGGCGCGGAGGTCGTGGTCGGTGTAGAGGTGGTCGAAGGCGGTTTGCACGGACGGTTCGAAGTACTCGGAGAACCAGTCGCCCGGGATGGGTTCGTAGGGCAGGCCGTCGGTGCGGGTGGTCCAGGCGGGGATGCCGCGGTGGCCGTTGAAGGCAGGCCCGTAGACGTCCTGGTGGGCGTCGAGGACGACCTTGATGTGGTAGCGGTCGGCCCAGTCGAGGATGCGCCGCATTTTGGCGAGGTAGGTGCGGTCGTAGCGGCCGGGGGCGGGTTCGAGGTCGTCCCAGAAGAAGACCAGGCGGGCGAGGTTGAAGCCGCGGGCGGCCATGTCGCGCAGGTCGCGTTCTTGGATGTCGGCGAAGGCGTCGGCGCCGCTGTGCCCCTTGTCGGCGAGGTTGAAGCCGCGCCATTGCGTGGCGCGGCCTTGGTCGTCGGCGATGTAGGTGCGGTTGCCGACGGTGACCCGGTCGGGGCGGTGTCCGTTGCCTTGGCCGTTGCCGTTCCCGGGGTGGGCTTGGGCGGGGAACGCGGCGAGCAGGACCGCGGCCGTGGCCAGGGCGGCGGCGGTCCTGAGGCGGCGGTGGAGCGGGGTGCGGCCGGGAGGGTGCAGGGGGACGCGGGACATGCGCATGCAGGGAGGCCTTTCGCGACGGCGCGGACGGGGCGGTGGGTCACGAGCGGGACGGATGTTACTGGTGGGTGTTGGAAGTTCCCAGGGGTCGCGGCCCGCCCGCTCCTGTCCCCCGGGCTGTCCCCCGGGCCCCGTACCCTGGCGGCATGACCGAGACCGGAACCGAGACCACCCCCGCTGCCGGGCCTGATCCCGCCGCGCGCGGGGCGTCGCTGTCGCCGTCGCGCGCGAGCGACTTCATGCAGTGCCCGCTGCTGTACCGGTTCCGGGTCCTCGACAAGCTCCCCGAGAAGCCGAGCGCCGCGGCGACCCGCGGCACGGTCGTGCACACCGTGCTGGAGCGGCTGTTCGACATCCCGCGCGGCGCCCGCACACCCGAGGCCGCGCTGCGCCTGCTGCGCCCCGCGTGGGACGAGCTGCTGGCCAAACGCCCGGAGCTGGCCGAGCTGTTCGACGACGGCGAGGGCGGTGTGGCGGCGGCCGAGCTGGCCGACTGGCTCGGCGGCGCGGAGCAGCTCGTCGAGCGCTACTTCACGCTCGAAGACCCGAACATGCTGGAGCCCGCCCGCCGGGAGCTGTACGTCGAGACCAAGCTCGACGACGGCCTGACGCTGCGCGGCTACGTGGACCGCTTGGACGTCGCCCCCACCGGCGACGTACGGGTCGTGGACTACAAAACCGGCAAGGCGCCGTCCGCGCGGTTCGAGGACAAGGCGCTGTTCCAGATGAAGTTCTACGCGCTGGTCCTGTGGCGCCAGTACGGCCGCCTGCCGCGCCGCCTCCAGCTCGTCTACCTGGGCAGCGGCGACATCGTGCGCTACGACCCCGACGAGCAGGACCTGCTGGCCGTCGAGCGGAAGCTGCGCGCCCTGTGGATGGCCATCCAGCAGGCCACCCGCACCGGCGACTGGCGTCCCAATCGGACGAAGCTGTGCGGCTGGTGCGACCACCAGGCGGTCTGCCCGGAGTTCGGCGGGACGCCCCCGGCGTACCCGCTGCCCGTGGTTGCGGTGACCGGCCCGGCGGAGACGTCGGCCGAGTAGCCGGACGCGAACGGCTTCAACCGGACTCGCCCCGCCTCAACCGGCTTCAACCGGACTCGATCGGAATCGACCCGCCTTAACCGGCTTCTACCGGCTTCAACCGGCGAGTTGCACCGCGCCGTCGTCGAGCTGCGCGTCGAGAGCGGCGCGCAGCCACGCGTCGGCGGCCCCCGCCGTCGGTTCGTCGTGCCCGCCGCGGATCTCGGCGACCAGGTCCCAGTACCAGTCGATTTGCGGATCCCCGGCGAGGTGGCGCCCGAGCCGGCGGCGGAACCCGCCGGTGTCGGCGGTCTCGTAGACGCGCGCGTAGGCGGCGACAAAGCCGTCCAGCGCCTCCCCCGCCGCCGGGGTCTCGCCCTGCCGGATCCGTGCCGACGCCAGCGTGTAGGCCTCGGCGAGACCGTCGTAGAGCAACGCGAGCCGCAGCCGGTCGCCCCGGCGCTGCACCACGGCCTGCGCCGCGCGCTCCCGGTCGGCGTCGCTGCATGGGGCCGACACCGCGGCGTGGAGCCGCGCGAATGCCAGGACTTGCCCCGTCGTCGGGTCTTCCGGCGGGCTGGGCACGGCCGCGTCGAGGATCATCGCCCGCACCCGGGTCGGCAGCCGCGCGGGCAGCCATCCGCGCCAGAAACGCTCGATGGACGTGGTGGTCGGCGGCGTGGCGATCGCGCCGACGAGTCGGATGCGTTCGGCGCGTTCGCCCGGCGGGCAGTCGTGCACCAGGCGCAGTGCCGCCTCGCGCCACCGGAGCGCCGCGATGTGGCTGCCGATATCGCGGAGTTGTCCGGAGATCACAGCGTCGAGGACGTCCGTTTCGGCAGTGTCCCCTGCGTGTTCGCGTGCGACCACGCGCCGGATGTCGGGCAGCGCCAGATCGAGGGTGCGCAGCGCGCGGATCAGCCGGAGGCGGTCGAGCGCGTCGGGGGCGTAGCGGCGGTGTCCTCCGGCGCTGCGGGCGGCTTCGGGGAGAAGTCCGGCGTCGGAGTAGAACCGCACGGTTTTGACGGTGACGCCGGCCGCTTCGGCCAGCTCTCCGATGCTCCGCAGTCCGTCGGGCGACGTGCTCACGCTTGAACCTCCCTCAGGGGGAGTTCCTACCGTACCCGGGACCGCGGAAGCCCCCTGCGGAGCCGTATCGGGGCTGCCGTGGTGCGCATGACCGCATGCCGCCCCGAGTGAGGAGCCTTCCCATGACCGCTTTCGTTCTCGTCCCCGGTGCTTTTGCGGGCGGGTGGCTGTGGCGCGACGTCGCGGCCCGTCTGCGGGCCGCGGGTGCCGACGCGTACGCCGTGACTCCGACGGGCCTTGGCGATCGCCGCCATCTCGCGCTGCCCGACGTCGGCCTGGACACGCACATCCGCGACATCGTCGAGGTGATCGACCACGTCGACGATCCGGGTGTGGTGCTGGTGGCGCACGGCTGCGCCGCGTACGCCGCTCTGGGGGCGGCCGCGCGCCGCGCGGGCCGGGTCGCCCGGGTCGTGTACGTCGACGCGGGCACGGTCCCCCAGGACGGCGACCCGGCCGCGCTGGCGGTGCCCGACCAGCCCGTCCGCGAACGCCTCCTCGCCCCGCCCGGGCCCGGCTCCTCGTCGGCGTCCCCGGACGACCCGGCCTGGCTGCTGCCCGTCCCCGACGACTGGTCCCGCTGGGGCAGCACCACGGGCCTCGTCGACGCCGGCCTGGCCCGTCTTTCCCGCTTCTCCGCGCCGCACCCGGTGGCCGCGCTCACGCAGCCGCTGCGCCTCGCCGAGGAATTGACGGACATGCCGACGACCGGTGTCCTGTGCACGGCGAACGGCGCCAGTATCGACATCCTCGAAGGCGTGGTGCGGTTGGGCGACCCGCGCCTGGCGCGGCTGGCCCACCCCGACACCTCGTTCTTCGAACTCGACACGGGGCATTGGCCGATGCTGTCGCGTCCCGCCGAGTTGGCGGACGTCCTGCTGCGTGCCGCGGCCGGCGAAGGCCGCCGCCTCACCGTCTCCGGCACCGGCTCCGGCGGGGAACCGGCCCCCCATCTGCGGCCGTTCGTGCTCGACGTGCCCGACACCCCGCGGGAGCGGCTCGGCCGCGTCGACTTGTATGTGCCCGCGGCCGAAGGCCCGCGCCCGGCCGTGGTCCTCGTGCACGGCGGCCCCGTTCCGCCGGTGGCGCAGCCGACCCCGCGCGACTGGCCCGCGTTCGTCGGCTACGCCCGTCTGCTCGCCGCCTCGGGCCTGGTCGCGGCCACCGTCGACCACCGCCTGCACGACCTCACCGGCTACCCGGCGGCCGCGGAGGACGTCGCCGACGCGGTCGCGCTCGTCCGGGCCGACCCGCGCGTCGATCCGGACCGCGTCGCGCTGTGGTTCTTCTCCGGCGGCAGCCTGCTGTCCGCGGAATGGCTGGCCGCTCCCCCGCCGTGGCTGCGCTGCGTGGCGTTGACTTACCCGGTCCTCGCCCCGATGCCCAACTGGGGCCTGAGCGGCCCCCGGTTCCACCCGGCGGACGCACTCGCGGACGCGGGCGCCCTCCCGGTGGTCCTGACCCGGGTCGGCCGCGAGCAAGCCCTGATCGCGGCGACCGTCGAAGCGTTCCTCGACCGGGCCCGCGCCCTGCGCGCGAACGTCGAGGTGGTGGACGTGCCGAACGGCCACCACGGCTTCGAGACGCGCGACGACACCGACGAGTCCCGGCAAGCCCTCCGGGACGCCGCCGCAGCCGTCGCCGCACAACTCGGCAGCGCGGCCTGGACGTGGCCTCGTAGGGGCCAGGCCGGTGCGGCTACAGGGCGCCCGGGCGCACCAGACCGCTCTCGTACGCGTACACCGCGGCCTGGACCCGGTCGCGCAGCCCCAGCTTGGTGAGCACGTGCCCGACGTGGGTCTTCACGGTCGTCTCGCTGACGAACAGTTCGGCGGCGATCTCCGCGTTGGACATGCCGCGGGCGACGAGCCGCAGCACCTCGACCTCGCGTTCGGTGAGCATCGCGAGGGTGTCCGGGGTGGGGTCCTCGGCGGCGGGCAGCCGGGCCGCGTACATGTCCAGCAGGCGGCGGGTGATGCTCGGCGCGAGCAGCGCGTCGCCGTCGGCGATGACCCGGATCGCGCCGATCAGGTCGTCGGCGGGGACGTCCTTGAGGAGGAACCCGCTGGCGCCCGCGCGGAGCGCCTCGACGACGTACTCGTCGAGGTCGAACGTGGTCAGGACGAGGACCCGGGCGGTCTCGTCGCCGCCGTCGCGGCCGTTGCCGACGATGCGGCGGGTGGCTTCGACGCCGTCCATGCGCGGCATGCGGATGTCCATGAGGACCACGTCGGGCTGGAGCGTGCGCACGAGTTCGACGGCCTGCTGGCCGTCGGCGGCCTCGCCGACGACGGCGATGTCCGGTTCGGCTTCGAGGATCATGCGGAACCCGGTGCGCAGCAGCGGCTGGTCGTCGACGAGGATCACGCGGATCGTCATGCTGGGTTCTGCTCCAGTCGGTCGGTTCGGTCGTCGTGGCGGCCGGTCCCGGCGGGGGTCGCGCCGGTTCGCGCGTCGGGGACCGGGTCGCGGGCGGGGTCCGGGCCGGCCGGGGGCCGGGGCTCGGAGGCGGCGTCGGCGCCCTGCCGCACCGGGTGCGGGGTGTGCCGTGTCTGATTCTGCACGGTCGCCGCCGCGGGCGTGTGGGCGCGGTCCGCGCGGGGGGTGCGTTCGGCTGCGGAGCGCGGCCGGTCGGCGGGCGGCAGGGGGATGCGGGCGAGCACTTCGAATCCGCCGCCCGCGCGCGGTCCCGCGTACAGGCGTCCGCCGTACAGGGCGACGCGTTCGCGCATGCCGAGCAGGCCGTGCCCGGTGCGGCCGACCTCCGAGGCGCCCAGGTTGGCGGCGGCGCCGCGCCCGTCGTCGGCGACCCGGACGAGGAACTCGTCGGCCCGGTACCGCAGCAGGACGCGCGCCCCGGCGGGCCCGGCGTGCTTGAGGGTGTTGGTGAGGGCTTCCTGGACGATCCGGTAGGCGGCCAGGTCGATCCCGGGCGGGAGTTCCGCGGGGACGCCTTCGATCGACAGTTCGACTTGCACCCCGGCCTCGCGCACCTGCTGCACCAGCACCTCGACGCCGTCGAGACCGGGCTGCGGAGCGTTGTGCCCCTCGTTGAGCCGTCGGGCCTCGGCGCCTTCCGCGTCGTCGGTGTTGCGCAGGATCCCGACCAGCCGGCGCATCTCGACCAGCGCGGCGCGGCCGGTCTGCTCGACGGCGGACATGGCTTCGCGGGCCCGGTCGGGGTCGCGGGCGATGGTGCGCTGCGCCGCGGACGCCTGCACGGTCATGACGCTCACGTGGTGGGCGACGACGTCGTGGAGTTCGCGGGCGATACGGCCGCGTTCCTCGGCGAGTGCGGCGCGGGTGTCGGCTTCGCGGGTGGCCATGAGCCGGTCGGCGCGGGCTTCCAGTTCGGCGGTGTAGGCGCGGCGGAACCCGACGCTGCGGGCGAACGCCCACACCGCGAACAGCGCGGCGAGGTTCGCCAGCACGTCCACGAAACCGATGTCCCGGTCGCCCATCGCCAGCCACGCCATCGTGGTGGCCTCGGCGAAGAACAGCGCGAACGCCGCGGGCAGCCGGGGCCTGCTCACCGCCGCGCTGTACATGGCCACCAACTGCCCGAGGCTCGCCCCCGCGGCGCCGTAGTGCGCGCCCGCGAGCACCAGGAACGGCACGGTGACCGCGAGCAGCACGCGGAGCGAGTGCCCGGACCGCCACAGCAGCGGCAGCACGCACAGGATCGCCAGGACGACGCCGAACGCGTCGGGCTGCCGCCGCATGTCGCTGCCGAGGTCGTCGAGGAACAGGCCGCCGATGGCGAGCGCGCCCAGGATGACGACGAGGATGACGTCCTGGGGGGCGGGTTTGCGCCACAGCGTCACGTCGCGCTGGCGCAGGTCGTCCAGCCACACCACGGCCTGGTCGCGCAGCCGCTGGGTGCGGCTCGCGCGCGGCGTGGGCGGCGGCACGGCCGCCGCGGGGGCGGCGGTGTCCGGGTGCGGAGCGTGGTCGGCGGGCGTCACAGGTCCACGGTAGAGGCTGTGACCAGGCGGATTCTCCCGGCGGAGCGCGGTCTCGTCCGCACGGATGACCGGCGGCCGCACGCGGGTGCGACTTGCGGAGGAGCGGCGAGGGGCCCGTACTCCCGGCTCGGAAGCGCCGCCCGGGCCCGCCCCGCGCCGGGACGGCTCCAACCGTGTACTGCACGTGTGCCCGAGGTGCGCCGGACATGCAGAGGCGGACGGACCTTGCGGTCCGTCCGCCCCGGCTCCCCGTGCCGTGCCCCCGTGGCGTCCGACGGGACCGGTCCTCCCGGCGGCCGCCCCCGCGGCCGCACTCCCCGTTCCGGTCCCGCGGGCCCGATTTCCGGCGGTCTCCCCACCACCGGACACCGTGCCCGTGACGCTCCGTCCGCACCTTGCAGCGCAGACCCCCGATCCCCGTCCGCCCCCGCGGACGGGACGCCTCCACAAGATCCCCCGTGGACCTTGTGAAAGCGGGACGGTGTCGCCACCGTCCACCGCGCCCCGGTGCCTCCACCGAAGTGGAACCCCCGTGCGCAGACAGTCTTGCGGCAACGCGGGTAGACGGTCGTCAGGGAAATCCCTCGACCTGCCGGCGACTCCCTCGGTGTCGGCCCGTGCCCGGTCTGGTCAGCCGGTGACCCCCGCCGGCGCTTCGGCGCCTCCGGCGTGCCGCCGGGCCAGCAGGTCGAGCATCGGCAGGTCGACGCCTTCCAGCGACGGCACGATCGTGCGCCGCGGCCCCGGGGTGATGTGGTTCATGCTCGGCACCGCGACGACGATGCAGCCCGCGGCTTCGCCGGATGCCACACCCGTCGGCGAGTCCTCCAACACGACGCACCGTGCCGGGTCCACGCCCAGCCCCGCCGCCGCGGTCAGATACGGCTCCGGGTGCGGCTTGGAGTTGACGACCTCGTCGCCCGAGACGGTCAGGTGGAAGTGGTGGGC
Organism: Uniformispora flossi; assembly: GCF_049534875.1. Taxonomy (NCBI): domain Bacteria; kingdom Bacillati; phylum Actinomycetota; class Actinomycetes; order Kitasatosporales; family Streptomycetaceae; genus Uniformispora; species Uniformispora flossi. Next base: position 22,994 of record NZ_JBMULZ010000014.1, read on the forward strand.
GCCGAGCGACGGCAGGACCGCGTCGACGATGGCGCGGTAGGACGCGGTGACCAGCGCGAGCGGCACCCCCGCGGCGCCGAGTTCGCCGAGCAGCCGCTTGGCGCCGGGACGCAGGTCGACGCCGAGGCGCAGGATGTCGACCATGCGCGCGTTGATGCGGCGCTCGAGTTCGCCGGGGGCGACGTCGATGCCGGAGACGTCGAGGAGGTAGGCGACGGCGGGTTCCATGGGGCTGCCGAGGAGGCGTACCGCGTGCTCGGCGCCGAGGTCGTAGCCGAAGTCGGCCATGACGGACACTTCGGTGGCGAACCAGCTGCGTTCGGTGTCGACGAGAGTGCCGTCCATGTCGCACAGCACCGCGTGCACGTCCCCGCCGGGATAGGCGTCGATGTCGAGGGCCGTCATGGGCACCTGCCTTCCTGTCCGGGTGCCGTCCGGCCTCGCCTGCTCCCTGCGTGCCCCTCATGAGACTCGTGGGGCGCGGCGGCGGCCTTTCGGCGCTTGCGTCCCCTCCTTCACTCGCGTCACTCGCTGGTGATGGGCCCTCGATTGTGCGTGACGATGCGGTTGGAGGCAAGCGCATTGTGGCGCGCGTCGCGGGTGTGTAGGTGTGCCCGCGGTGAATAGATCGAAACGGTTACATCGACAGAAACCGGCCAGGGCTCGGGGAGTGCCGCGATGCGGTCGCGCAGTTCGGCGGGGTCGGTGTGCCAGGCGCTGGGCCCCATCCCGACGACGGTGGCGACGTCCGCGTGGGTGAGCGGCGCGCCGAAGGCGACGCGGGTGTCGCCGGCGGGGGTGAAGTGGTCCGCGAGGGCGGCGTCGAGGCGGGCTTTCTTGTCGCTGTCGACGCGCAGGAGGCCGAGGCGGGCGACGGGCTCGGCGAGGTGTCCGGCGTTCGGCGTGACCACGACGAGCCGGCCTGCGGGGTGCAGGATGCGGTGGAGTTCGGCGGGGTTGCGCGGCGCGAAGACGTTGAGGATCGCCGCGGCGGCGTGGTCGCGGACCGGCAGCGGCTGCCAAGCGTCGCACACCACGGCGCCGATGCGCGTGTGGGCGCGGGCGGCGCGGCGCAGCGCGTGCTTGGAGATGTCGAGGGCGATCCCGGCGCGCTCGGGAAGGGCGTCGAGGACGTGGGCGAGGTAGTAGCCGGTGCCCGCGCCGACGTCGGCGACGTGCCCGGGAACACTGCCGTCGCCGGCCGGATCGTCCGCGGCGGCGCGCACCGCGTCGGTGACGGCGTGTGTGACGGCGTCGGAGATCGGAGCGTAGTGCCCGGCGCCGAGGAAGGCGTCGCGGGCCGCGACCATGTCGGCGGTGTCCGCGGTGCCGGTTTTGGCGTCGCCGGCGAGGAGGCTGGTGTAGCCCTGGCGGGCGACGTCGAAGGTGTGGCGGCCGGTGCAGCGGAGGGTGCGTCCGTCGGCGTCGAGGCTCAGCGGGGCGGCGCAGTGGGGGCAGCGCAGGGCGTCGGCGATGTCGTGGAGCACGGGTGCCTTCGGGGCCGGGGATCGGGATGATCAGCGTACGGCCCGGCGGGGGGGGGGGGGGGGAAAACCGCCCCCCCCCCGCGGGGGGGGGGGGGGGGGCGGCGCGCGGGGGGGCCCGGTTAGTGTGTGGGGGGGTGGGGGGGGGGGGTTGAATGGGGGGGGGGGGGGGGGGGGCGC
>NZ_JBMULZ010000014.1:24667-111609 GCF_049534875.1 Uniformispora flossi
CGGCGCCGGGGGGGGGGTTTGTGGGGGCCCGGGGGCGCGTGGGGGGCGGGGCTGGGGTTTTAACCCCGCCCGCCCGGGGGGGGCGCGGTTTCCACCCCGCCCCCCCCGCCGATGTGCGGCTCGGTGGTGCCCGGCTCGATCGTGCCCGGTTTACTGGTGTGCTGCTCAGCGGGCGTTGAAGTACTTCGCCTCGGGGTGGTGGAGCACGATGGCGTCGGTGGACTGCTCGGGGTGGAGCTGGAATTCCTCGGACAGGTCGACGCCGATGCGGTGCGGCTGGAGGAGTTCGACGATCTTGGCGCGGTCTTCCAGGTCGGGGCAGGCCCCGTAGCCGAGGGAGAAGCGCGCGCCGCGGTATTCGAGCTTGAGCATGCCGTCGATGTCGGCCGGGTCCTCGCCGGCGAAGCCGAGTTCGGCGCGCACCCGGGCGTGCCAGTACTCGGCCAGCGCTTCGGCCAACTGCACGGACAGACCGTGGAGTTCGAGGTAGTCGCGGTAGGCGTTGTCGGCGAACAGCCTGCCGGTGGCGCCGGACAGCTTCGAGCCCATGGTGACGACCTGGAAGCCGACGACGTCGACCTCGCCGGAGTCCTCCGGGCGGAAGAAGTCCGCGAGGCACAGGTGCCGGTCGCGGCGCTGGCGCGGGAAGGTGAAGCGGAGGCGTTCGGAGCCGTCCTCGTGCAGGACGATCAGGTCGTCGCCCTTGGAGACGCACGGGAAGTAGCCGTAGACGACGGCTGCTTCGAGGAGGTTCTCGGTGACGAGGCGGTCGAGCCAGTAGCGCAGGCGCGGGCGGCCTTCGGTCTCGACGAGTTCCTCGTAGGAGGGCCCGTTGCCGCCGCGGGTGGGCTTGAGGCCCCACTGCCCCATGAAGGTGGCGCGTTCGTCGAGCCAGGACACGTAGTCGGCGAGCTGGATGCCCTTGACCACGCGGTCGCCCCAGAACGGCGGCTTCGGCACCGGGTTGGTGACGGACACGTCGGAGCGCGCGGGCATGTCTTCGGGCGCGGTCTCCACGAGCGTCGCGGCGGCGACCTTACGGCGCTTGAGCGGCGGGAGTTCGACACCGGGGACGCCGCGCTTGACGCCCATGAGGGCGTCCATGAGGCGCAGGCCTTCGAAGGCGTCGCGGGCGTAGCGGACTTCGCCGGCGTAGATGTCGTACAGGTCTTCCTCGACGTAGGCGCGGGTGAGCGCGGCGCCGCCGAGGATGACCGGGAAGCGGGTGGCGAGGCCGCGCTGGTTCAGCTCCTCCAGGTTCTCCTTCATGATCACGGTGGACTTGACCAGGAGGCCGGACATGCCGACGACGTCGGCCTTGTGCTCCTCGGCGGCGTCGAGGATCGCCGACACCGGCTGCTTGATGCCGATGTTGACGACGTTGTAGCCGTTGTTGCTGAGGATGATGTCGACGAGGTTCTTGCCGATGTCGTGGACGTCGCCCTTGACGGTGGCGAGCACGATCGTGCCCTTGCCGTCCGCGTCGCTCTTCTCCATGTGCGGTTCGAGGTGCGCCACCGCGGTCTTCATGACCTCGGCGGACTGCAGCACGAACGGCAGCTGCATCTGGCCGGAGCCGAACAGCTCGCCGACGACCTTCATGCCTTCGAGCAGCGTGTCGTTGATGATCTCCAGCGCGGGCCGGGTGGCGAGCGCCTCGTCCAGGTCGGCCTCGAGTCCCTGGCGTTCCCCGTCGACGATCCGGCGCTCGAGCCGCTCGCCGAGCGGCAGCGCGGCAAGTTCCTCGGCCCGCGAGGCCCGCACCGACTTGGCGTCGACGCCTTCGAACAGTTCCATGAAGCGGGCCAGCGGGTCGTAGCCCTCGCGGCGCCGGTCGTAGACCATGTCGAGCGCGACCTCGCGCTGCTCCTCGGGGATCCGGGCCATCGGCAGGATCTTCGAGGCGTGCACGATCGCCGAGTCGAGGCCGGCTTCGACGCACTCGTTGAGGAACACCGAGTTGAGGACCATGCGCGCGGCCGGGTTGAGGCCGAACGACACGTTCGACAGCCCGAGCGTGGTCTGCACCTGCGGGTACAGGCGCTTGATCTCCCGAATGGCGTCGATCGTCTCGAGCCCGTCGCGGCGGGTCTCCTCCTGACCGGTCCCGATCGGGAACGTCAGGCAGTCGACGATGATGTCCTCGACGGCGAAGCCCCAGTTGTCGCGCAGGTCGCGGATGATCCGGTCGGCGACGCGGACCTTCCACTCGGCGGTGCGCGCCTGGCCTTCCTCGTCGATCGTGAGCGCGACGAGCGCCGCGCCGTGTTCCTTCGCGAGCGCGGCGATCTTGGCGAAGCGCGACTCGGGCCCGTCGCCGTCCTCGTAGTTGACCGAGTTGACGACGGCACGGCCGCCGAGCGCTTCGAGACCGGCCTGGATGACCGCGGGCTCGGTGGAGTCCAGGACCAGCGGCAGCGTGGTCGCGGTGGCCAGGCGGGTGGCCAGCTCGCGCATGTCCTCGGCGCCGTCGCGGCCGACGTAGTCGATGTTGAGGTCGAGCATGTGCGCGCCGTCGCGGGACTGGTCGCGCGCGATCTCCAGGCACTTCTCCCAGTCCTGGACCAGCATCGCCTCGCGGAACGCCTTGGAGCCGTTGGCGTTGGTGCGCTCGCCGATCGCCAGGTACGAGGTGTCCTGCCGGAACGGGACCGACTGGTACAGCGACGCCGCGGACGGCTCGCGGCGGGCCCGGCGCTGCGTGATCTCGCGGCCGCGCACACGCTCGACGACCTGGCGCAGGTGCTCGGGCGTGGTGCCGCAGCAGCCGCCGACCAGGGACAGGCCGTACTCGCGCGTGAAGACGTCGTGCGCGTCGGCGAGTTCCTCGGGGCTGAGCGGGTAGTGCGCGCCGTCCGAGGTGAGCACCGGCAGACCGGCGTTCGGCATCGCGGACAGCCCGATCTGCGCGTGGCGTGCGAGGTGCCGCAGGTGCTCGCTCATTTCCGCGGGACCGGTGGCGCAGTTGAGGCCGATGAGGTCCACACCGAGCGGTTCGAGAGCGGTCAGCGCCGCGCCGATCTCCGAGCCCAGCAGCATCGTGCCGGTCGTCTCGACGGTGACCTGCACGAACACCGGCACGTTGGTACCCGCGGCCTGGTTGGCGCGCTGGGCGCCGATGACGGACGCCTTGGTCTGCAGCAGGTCCTGGCTGGTCTCGACGAGCAGCGCGTGCGCGCCGCCGGCGATCAGACCGGCGGCGTTGGCCTGGTAGGCGTCGCGGAGGACGTCGTAGGTGGTGTGGCCGAGGCTCGGGAGCTTGGTGCCGGGGCCGATCGAGCCGAGCACCCAGCGCGGGTGGTCCGCGGTGGAGAAGCCGTCGGCGACTTCGCGCGCGAGGCGGGCGCCGGCCTCGGACAGCTCGAAGATGCGGTCGGCGATGTCGTACTCGCCGAGGTTCGCGAAGTTCGCACCGAAGGTGTTGGTCTCGACGCAGTCGACGCCGACCGAGAAGTAGGCCTCGTGCACCGAACGGACGATGTCCGGGCGCGACACGTTGAGGATCTCGTTGCAGCCCTCGTGGCCCTGGAAATCGTCGAGAGTGGGGTCCTGCGCCTGCAACATGGTGCCCATGGCCCCGTCGGCGACGACCACGCGGGTGGCGAGTGCTTCCCGCAGCTGTTCGGGGGTTGCGGATGTTGCAGTCATCAGGATTCTCCCTGGGGTGCGACGGCTGTCGGCTTCTGGCCCCTGGCGGGCCCTCCGGTCCGCACGCGGGCCGGGCGAACAGCGTAACCGTGCGGCGCACGGAATCCGCGGGGCGTCCCACCTGATGGGAATGCCGTCGGCCTTCCCCTGGTTGCCGGTACGCATCCGCGGCGTGCGCTGGCGGATGCCCGTTCCGGGTAGGAGTCACACCGGCGGGTACGGCACGCGACCCGCGGGATCGGCCGTCCGGCCCCCCGCAGGGCCGAAGCCGTAGGCTGGACGCGGTACACAAGGAATGGCAAAGAACCCGTGACACGCACGGGAAAGCGGATCCGGCGCAGTGGCGCCGGCGAGGAGGCACCGGCTTGATCGAGCTGGACGACATCCCCGAACTGGTGGACCCCGTCATGGTGGCCGCATTCGAGGGGTGGAACGACGCGGGCGACGCCGCGTCCGCCGCCGTCGCACACCTCGACCAGGTCTGGGGCGGCGAAGTCTTCGCGGCATTGGACGCGGAGGACTACTACGACTTCCAGGTGAACCGGCCGACCGTGTGGATGGACGGCGACACCCGGCGCATCACGTGGCCGACCACGCGCCTGTCCGTGGTCCGGGTCCCGGAGCCGCGCCGCGACATCGTGCTCGTGCACGGCATCGAGCCCAACATGCGCTGGCGCTCCTTCTGCAACGAGCTGCTCGGCTTCGCCCACGAGCTCGGTGTGGAAACCGTCGTCACCCTCGGCGCGCTCCTCGGCGACACCCCGCACACCCGGCCGGTCCCGGTCAGCGGCACCACCTCCGACCCGGTGGTGGCCCGCAGCCTCGGCCTGGAGCAGACGAAGTACGAGGGCCCGACGGGCATCGTCGGCGTCCTCCAGGAAGCCTGCACGCATGCGGGCATGCCCGCGCTCACGTTCTGGGCCGCGGTGCCGCACTACGTGTCGCAGGCACCGTCCCCGAAGGCGACGCTGGCGCTGCTCCGCAAGCTTGAGGACTTCCTGGACCTGGCGATCCCGATGGGCGAGCTGACCGAGGACGCGCGGGCGTGGCAGCTGGGCGTGGACCAGCTCGCCGCCGAGGACGCGGAGGTCGCCGAGTACGTGCAGGCCTTGGAGGCGGCGCGCGACGCGGAGGACCTGCCGGAGGCCTCGGGCGAGGCCATTGCGCTGGAGTTCGAGCGGTATCTGCGGAGGAAGGGCGGCGAGGGGGGACCCGCGGCCGGGGGGTGACGGGTGCCCGGGGGGTAAATGAGGGGTGCCCGGGGATGACGGTTGTGCGGGGGGTCACGGGCGTGCGGGGGGTCACGGGCGTGCGAGCGGTGACGGTTGTGCGGGGGGCACGGGCGTGCGGGGGGTGACGGTCGTGCGGGGGGCGACGGTCGTGCGGGGGGAACCGCTTGCAGCCCCGAAGCGATGACCCCTAGGCACAGGCCTGTGGACAACCGCCGACACGCGCTGATTCGGGCGTGTTAGACCTTGGTGGTTGGGGGAGCCGTGGGCGGTATGACAATCCGATCAGCCGCGCGCACGTTCGCTCATGCCGCTGCACCGGTGCCGTTCCCCGCTCCCCTCGTGCCGCACCCTCACACCGCCACCATCGCCCGCCCCCGTCCCACCCGCGCCGCTTGCTCCGCCAGCGCGTCCAGGACGGCCGCCAAGTGCGGATCGCTCTCCGCCCCGTTGCGCACCATCGCGCCGATGTGCCGCTGCGGCTGATCGCCCGTCAGCTCGCGGATCACGATCCCCGCGGCGGAATGCGGCGCGGACGCCAGCCGCGACGTCACGAGCCGCGGCACCAGCGCCACCCCCAACCCCGCCGCGACCAGGCCGAAGATCGTCGTCCACTCGTCGGCCCGGTGCACCACGCGCGGCGTGAACCCGGCAGCCGCGCACGCCGTCGCCGTCAGCCGACTGCATGCGCCGACCGAACCCGACACCCACGGGTCGTCGCTCAGGTCCGCGATCGCCACCGCGCGTTCCCCGGCAAGCGGGTGATCCGCCCGCATCATCACATCGAGTGGATCGGCGAGCAGCGCAACGCGGGCGAACCGCGCGTCGTCCCCGACCGGCCCGTCCGGCGACGCGATCACGATCGCGAGGTCCGTTTCGCCGTGCACGAGTTCACCGTGCACGTCGGGCAGCTCCGACTCGCGCAGGATCAGCGACAGCCCGGGCCGCCGCTCGCGCAGGTCGCCGAGTGCGGGCAGGACGAGGCCGGTGATCGCCGACCCGAACGCGGTGACCCGCACCTCGCCGGCATCGCCGTCCCGGTACGCCGCCAAATCCGCGTTCACTCGTTCGAGCTGTGCAAACAGCTGATCGGCATGCCGCAGCAGGACCCGTGCGGCGCCGGTCAGCCGGACCCGGCGGCCGGCGGGTTCGAGGAGCTTGACGCCCGTCTCCCGGGCCAACGCCGTCAACTGTTGCGACACCGCCGACGGGGTCAGGTGCAGGGCTTCGGCGACGGCCGCGACCGTGCCGCGCTCGTCGAGTTCCCGCAGTACGCGCAGCTTGCGCAGGTCGAGGTCCGATGCGGAGGACATAGCGCAACTGTACGAGCCGCGCGGGCTGTTTCCGAACACTTGTCCAGTGCGTCCCCGATAGGGTGAAGATCCATGATCTTGGACCTCCCGAAGTCCCCGTTGCGGGTCGCGACCGTACAGACCTCCTCCGTCCGAGGCGACGTCCCGGCGAACGTCGCAACCGTCACCCGCCTGGTCCACGAAGCCGCCCGACAAGGCGCCCGCGTCACGCTGTTTCCCGAGAAGATCCTGACCGGGTACGAACCCGCATTGATCGCATCCGATCCGGCACGCTACGCCGTCACCGAGACCGACCCCCGCCTCTCGCCCATCGCCGACGCCTGTCGCGCGACCGGGACGGCGGCCGTCGTCGGCGCCGCGGTCGCGGACGACGCACAGCTCCTCATCTCGGCCCTCGTGTTCGGCCCCGACGGACATGTCCTCGGCCGCGCGGACAAGCAGCACCTGTTCGCGAGCGAAGTCTCCACCTATGTCGCCGGCGAATCCGCATGCACGTTCGAACTCGACGGCTGGCACCTCGGTTTGGGCATCTGCTACGACTCCGGCTTCCCCGAGCACGCCCGCGCCGCCGCGGTCGACGGCTGCCACGCGTACCTGGTGGGCGCCCTGTTCGGCCGTGGCGGCGGCGAACGGCAGTACCGGACCTGGTTCCCGGCACGCGCCATCGACAACACGATCTACAGCGTGCTGGCCAACCACGTCGGCCCGGCGGGGGAATGGGACGCCGCGGGCGGGAGCGGGGTGTGGGGACCGTACGGGGAGGTAGTCGCGCAGGCGCCGTCCGCTGGTGAGGCGGTGGTCTGCGCCGATCTGGATCCGGGCGAGATCGCCCGGGTGCGGGCTGAGTTGACGATGCTGCGGGACTTGGCTGCGGGACCGGGACCGGGGCCGGGGGTGGGGGTGGGGGCGCGGCGGCGGTTGAGGTGACGCAGTCGCGTTCCCCTGTCCGCCGGGAACCGCCGCGAAGCCGGACAAGCATCCACGAGCTGCCGTCCGGTCACGCACTCACACCGCAGCGAGTCCCGCGGCGGTTTCGATGTAGGCCCGGACGAGGGCGGTGTCCCCGTTTGTCAGCCAAACCAGCGCGTATTCGATCGGCGGGGCGTCCTCGAAGGGGACCCACACGGTGTCGGGCCTGCCGAAGTACCGCTCCGCGCTCCGCGAGCAGACCGTGACGCCCCTGCCGGCGCCGACCAAGGGCAGGATCGCGTGCCAGTCGGCCGATACGGGGCCGTGCCGGACGGCACGTCCCGCGGGGGTCCGGGACGGATAGTGGAAGTCGAGGAAATGCCGGGGCGCCGTGCCGCCGACCGCCAGAAGCGTGCAGTCCGCAAGATCCTCGACCGACACCGACGACCGGTCGGCGAGGCGGTGTGTGCGGGGGACGACAAGGACACGCTGTTCGCGTATCAGGACCGGACCGACGGTGAGGTCGGGCTCGTCGACCGGAAGTTCGGAAAGCTGCAGGCTCACCTCCCCGCGGCGGAGCAGGGCGAACGGCTCCGCGAGCGCGATCTCCCTGATCCTTGCCTCGTTTTCGGGATGACGGTCGGCGAACGCGGTGGCGGCTTTCAGGACCAGATCGGCGGCCATCGGGCTGGCATAGCCGATGCACAGCACGCCGGAAAGACCGCGTCCGACCGATTCGGCGCGGGCAATGGCGCGCTGCACCGACTGGTGGGCGGGCAGGAGTTCGTCGCGGAGCTGCACCCCCAGCGCGGTCAGTGCCACTCGCCTGCTGGTCCTTTCGAACAGCGGGGCTCCGAAGCGCCGTTCCAGCTTGGCGATGGTCTGGCTCACCCGGCCGCTGCTGAGATGCAGCAGCTCCGCGGTGCGCCGAAAGTGCAGTTCCCGGGCCAGGGTCAGGAACGTCTCGATCTCTTGCCGCTCCACCGGGCACCCCGCATTCGCCACCGTCCGATTGTTTAGCTCGGGTAAGCGACCGTAGCAAAAACGTGCGTTGTTCCCGTTCGGACGGTGGATCCATCGTGGACAGGCGAGGAGCGGAACGGCTGTGCCGTCCGCTCCTCGTCCCTGTCGAACGACGCGAAGGATCCCCCATGACGGATATTGCACCCCCGCGCGCCCGAGAAGTCCCCGCGGAAGCAGCCCCGGCGGCGCTGGGCACGCGCGGTTGGCTGACCCTGCTGACGTTGTGCGGCGCGACGTTCATGACCGGCCTCGACTACTCGATCATCATGGTGGCGCTGCCCGCGATCGGCCGGGACCTCGGTTTCGGCTCGGCCAGTTCACTGCAGTGGGTGGCCACCGCGTGCGTCCTCCCCACCGCCGCACTGCTGCCGCTGTGCGGTCGCCTGTCGGACCTGGTCGGACGCCGCCGCCTGTTCCTGAGCGGTGTCGGCGCGTTCACGGTGCTGTCCCTGCTGGCCGGCCTGGCCGGCTCACCCGGTTGGCTCATCGCCGCCCGAGCCGGGCAAGGCATCGCCGCGTCCGCGGTCGGCGCCACCGCGATCGCCTTGCTCACCACGTCCTTTCCCGAAGGCCCGCAACGCACCAAGGCCTTGGGCGTCAACGGGGCGCTGCTGTCCCTGGGATTCGTGATCGGCACCATCGGCGGCGGCATCATCGTGAACGGCCTGAACTGGCGCTGGACCATGCTGCTGCTCGTGGCCATGGGCGGGCTCGTCCTCACCGGGGGCCTCACCCTGCTGCCCCGCGACGGCGAACGCACCGCCTCCCGCCTGGACATCCCCGGGGCCTTGCTGGCCAGCGGCGGGCTGTTCGCCCTGGTCTATGCCGTGTCCACCGGCGCGGACACCGGATGGTCGGGAGCACCGACCCTCGGCGCGTTTGCCGCCGCGGCCGTCCTCCTCGCCGCGTTCCTCGCGGTCGAGGCCCGCCACGAGTCCCCGCTGGTCCCGCTCGCGCTCCTCGGTCGGCCCTCCGTCAAGTGGAGCAGCCTCGTGGGTCTGATCACGTTCGGCATGTGCGGCGGCACCACACTCCTGCTGAGCCTCTACATGCAGGACGTCCTGGGCTGGACTCCACTCCAGACCGGCCTCGGGTTCCTCGCCGAAGGGGCAGCCGCCGGAATCGCCGGTGCCCTGGCCACCCGCCTGATCGGTGCCCGCGGGACCGTCCCCGCCCTGGTGGCCGGCTTGACCGTCCAGGGGCTCGGGACGGGCGCGATGGTGTGGCTTCCCGCCGACGGGAACCTGCCGCTGCTTCTGATCACGTCCGGCGCCATGGGACTGGGACACGTGCTCACCGTCGTCGCGTTCATCACCACCCTGACCTCCGGGCTGCCCGACGAGGACCAGGGCGTGGCCGGAAGCCTCGCCCAGATGCCGCAGTTCGTCGGCGCCATCGGTGTCGCCGCCCTGTCCGCGATCGCCACCGCCGGCACGCGCAGCGGCAGCGACGGAACTGCCGAGCCGGGCGACATCCTCGACGGTCTGCATACCGCCATGCTCACCGCGGGCGCCGTCACCCTCGCTGGGCTCCTCCTCACCGCGCTGCTCAGGCCCCGCGACACCCGGACAGCCGCCCGATAACCGCCCTCGCTGCCTTCTGCCTGCCCCCCGGGACGGGGTGAACGGGGATCACCGGCTGTGTCGGCGATGACGTGGCGGCCGAATGGGCGGCGAGGGGGTTGCTGCTACGCGACCGCCATCGAGCGCTCGCGCAGACGACGCCGGTTGTGCCTGCGGTGTCTCAGGCGTCCAGGTGGTCTCCATGGCGGCATCGGGCGCGGCATCCGCCCGCCTGATGCCGGGCGGGCCGGGGCTCGGCGCGGTGACGCGGCGGTGGCTGCGGGCTGCGGTGCGCGTGTCGATGGATGGCGTGGGTTCACTCAGGCCGTCGCCGAAGTTGCCGCCCCGCCGCGGGTTCGGCGGCTTCGTGCCGCGACAGCGCCGCGAGACCGCCCGTGATCCGTCGTCGGACTCCGTTGCCCACGCGCCACCCCGACGGCGATCCCACCCCGCCCGCAGCCGCCCGAAACCGCGCACCGGCAACACGGAGTTCGAAGCCGCAGACCACCGCACCGTCACGGCTCGCCTCACGCCCCACAAAAAATCCCGAACTCCACGGAACGAATCCGTTCCCCGCCTCCTCTCTCAGGCATCAGCCCCACCACGACTCCTGAAAGAGGTCCCGCCATGGCCGCCTTCGCGCCCCTCGCGTCCGTGTTGAGTTTCGCGCCGCCGACCCCGGCCGCCCGGCGCCGCGCGGGCGCCGCCGTGGCTTCGCTGCTGGTCGGCGACGCGGTCCTGCACGCGGTGTGGGCGAGCGGCGTGACGTGGCCGGCCGACAGCACCGCCACGCTCTCCCAAGGTCTGCTCAACGCCGATGTGCCGTTCACTCCGCAGGTGCTGCTGCCCCTGGTGGTAGTCCTCACCACCGCCGCCACGTGCGTCTATGCGCACGCGCACGCCTGGGGTGGAGCCCGTATCCGCGCCCTCGTCCACCTGGTGACCGGTGCCGTCGCCGTCGGCCTGACGGTGCGGGCGATAGCGGGCGTGGTCTGGGCGTTCGGTATCGGCGCCGACTCGGGCAGCACCTTCTACCGGCTCAACCTGCTGGTGTACACGCCGGTGTGCATCGGTTTCGGGTACGCGGCGGCACGCCTCGCCCGGGGAGGGAGGTCCCGGACGGCCGGGATCCTGCGTCGCGCGCGGGTCGCGGGAGAATGACCGCCACCGTGACCAAGCAGGTGCCCCCGGAGGTAGACCGTCGAGCCAGAGGCGTTGCCCTGGCGCGATCGGCCCTGCGGGGAGACACCCTCGCGATGAACGATCTGCTCGACCATCTCATCCCGTACGTCACCTCGATCTGCGGCCCCATCGCACTGACCAGCCGTCCGGATGCCGTGCAGGAGACCCTCGTCGCGGTCTTCCGCGGGCTGCGGCGCCTGCAGGAGCCGGAGGCGCTGTACGGCTGGGTCCGCTCGGTGGCGGTCCGCGAAGCCATACGGGTCGCCAAGCAAGACGCGCGCAGCAACCCCGCCGAACTCACCGAAGTACCCGCCGTCGGCGACCCGCAACTCGCCGCGGACATCGGCGACGTACTGGCACGCCTGTCGCCCGAGCACCGCGCAGTCCTCGTGTTGCGCGACATCGAAGGCCTCGACGAAAAGGAGGCGGCCGCCATGCTCGGCGTCCCGGAAGGCACCGTCAAATCGCGGCTGTCCCGGGCCCGGGCCGGATTCCGAAGGATGTGGACGTCGTGACCGTGGGAGACCCGCACGAGTGGAACGGATCGGAGCATCCGGACGTGGATCTGCCGTCTTGGCACGGCTCGGTGTTCGACCCGGTAGCCGAACTCGATCCGATCGAACGCCTGCGCATCATTACCGGCGGCATCCCGGGCGCCCGCGTCGTCGAAGGTGTCGTGGACGTCCCGTTCGACGAGGCGTGGGCCGTGATGGGCGACCTGGAAGACGGCTTCGGCGTGTTCCAGCCGGACATGCGGCACGTCACCGTCGTCGACCGCGACGGCGAGCACGTCGTCGCGGACGCCCGGAGCCGGTACGGCATGCGCGCCCGGCTGCGCGGCGTGCTGCGGCCGGGCTGGTGCTGGCTGCAAAGCCGGTTCGTCATCATCGGCATGGCCGCGACACCGTCGCCCGACGGCGCAACCACCCGCGTGGCACTGACCGGTGGCGTACGGGTCCCGGGCCGCGCCGCCATAGTCCCGCTCGGCACCCGCCGGGCCCTGCAACGCTCGCTGACGAAGCTCGACCGCGTGCTGACCCGCGGCTGACGGGGCCACGGGCCGCCTCGGGAGGCGGGCGGCGGAAACGGGGCGGGGGCGGCTTGGGTTGGGTTGGGTTGGGTTGGGCGGAGGCTGGACGGGACGGGGCGGGGCTGGAAGGGGCTGCCCGACCCGCAGGAAGGGGCTGCCCGACCCGAGAGCGGACTCCCCGCTCCCCTTGATGACCGTGGTCCGCTTGCCAGGTTTCCGGGTAGCGGAGTCAGCCGTAGCCGGACCGGAACAGGACAGGCCCCCGTCCCGGATCGGGCCGGGCACCCCTGCGGCCTCACTGTCACCCACCCAGTCGCCGGGTGACGGGGTGGCCGGGCAGCCGGTGGCCGGGTGGCCGGTGGCCGGGTGGCCGGGTGGCCGGGCAGCATGGCGGCAGGGCAGCGGGAGCCGGGTAGCCAGGCACCATGGCGGCGGGGCAGCGAGGCGGCGGGGTAGCGAGGCATCCGGGGCCAGGTAGCCAGGCAGCAGGGCACCGGAAGCCGGGTAGCCAGGCAGCATGCCAACAAGGCAACCGGGCACCAGGAGCCGGGTGGCCAGGCAGCCGTCAGCTGGTCAACCAGGTAAGCGAAGGCCCGGCCTCCCCGGCTAGTGGCAGCGCACCCAAGTGCCCTCCACAGCCCACCTGATCAGCCGCGCGGCGACGGTCAGCCCACCACCGCTCGCGGTCTGGATCAGCCTGCCGAAGGCACTCGATGCGGTCCCTCATCGCCGCACTGATCACCAAGCAGACAGACACGCCCGATCAACCGACCAGCCCACGGACGAGACACGCTCCAGGGCTCCTCACTCAACGCCGGCCCCACCCCACAAGGTCGGCACCAACCGCCGGGCGCACCTACAAATCCAGCACCAGCCGCTCTCCCACACACCGCGACACGCAGATCATCATCGTGTCGCCGACCGCCCGCTCAGCGGGAGTCAGGACGGTATCGCGATGGTCCGGAACACCCTCTAGGACATCGGTCTCGCACGTACCGCACGTGCCTTCGGCGCACGAGTACAGCACTTCGACACCGGCCGAGCGGACCGTCTCCAGGATCGACGCGTCGGCAAGCACCGACAACGTACGACCGGATCGGGCCAGCACCAGCTCGAAGGCGCTGCGAGGCTCGGCCCCATCCACCCCGTCGCCGTCGGCGGCGACCGGCTGGAACCGCTCGGTCCGCAGCGTCTCGCGCGGCCACGCCGCCGCGGCCGCATCGAGAAGCGGTCCCGGACCGCAGCAGTACACCAACGTGTCCGACGGCACGTCGCCCAGGTGCGCGGTGAGGTCGAGCAGTCCGGTCTCGTCGTGCGGCGCGATGGTCACGCGGCTGCCATAGCGGGCCAGTTCGTCGACGAACGCCATCGATGTGCGGGTGCGCCCGCCGTACAGCAACGTCCAGTCGGCTCCGGCCGCCTCTGCCGCCGCGAGCATGGGAAGGATCGGCGTGATGCCGATCCCGCCCGCGACAAACCGATACCGCGGCGCCGGTTCCAGCGCGAAGTGGTTGCGCGGACCACGCACCCGCACCGGCGTGCCCGCGGTGAGGGTGTCATGGACGAACGCCGAGCCGCCGCGCCCGGCCGGCTCGCGCAGGACGGCGATCCGCCATGTCGCGGCCTCGGCCGGATTGCCGCACAGCGAGTACTGACGAGTCAGGCCATCCGCGAGCAGGAGATCAATGTGAGCACCAGGAGCCCAGACCGGCAGGTCCGCCCCCTCGGGGTGACGAAGCGTCAGAACAGCGACCCCGTCGGCCGGTTCGACCCGCTCCGCAACGGAGAGCTGCAGGGTCGAGTCCACGACCGCAACCGGCAACGTCGACACACTCATCCCGTCACCGAAGCCGATGCCGACGCGGATGCCGCGGACGAGGACGGGGGCGAGGACGGGGGCGAGGACGACGGCGAGGGCGACGCGGAAGCGGATGCCGAACCCGGTGCCGCGACCGCAGCACTCCCCGACGCCCCGTCCGCCGCAGCGGCAGTCATCGCCGCCAGTACCCGTCGCGCCGCCAGAGCGCCGGCATCGATGTTGATGCTCAGCTCCTGGTACCCGTCCGGTTCGCTGTCGAGCGTGCGCTGCAGCAGGTTGAGTGCGTCGACGTCCTGGATGACCACGTCCCGGTTGAAGTCGTGCAGGAACGTGTCGAGTTCGGCGTCGTCCGTGGCGAAGTCGCGGGAGACCGCCCAGAAGTCGTACACCTTGCCCGGGGCCGACGGCGTGATCGCGTAGGTGATCTCCGTGTGGTAGGCGCGCGTCGGGTCGCCGACCGGGGAGATGCGGCTGTGCAGGAGGTACAGGCAGGGGGCGAAGTACTCGATGTCCTGCCGGCGGCTGATGCGGCCGTCGATGCCGGTCGACCGGGCGTAGAACGGCGGGCATGCGGCATCGTCCATGCGTCGGCTGACCCGGACGACGTGGGCCTCGTCGTCGACGGACGTGGCGATCGGCGTCTCCGCGACCTCGGGCGTGCCGATGTAGCCGTTGTGCAGGTAGGTCTCGTGCGACAGATCGAGGAGGTTGTCGACCAGCAAGCCGTAGTCGGCGTCGATCGGTTCCATGCCGCGGACAGTCGACCAGCCGGGGCTGTCGAGGTGGCGGGCCCGCGGGATGGCCGTCGGGTCGGCGCGGTCCGGATCGCCGATCCACACCCAGACGAGGGAGTCCTGTTCCACGACGGGGTACGAACGCACGCGGGCGGTACGGGGAATGCGCGTCTGTCCGGGGACGCGCACGCACGTTCCGGTGGGGTCGTACGTGAAGCCGTGGTAGCCGCACACGACCGTGTCGTTCTCCAGGCTGCTCGCCGAGAGCGGGTAGCGGCGGTGCACGCACCGGTCGGCCAGCGCGACGACGGAGGCGCCGTCCTCGGTCCGGTAGAACACGATCGGCTCGCCCAGGATGGTGCGGGCGAGCAGGTCGCGGGCCACTTCGCCGGAGTATGCCGCCACATACCACTGGTCGCGCACGAATGCCGTCATGTCGCCTCCCGGAAAGCCGAGTTCGAGGGTGTGGCGGCCAGCGTCCCGGTCGGTCCCGGGCGGCGACAACGGCTCTTTCGCCCAGCGAAAGTGTGCGGTCGGTCCGGCTGCTCTGGGGCAGAGAGATGCCGCAGACCGCAAGCACGTGTCAGCGGGACGGTGACGTGCGGTCAGCACGGCGAGCGGCCGAGCCCACGGGAGGTCCCGCAGGCCGCGAGCAGTAGCACCGGAACGAGGGCCTGCGTCAGCACGGCGGACGGCTGCGTGCCCGGGAAATCCCACAAGCCGTGCCGCACCACCGGAACGAGGATCTGCGGTCAACACGGCGGGCGACCGAGCACCCGGGAGTCCCGAGGACAGCGCGCCGCACCACCGGAACGACGGTGAGCGATCAGCGCGGCGGACGACCAAGCGCGCGCGAGATCCCACGGGCCGCAAGCCGCACCACCGGAACAAGGGTGTGCGCCGGCGTCGTCTCCGCCGGCACCACGACCGACACGGCGGCAAGCACGTCGCCGTGCGGTCCGTACACCGGTGCCGCCACGGACACGGCGTCGTCCGTGATCTGCCGGTCGCTGACGGCGCAGCCCGTCGCGCGGACGTCGGCCAGCACGCGGCGCAGCAGCGTCGGGTCGGTGATGGTGTGGGGGGTGAAGGCGGTCAGCGGCCCGTCGCAGACGCGGTCGATGACGGCGGTGTCGGCGTGGGCGAGCAGCACGAGCCCGACGCCGGTGGCGTGGAGCGGCCAGCGTGCGCCGACGCGGGTGCGGACGCCGACCGCCGAGCGGCCGAAGATCCGTTCGATGTAGAGCACGTCGCAGCCGTCGCGGACGGCCAGCTGCACGTTCTCGTGGGTGGTTTCGTACAGGTCCTCGAGGAACGGCAGAGCGGCATGCCGCAGCCCGAGGCCACGCGGTGCGAGGGTCGCGACCTCCCACAATCGGAGTCCGATGTGGTACGTGCCGACTTCGTCGCGTTCGAGCGCACCCCAGGCGGTCAGCGCGGCGACGACCCGGTAGGCGGTCGGTAGGGCAAGGTCGGCGCGGCGGCTGATCTCGGTGAGGGTGAGCGCGGGGTGTTCGAGATCGAAGGCACCGATGACGGAAAGGAGGCGATCGGCAGCCGAACGAGGCGCGAGCAGCGCCCCGGACACATCACGCTTCGGGGAAGGCGGATCGGCCGGCCCGCCGCGCCGGTTCGCGGTCGTGTGCGCGGCCACCTCCGCAGCCACGACCGCGGCCGCCGCACGACGCAGTTCCAGCAGCTCCGCGACGTGCAGCCCAAGGGCCTCGGCGATCGCCGCCACGGTCTTGGCCGACGGCACCGCATCCGCCCGGAACGCGGCTTGCACGGTGGTGCGGCTCAGACGTGCCCGGGCGGCCAGTCCCGGCTTGGTCAGCCGCGCGCGGGTAAGCCCGTCGCCGAGCCGTCGGTGCAGCTCGTCCAGCGCCGCGCTGCGCTCGCCTTCCGGCTCGGTCACCGATCGGCCGCTCTCGGACCGGCACCGCTGCGCGGCTGAGCTACCGCCGCAACGGCCGTCTCCCCCACGACCACGGCCTCGTCCCCACCCCACCGAACCGACCCGGCATCCCCTACCGCCACGCCCTCGTCCCCGCTCGCGTCCGCGTCCGTGTCCGACCGGACGCGGCCGACGCCCCCCACGACCACGCCGTCGTCCCCGTCCAACGGAACCGAGCCGGCATCCCCCACCGCCGCGCGCTCGTCCCCGCCCTCGTCCCCGTCCGCGCCCTCGTCCCCGTCCGCGTCCGACCGGACCGAGCCGACGCCCCCCACGACCACGCCGTCGTCCCCGTGCAACCGAACCGAGTCGGCGTCCCCTACCGCCACGCCCTCATTCGCGTCCAACCGGACCGCGGCCAGGTAGGCGCGGATCGCCACCAGGTTCCGTGACATGCAGTCGATGCGTGCCTGGATGCGGTCGACTTCCTCGCGGAGCAGTGCCGAGGTCTCCTCCGTCAGGCACTGCGGGTGCGGGTGCAGCTGACCGGGGCGGTCGAGGAACGGCACGATCCGCCGGATGATCTCGGTGGTGAGTCCGCTGTCCAGCAGTCCGCGGATCTGGGTCACCCGCGCCACGGCGCTCTCGTCGTAGTCGCGGTACCCGTTGTTCGCGCGCTCCGGATGCAGGAGGTCCTGCTCTTCGTAGTAACGCAGCATCCGCGTCGGCACCCCCGTGCGCCGCGCCAGCTCGCCGATCCGCACGTGGCGCCTCCTCGTGTTCGGGGTCGTGCTCGGAGTCGTGGCCGTGGCCGTGGTAGTGGTCAAGGCCGGAGCAGTCCCCCAGTCTCACCACTCAGCCATCGGCCCCACCCGCCCGGCAAGCCGATCCGCACTTGCCTTCACACCGATGTCAACGTTTCAGCATGATCCCATGCCCTCGCCATCTGCAAGCTCCCCGGCGACTCGGACCGATCCGCATCCGGGCGATCCGCATCCGGCCGATCCCCGTCCGACCGAACACCCGCGGGCCACTCCCCCGCAAGCCGCTCCGACAGCAACCACCACCCCGGCACCCCCACGACTCCCGCTCCCCGCCCTCCTGGCCCTGTTCACCGCGGCCTTCGGCGCCGTGCTCACCGAGCTGCTCCCCGCCGGACTGCTGCCGCAGCTGAGCGCGGGCCTGAACGTCTCGGAAGCAAGCGCCGGGTTCCTGGTGACCGGCTACGCGGCCGCGTCCTGCCTCGCCGCGATCCCGTTGACGGCGGCGCTCCGCGGTGTGCGCCGACGGCGCGTCCTGATCACCGCGCTGCTCGGGTTCGCCTTGGCCAATGCGGTGACCGCCGGGTCCGGAGCGTATGCCGTGACGTTCGCGGCCAGGCTGCTCGCCGGGGCGATGGGCGGCGTCCTGTGGGCGATGCTGGCCGGCTACGCCGCCCGCATCGCCCCGCCGGAGCGCCGCGGCGCCGCCATTGCGCTGGTGCTCGCCGGCATCACCGTCGCGCTCGCGCTCGGCATCCCGGCCGGCACCACGGTGGCGGCGTACGTCGGCTGGCGCGGCACGTTCGCCCTGCTCGCCGTCCTCGGCGTCGCCGTCGCCGCCTGGGCGCGGTGGAAGGTGCCGGACTTCCCCGGCGAGGCTGCCGCGGACCGCACCCCGCTGCGCCGGATCGCAAAGCTGCCCGGCCTACGGCCGATCCTCGCGGTCACGCTGTTTCTGCTCCTCGGCCACCAGGCCGTGTACACGTACCTCGCACCGCTGTCGGAGCGCGCGGTCGGGGACCGAACGGGGGTGGTGCTCCTGGTGTTCGGCGGTGCGACCGTCGCCGGAATCTGGGCGGCCGGGCTCGTTGCCGACCGGCGTCCGCGTGCGGCGCTCGTCGCGGCGTTGGGGGGCGTCGCCGCCGCGTTGACGCTGCTCGGGGCGGCGGGCGGGCTGCCGGCGGTGTTGTTCGCGGCCGTCGCTTTGTGGGGTGCCGCGTTCGGCGCCGCGCCGACGCTCATCCAGACCGCGCTGGTGACCTTGGCCGGTCCGGACCGGGCCGACGCGGCGACATCGCTGCAGGCCACCGTCTACAACATCGGCATCGCCGTAGGCTCGCTCGCGGGCGGGGTGGTCCTCGGCTCCACCGGTTCGGGGATGCTCCCGTGGGTGGCGTTGCCGATGGTCCTGGCGGCGCTGGGAGCGGTAGCCGTGGGCAGGTTCAGAACAACGTAGGCTGCGGCGCTTCGGGCGCGCCTTCGATGGTCAGCATCCGCCACTTGGTGGCGACCCCGCCGTGTGCGGAGAAGCCGCCCGACGCCCCGCCCGCGGCGAGGACGCGATGGCAGGGCACGACGATCGCGCACGGGTTCTGGCCGAGGGCGTGGCCGACCGCACGTGCCGCGCCGGGCATGCCCATGCGCTGGGCGATCTGGCCGTAGGTGACGGTCTGTCCGGGCGGGATCGTCCGGGCGATGTCGTAGACGCGGCGCTGGAACGCCGGTACGCCGTCGAGGTCGAGGGTGATGTCGGCCAGGTCGACCGGTTCGCCGTCCAGCAGGGCGCGGATGGCGGTGATGGCGGCGGCGACGTCGGGCGGGGGCGCGGCGTCGGGGTAGCCGTCCGGGAGGCGCGACCGCAGGGTGGCGTCGTCGCGTTCGGGAAGGTGGACGGCGGTGACGCCACGCGGGCCCCACGCGATGCCGCACCGGCCTATCGCGGTGTCAAAGAGCGCGGATCCGCGTGGCGTCATGGTTCCAGTCTGCCGTTTCCTGCCGGGGATTTCCGCCGGAAAAGCGCCGCGCGTCAGGCGGCGCAGACGCAGAACTGGTTGCCGTCGGTGTCCTCGTAGACGATCCAGCCGCTGTCGCCCTCGCCGTGGTGGGCCACGCGGACGGCGCCGAGGGACTCGACGCGGGCGGCTTCGGCGTTGAGGTCTTCCGTGTACAGGTCCAGGTGGAGGCGGTTCTTGCCGACCCGGGGCTCGGGCACGACGTGGATGCCGAGGTCGGCGCCCGACTTGGCGGGATCGACGAGGGATGCGTAGGTGTCTCCTTGCGAGCCGACCTCGTATCCGGTGACCGCGCGCCAGAACGCGAGGGCGCCCGCGAGATCGTTGGTGTCGATGCCGATGCCGCCAATACGGAGGGCCATGGAGTACTCGTTTCCGTGACAAGGCGTCCCGTCCGGGGACGACCAGAACGACGTAACCTTCTATTCGTGAACACTAGTTATCGTAACCAGCTAGCGTCAATAGCTGGTTAGAACGGGATGGCATGTCCGAGCACGACCGCGCAACCGACACCGGCCCCGGGACCGAGACTCCCCCTGCGACTCCCCCTGAGGCTCCCGCAGCGACTCCCCCGGGGGCGGCCTCCGAGGACGCCGCCCCCGGCGCGCTCCGGCTCGTCGAGGACTTCGTCAACACCTTGAGCGTGGAGACGGGCACCGAGACACTGACCGACCCCGCCGCGCTCGCCGCGTGGCTGACCACGTACGGCCTGCTCCCGGACGGCGCCCCCGCCGAGCAGGCCGGACTCGACCGCGCCCGGATCGTCCGCGAAGGCCTGCGCGCCCTCCTCGCCGACCACAACGCCACCGGCCCCACCCCCGACGAGCCCGACGGCGACCCGTACGCCCAAGCCCTGGCCGCGCTCGACTCCGCCGCCCGCGAACTCCCGCTCGTCTTCGACCCGTATGCCGACCCGCCGCGCCTCGCCCCGGCGACGTCCGGCACCGTCGACGCCGCCCTCGCCCGGCTCCTCGGCCACGTCGCCGAAGCCGCCGCCGCGGGCACCTGGGTGCGCATGAAGGCCTGCCGCATGTGTGCATGGGCGTACTACGACCATTCCCGGAACCGGTCGCGCGCCTGGTGCTCGATGGCGCTCTGCGGCAATCGCGCCAAGGCGAAGGCCTTCCGCGACCGCACCCGCTGACCGACCGGCGCCGCCGCCGCAAAGCACGCCGCAAAGCACGCCGCAAGCCCGCCCCAAGCCGGCGACGAACCATGCGACGAGCCACCGCCACGTCCGAAATCCGCCAGTCACCTGTCCGTGCGACGACGCATGATGGACAGGTGCTCGACACTTTCACCGCTCGTTACCAGGCCATCAGCAGCCGCGACTCCCGGTTCGACGGCCGCTTCTACACCGCGGTCTCCAGCACGGGCATCTACTGCCGCCCGAGCTGCCCCGCCCGGACCCCGAAGCCCGAGAACGTCTCGTTCTACGGCACCGCGGCGGCCGCCCAGGCCGCCGGATTCCGCGCCTGCAAGCGGTGCCGCCCGGAAGCCAGCCCCGGCTCGCCCGACTGGGACATCCGCGCCGACCTGGTCGGCCGCGCCCTGCGGCTCATCGCGGACGGCGTCGTCGACGAAGGCGGCATCGGCGCGCTCGCCCGGCGGCTCGCCGTCTCGGAACGGCACCTGCACCGCCAGATGGTGGGCGAGGTCGGCACCGGCCCGCTCGCCCTCGCCCGGATGCGCCGCGCGCAGACCGCGCGCATGCTCCTCGAAGCCACCGACCTGCCGGTCACCCAGATCGCGTTCGCCGCGGGCTATTCGAGCGTGCGCCAGTTCAACGACAGCATGATGGAGGCGTTCGGCTGCGCCCCGCGTGAACTGCGCCGCCGCCACCGGCCGGCCGGGCCGGGTGCGGACGGCGAGGGCGACATCGTGCTGCGCCTCCAACACCGCCGCCCGTACGCCGACGGCCCGCTGGTCGCGTTCCTCGCCGCGCGCGCCATCGGCGGCGTCGAAGAAGTCACCACCGACGAGGACGGCCGCGTCGCCTACCGGCGCAGCCTGCGCCTGCCGCGCCGCACCGGTATCGCCACCATCACGCCGCACCCGGACTCCGGGTTCGCCACGCTGCGGCTGCGACTGGAGGACCTCCGCGACCTCACCGCGGCCGTGCAGCGCTGCCGCCGGCTGTTCGACCTGGACGCCGACCCACAGGGGGTCGACGATGCGCTCGGCGGCGATCCGCTGCTGGGCCCGCTCGTCGCGGCCCGGCCGGGGCTGCGGGTGCCGGGGCATGTCGACGGGTTCGAGTTGGCGGTGCGCGCGGTCCTCGGGCAGCAGGTCACCGTCAAGGGCGCGCGGACGCTCGCCGAGCGGCTCGTCCGCAAACTCGGCTGCCCCCTGGCCGCGCCGGACGGGACTCTGACGCACATGTTCCCCAGCGCCGAGCAGGTCGCCGCGGACGACCTCGACGGGATCGGCCTGACCACCGCCCGTGCGAAGGCGCTGCGCGGCATTTCGCAGGCCGTGGCGGACGGCGCGGTCGTCCTCGACCCGGGCGCCGACCGCGAGGAGACCGAGCGCGGGCTGCTGGCGCTTCCCGGTATCGGCCCGTGGACCGCGTCGTACATCGCTATGCGCGCACTCGGCGATCCGGATGCGATTCCCGTGTCGGACCTGGGAATTCGCCAGGCCGTGGCCTCACTCGGCGCGGACGGCGACGCCAAGGCCGTGGCGCGGCAGGCGGAGCAGTGGCGTCCGTGGCGCGCCTACGCCGCGATGCACCTGTGGACCCACCTGTCCGCGCCTGCCGCCGCCACGAAAGACACGAACCAAGACCAAAACCAAGACCAAAGCCAAGACCGGGACCAGGGCCGGGATCAGGACGCCGCGCGCCCGTTGGCGTCGTCGTAGGCGTCGCGCGCGGCCATCAGTTCGGGCAGGTGTGTCATCGCCCATTCGCGGCATGCCGCGATCGGCCCGAGCAGGGAACGGCCGAGGCCGGTCAGGGCGTACTCGACGCGCGGCGGCGTTTCCTCGTACGCGGTGCGGGTGATCATGCCGTCGCGTTCGAGTGCGCGCAGCGTGTCCGTCAGCACTTTCGGGGTCACGCCGCGCAGCGGCACCTTGAGTTCGGAGAAGCGGCGCGGCCCGTCGGCCAGGCACACGACGACCAGGCCCGCCCACTTCTCGCCGATGCGGATCGGCATGCCGCGCGCGGGACATCCCGGGGCGAACATGTCCGCGGTGAGCGGCGGCAGCGGGGCCGCGGCGTCGAACGGCGCGGCGTCGGGCGCGAATCCGCGGCCGTCCGCGGCGGGGGCGATGTCGAGCATGAACCGAAACTAGCCCACGGACCCGCGTCGCGGTGCCCGGATTTCCGGCCGGTTCCGGATCGGAATCGTGCAGGTCGGCGCCGGTATCGTTGCGGTAACCGGCACCTGCGCGCTTAGCGTGCGCGTCGTTCGGCCGACGAAAGGTCGGCGTAGAAGGACGGAGTGCAAACCATGGCAAAGATCGTGGTGTTCGGAGCGGGTGGACGTGCCGGGCGCAAGACCGTCGTGGAGGCGGCCGCGCGCGGGCATCAGGTGACGGCGGTGGTCCGCGATCCCGCCAAGTACGCGGACCTCGCCGCCGCGGCCGCGGGCGTGACGGTGGTCGCGGGCGACGTGACCGACGCGCTGTCGGTGGCGGAGTCGGCCGCCGGGCACGATGCGGCGATCAGCACCGCCGCGCGGATGGATGTGCCCGCCGACGAGTTCTTCACGGCGGCCGCCCGCGCGCTGGCGGACGGGCTGGCCGCCGCGGGCGTGACGCGGCTGGTGGTGGTGGGTATCGGCACGACGCTGGAGGTGACGCCCGGCGTGCCGATCTACGACACCCCGGAATTCCCGGCGGACTTCCGGCCGTTCTCGCTCGGCCACGCCGCGGAACTCGACGTGCTGCGGGCGACGGACGAGCGGCTGGACTGGCTGGTGCTGGCGCCGCCGCCGGTGGTCCTGGACGACGAGGGCCCGAAGACGGGGGCCTACCGGTTCGGCGACGAGCGGGTGCCGGAGAACGCCGGCGAGTCGTTCGCGTATGCCGACCTCGCGGCTGCCGTGGTCGACGAGGCGGAGAACCCGCGGCACCACCGCGCGTTGGTGGCCGTCGCGTCCTGACCAGAGCCTCGGCCGCGTGCGCCGGCGACCCCGCGGAATAGCCGCCTCCGGACCACCGTTATGTTGATTGTTCAACAAACTTGGAGGTGTCATGACCACCGCGAACACGACCGCACGCGGCATCGCGTCCGTCGCCGACCGGCGCATGCTCGGCCCGGACGCGCAGGTCGACGCCAAGGCGCTGGTCCTCGAACCGGGCAAGTGGGGGCGCCACGACCCGTTCCTGCTGCTCGCCGAGGACTGGTTCAGCACGGTCGGCTTCGACTGGCACCCGCACCGCGGGCAGGAAACCGTGAGCCTGGTCCTCGAAGGCGAGCTCGAGCACCGGGACAACCGCGGCGGCCACGGCGTCCTCGGCGAGGGCGACGTGCAGTGGATGACCGCGGGGAGCGGGCTGTTCCACGCCGAGAAGGCCCACGAAGGCAAGCCCGTCCACATGCTGCAGCTGTGGATCAACCTGCCCGCCGCCCACAAGATGGACGAACCGCGCTACCAGGATCTGCGCGGCACGGCCGTCCCGGTGCGCCGCGAGGAAGGCGTCGAGGCGCGCGTCTTCTCGGGCCGCTCCGGCGACGTGACGGGACCGGCGGTCAACGTCGTGCCGATCACCATGGTCGACGCGACGCTCTCCTCCGACGCCGCGTTCACCCAGGAAGTACCCGGTGACCAGAACGGGTTCGTGTACGTCCTGACCGGCTCGGGCCGGTTCGGCCCGGACGCGGTGCCCGCAACGGCCGGCCAGGTCGTCCACCTCGCTCCGTCCACCGGCACGGACACCGCGGACGAACTCCGGGTGGCCGCCGACGGCGAGGGCCTGCGCTTCGTCCTGTGGACCGGCCGGCCGGTCCGCGAACCGGTCCAGGCCTACGGCCCGTTCGTCATGAACACCCGCAGCGAAATCGCCCAGGCGGTCGAGGACGTGCAGTCCGGCCGTTTCGGTGCGATCCCCGAGGACTGACCCGGACGGTCCCGGCGACGGCTCGGCAGCTCCCACGGGAGTTGCCGAGCCGTCGTGCCTCGGCACCCGGCCACGCCCAGCGGCGGCCGGTCACACCGCGGCCAGGGCAGTCCTCTGCGACTCCACGTCGCCCAACGCCTCCACCGCCGCCGTCACCGCGCCCTCCCTCGCCGCCAGCAGCGGCAGGCGCACCGCGGCGCTCCGGATCTCGCCGCGCGCCCGCAGGACCCCCTTCACCACCGCGGGGTTCGGTTCGGCGAACAGCCGTGCCGACAGCCGCACGAGGCCGCTTCCCAGGGCACGCGCCCGCGGCACGTCGCCGCTCTGCCACGCGTCCACGACGTCCACGAAAGCCCGCGTGGCAACATGCGCGGACGCCAGAATCCCGCCCGCCGCGCCCAGCGCCAGCAGCGGCCCGAGGAGCACGTCGTCACCGGCGAGCACCGCGAAACCCTCCGGCGGATCGGACAGCAGGTCCATCGTGTCCCCGTCCAGCACGCCGACCGCGTGCTTGATCCCCGCCACCCCGGGCAGCGCGGCCAGGCGGCGCAGCGTGGCCGCGGACAGCGGACGGCTCGTCCGGTACGGCACGTGGTAGACGATCAGCGGCACCGGGCTCGCTGCGGCCAACGCGGCGAAATGCGCGACGACGCCGTCCTCCGACGGCCGCGTGAAGTACGGCACCGTCACCAGCGCCGCCTCCCTTGCCCCGCTTCCGACCTGTCCGAGCGCCGCAAGTTCCGCGGCCGCCTTGCGCGTGTCGTTGGTGCCGACGCCCACGGACAGCACCACACCGCGTTCGCGTGCGACGCGTCGGCAGGTGGTCACGATCGCCGCGCGCTCGCCGGCGTCCAGGCTTGCCGCTTCGGCGGTGGTGCCGAGGGCGACGAGCCCGGCGGCCCCGTTGTCGGCGACCCGGTGCGCCAAGCGCTCCAGGGCATCGAGATCGACGGTGGCGCCGTCGCCGGAAAACGGGGTGATCAGGGGAACGTGAATGCCACGCAGATCCAGGTCCATGCGTCGAGCCTGCGCGCTGCGGAACCAGTAGGTCCAGTTCGCAATTGTGTACGTGAGCGTAAGCTGAACTGATGCTTGATGTCCGTCGCCTGCGCCTGCTGCGAGAACTCGCCCATCGGGGCACGATCGCCGCGGTCGCCGACGCGCTGTCGTACACCCCTTCGGCGGTATCGCAGCAGCTGTCCGCGCTCGAACGCGAAGCCGGAGTGCCCCTTCTGGAGCGGACCGGGCGGCGCGTGGCGCTGACCCCCGCCGCGGCTGCCCTGGTCGCGCACACCGACGCGGTCCTGGACCGGCTGGAGCAGGCCGCCGCGGAACTCGACGCGGTACGCGGCGGCCCCGCGGGCCCCCTCCGCATCGGCGCGTTCCCGTCCGCGGTGCAGGCGCTGCTCCCCGGCGTGCTCGCCCGGCTCGCCGCGGAGCACCCGGCCTTGGAACCGCGCGTCGCCGAACTGGACCCGGCCGCGGCCACCGACCGGCTGCGTGCCGGAGAACTCGACGTCGCGTTGCTGCACCGCTACGACTTCGCCCCGGCCCCCGCGGCCTCCGGCGTGCAGACCGAGGCGGTGCTGACCGAGACCCTGTACGCGGCCGCGCCCGCCGACGCCCCCTTCCCGCCCGACCGCGGCGGGAACGCCGACGACCTGCGGCGATGGCGCGACGCCGGGTGGATTCTCGCCACGCCCGGCACGCTGTGCCACACCATGACCGTCCGCGCTTGCGAAGCCGCCGGATTCACGCCGAAGGCCCGGCATTCCGTCGACGATTTCGCGGCCGTGCTGCGGTTGGTCGCGGTCGGCCAGGGGGTGGCGCTCGTTCCGGAGCTGGCCGTCGCCGAAGGGACGTCCGCGAACGTCGCCCTCACCGCGCTGCCGCTGCGACGGCACACCGAGGTCGCGTACCGCCGCGGCGCCGGGGCCCACCCGGCCGTCCGGGCCTTCACCACCGCGCTGGCCGCGTCCGCCCCCGCCGCGCTGCGTCCGGCTGCCGCCGACGCCGGGCTGCCCGGCGAGGGCTGACCCCGACCCGCCGAGCACCACGCGGCGGTCAGCCGCGGACCAGATGCCTGCTGATCACCACGCGCTGGATCTGGTTGGTGCCTTCGACGATCTGCAGGACCTTCGCCTCGCGCATATAGCGTTCGACGGGGAAGTCGGTCGTATATCCGTAGCCGCCGAAGACCTGCACGGCATCGGTGGTGACCCGCATCGCGGCGTCCGTGCAGAACAGCTTGGCCATCGCGGCTTCCTTGCCGAACGGCCGTCCGCTGTCCCGCAGTCGCGCCGCGGACAGGTACAGCGCACGGCCGGCCTCGACCGCGGTCGCCATGTCGGCCAACAGGAATTGGATGCCCTGGAGATCCGCGATGGGGGCACCGAACTGGCGCCGCTCCCGGGCGTACTCCACCGCGGCGTCCAGCGCGGCCTGAGCCACCCCGACCGCGCACGCGGCAATACCGAGGCGCCCGGAGTCGAGCGCGGACAAGGCGATCCGGAAGCCGATGCCTTCCTCGCCGATCCGCGACACGGCAGGCACCCGCACACCGTCCAGATGCACCAGGGCGGTCGGGGACGACCGCATGCCCATCTTGCGCTCGGGCGCACCGAAGCTCAGGCCGTCCGCGTCGGCGCGGACCAGGAGCGTGCTGACGCCGCGCGCGCCCGAATCACCGGTGCGGACCATGACGGTGTAGAAGTCGGCGACGCCGCCGTGCGTCGTCCACGCCTTGGTGCCGTCGACCGTGTACGCCTCACCGTCCGGATCGGCCACCGCGCGCGTGCTCAGCGCAGCCGCATCCGAACCGGACTGCGGCTCCGACAGGCAGTAGGCGCCCAGCAGTTCACCCGACAGCATGGCCGGCAGCTGCTCGGCGCGCTGCTCCGCCGTGCCGTAGGAGGCCATCGGGTAGCAGGCAAGGGTATGCACGCTCACGCCCAAGCCGACGGCCAGCCAGCCGGCGGCGAGTTCCTCGAGCATCTGGAGGTACACCTCATAGGGCTGTCCCCCGCCGCCGTACTCCTCCGGGTACGGCAGGGACAGCAGCCCGGCCGCGCCCAGCGTGCGGAACACGTCGCGGGGGAACCGCCCCGCCTCCTCGTCGCCCGCCGCCCGCGGGGCGACCTGCCGGGCCACGAGGTCGCGCGTCAGATCGAGCAGCGCTTCGGCTTCGTCGGTGGGGAGGGTGCGCGCGACGGTCATCGGTGCGTCCTTCCGTGGTGCCCGGGTACGGGTCCTTCGGTGACTGGTGCGACGGGTGCGCCGGACGGGATTGCCGCCTGGTGGTGCGATCGTACGAGAGCCCTGCTCGCCAAGGCCCGAACCGCGCGCCCGGCCCTGCGCTTTCCGCTGCCGTTCCGCGCCCCGCGGACACGGACCGCGTCGCCTGCGCAGCCCAGGGCCCGCACACCACCGTGCGGACCCCGGACCCCGGACCCCGGACCCGGCCGGGCCGCGCGGCCGCGGCCCTGCCGGATCAGACGACGATCGGCTCGTGCGGCCGGTGGTTGACCGGCTCGCCCGCGGTCTCGCCGCACACCACGATGTCCTCGATCCGGGCACCGTGCTTGCCCGGCAGGTAGATGCCCGGCTCGATGGAGAACGCCATGCCCGGCTCCAGCACGAGCTGCGAACCGGAGACGATGTACGGCTCCTCGTGCGTCTCCAGGCCGATACCGTGGCCGGTCCGGTGCACGAAGTACTCGCCGTAGCCCGCGTCCGCGATGATGTCGCGGCCGACCGCGTCGAGGGCTTCGGCGGTGATGCCGGGCCGCACCGCTTCCCGCTGCGCCTGCTGGGCGCGCTGGAGGACGGCGTAGTACTTCAGGTACTCCTCGGGCGCTTCCCCGACGACGTAGTTGCGGGTCTCGTCGGAGCAGTAGCCGTCTTCGGTCGTGCCGCCGATGTCGACGACGACGGGGTCGCCCGCCTGGATGACCCGGTCGGACAGCTCGTGGTGGGGGCTGGCGCCGTTCGGTCCGGAGCCGACGATGACGAAGTCCACCCGGACGTGGCCTTCGGCGATGATCGCGTCGGCGATGTCCCGGCCGACCTCGCGTTCGGTCCGGCCGGCGCGCAGCCATTCGGGCACCCGCGCGTGCACGCGGTCGATCGCCGCACCGGCATCGCGCAGCGCCTGGATCTCCGCGGGGCTCTTGCGCATGCGCATCTCGCGGAGCACGTCGCCCGCGAGCGTCTGCTCGGTGCCGGGCATGGCGCGGCGGAAGTTCAGCAGCTTCTCGGCCCACATGTGGTTGTCGACGGCGACCTTCGCGACACCGTCGGGCAGGCGCCGGGCGATGAGTGCGTAGGGGTCGTCCGTTTCGGCCCACCCGGCGATGTCGATGCCGAGCCGCGCGGCCGGCGACGCTTCCGCGGCGGGCTTCTCCAAGCCCGGCACGACCAGGAAGGCGTCCCCGGCCGCGGGGACGACCAGGCAGGTGAGGCGTTCCAGGGGCAGGGCCTCGTAACCGGTCAGGTAACGAAGGTCCGCGCCCGGGCTGATGAGAAGGGCGTCGACGCCGGCCTCGGCGGCCGCTTTGGCGGCGGTGGCGAGGCGGTCGGTGGGATACAAGTCCGTGTTGTGGCTCACAGGCCCAAGTTATCCCCCGCCGTGCCGGAACGGCCTGCTCAGAGGGATACCGCACCCGGCCGCGTCGCCCCGCGCCGGCCTTCGGCTCACCCCGCGGCGGCCCCGGAACGGGCGGTCATCGCGGCGGCGACGGCGTCCCACAGCGTGCCGCGGGCGCGCAGCGCGACGGTGACGGTGCCCGCGCACTCCCGCCACCGGCGGGCGTCGGTGCCGCACAGGTCTTCGAGCAGGCGCAGCGCCATGGGGCCGTGTTCGTCGCCGTCCACCTCGATGTGCCGTTGGAGGTATTCGCGGAACAGCCCGAAATCGCCGTCGCCGGGCGCGGGTTCGGCACCCGGGTCGCCCTCGTCCAGGACGTGTTCGAACATGCGCGGCACGAGTTCTTCCCGGCCGAGCGCGAACGCCGCGGCCACGCAGTGCAGGGGGGCGTGCTCGACGATCCGCCAGGTATGCCGGACGAACGCGGCCGCCGCGGGCGGCGCGCCGCACAGCTCGACGGCGTCCGGGACCGCGATCCCGTCGGCCAGCAGGTCGAGGAAGCAGCGCACGGCGGTCGTGTCCGCTCCGGCGGCGGCCATGGCTTCCAGGTACAGCTCGAAGTGGCTGCGCGGCCCCTTGCTGGTCAGGTCGCTCTCTTCGGTGAGCACGATCTCGTTGACCAGGCGCCGCGCCTCGGGGTTGCCGCGCGGCGTCCACGGGATCTCGACACACGTCAGCTGCCGTTGCAGGACGGTGAGCAGCGACATGAAGTCCCACACCGCGAACACGTGGTGCTCCATGAACACGCGCACGTCGGCGGGCTCGGCGAGCTGCCGGTACATGGGGTGCCGCAGCACCCGCCGCCGCGCGGGCGACGTCTCGCCCAGCAGCCGGGTCACCCGGGGCGGCGCGGCGAACACCGCCGGTTCGGCGTCCACGACCGCGGCCACCGCAACCATCCCGGCCGGGGCGCCGGCCGGCACCAGCACCCCGCCGCTGCCGCGTTCCGGCAGCGGGTCGGGCCCGACCGCCGAGCCCCACCGGGTCCCCGACGAGAAGTCGGCCCCGGCCGCCCCGGGCAGCCCGGCCGTTGCCGCCGAGCCGGTCGCGGGCACAGCGCCCGCTTGGATGCCCGACTGGATATCGCCGTACGCGTCCACAGCTGCTCCCCACGCTTGTCGGTCCGGCCCCTCGGGACATCGGGGCCGAGCCGCGAGCCGGGACGGGAAGGCCCGACGACGCCCCGACTCGCGACGCCCCGAACGTAGGTGCGCCCGTGGGCGCCCCTGGCCGGAATCCCCGAAACCCCCCGATTCCACCCGTTCCTCTGCCACGATGCGGTCCATCTGTGCCCGGTGGCGGCGAGGTGCGCATTCGGGGTGTGCGGCTCGCCGGTCGCGCGTCGGCAGCTCCGAGCGGGTTTTACGGGGCCTCCCGCCTGGCGAGAAAAGCTCTCGCGGACTGTACCGTCCGGACGGTACAGTTCTCCGTATGAAGCGTGACCTCCTCCTCGACGCCGCCGAGCAGCTGCTCGCCGAGCGCGGCACCTCGGCCTTGACGCTGGCCGCCGTCGCCGCGCAAGCCGGGGTCAGCAAGGGAGGCCTGCTGTACCACTTCGGTACGAAGGACGCACTGGTCAAGGCCCTCGTGCAGCGGCTCATCGACGAGTTCGACGCCGCCGTCGAGGCCCGGCGCGGCGCGGCCCGCGGGGACTACACGCGGGCGTACATCGACGCGACGTTCGAGATCGTCACCGCCGACGCCCCCGCGCGCCCGCGCCGACGATGGGCGGTCGTCGCCGCCGCCGCGACGGACGCGCAGTTGAGCGACCCGCTGAGCGCCGCCACGCGCCGCTGGCACCGCCGCCCCGACCACGAGGAGCTGGACCCGGTCACCGACCGCGTGGTCCGCCTCGCCGTGGACGGGCTGTGGGAAGCCATGGAGTACGACCCCGAACTGTTCGACGCCGCCGAGTGCGAGGAACTCCGCATCCGGCTCCACGCACTGCTCGACGAGGCCGGAACCCGCATCGGCCGCACGCCCGCCGCCGCGGGCACGGCCGTCGGCCGCGGCACCGCGGACCGCGGGCAACGCCCCGGCCACCCGCGCTTCGGCGTCGACCCCGGCGGTTCCGCACCCACCAGCGGCTGACGCCCCAGCGACGCTTCGTCACCACACCGGCACGGCGCATCCGGGCCGCCGAACGGTCCCGCCGCACTACGGCGCCGTCCGCGACGTCGGCCCGCGCATTCCGACTTCCGCCCGGTTCCGGGGCAGCTCCGGCCCGCCCCGGCCTCTTTCGCCTCACCTGCGCTACGTCCCCCGGAAGGGGCACCCCCATGGCAGCCGACCAGGCTTCCTCCGCGATATCCGACGACCTTGTATCGACCGTCGCGCCCGCGACCGACGTTTCGATCGCCGAACACCCGGCACCCGTTGCCGCCCCCGCCGCGTCCGAGACCGACGACGTCTCCGCCGTGGACAGCGTGCTGCGCCGGGCGCGATTCGGCACCGCGGGAACGTTCGCCCTCGCGGGCGCCCTCTGCGCGGTGTGGACGGTCCGCGTCCCCGCGCTGAAGGACAAACTCGCCGTGTCCGACGGACAACTGGGCTTGATCGTCCTGGCGTTCGGCATCGGCGGCATCGCCACGATGTCGCTGATGGGCCGCCTCGTGGCCCGCTACGGAAGCCGCGCCCTGCTGCGCATCACCGTGACGCTGTCCACGATTGCCGTCGCCGCGATCGGCTTGTCGCCCAACCTCGGTACCGCGGTGGCGGCGGGCTTGGCCTTCGGCCTGGTGTTCGGCATCACCGACGTCGCGATGAACACGCAGGCGTCGATCCTCGAACAGCGCTACGGCCGCCCGCTGATGGCCGGCATGCACGCCGGCTGGAGCCTGGGCGCGGTCACCGGCGGTCTCCTCGGCGCGCTGGGCGCGCGGGCCGGGCTGGACTTCACGCAGTCGGTGGTCATCGCCTCGGCCGTGGGTCTGCCGGTGGCGTTCTGGCTGCGCGGCACGTACCTGCCGGACACGCCGGCCACGTCCCGCGTGGTCGGCCGCGGCGACGAGTCGCCCGCGACAGCCGGTCCTACGGAAGCCTCATCGGCGAAGGCGCGCATCCGGCTGCCCTTGGGCGTGTACGTCGCCGGAGCCATCGCCTTCTGCGCGTTCATGATCGAGGGCGCGGTCGCCGACTGGTCCGGCCTGTACCTGCGCGACACCCTCGGCTCGGCCGAGGCCATCGCCGCACTGGCCTACCCGCTCTACGAAGGCGCGATGGCGATCGGCCGCCTCACCGGCGACCGCGTCACCGACCGCTTCGGCGCACGAGCGGTCCTGACCGCGTCGGGCGTGGCCACCGCCGGCGGCATGGCCCTCGCCGTGGCCGCGAACGGCACGGTGGCAGGGTTGGTCGGCTTCTTCCTCGTCGGCGTCGGCGTGTGCCTCGTCGTCCCGGTCGCGTTCTCCGTCGGCGGCGCCCTCGGCGGCAGCGACACCACCCACGCGGGCGCAGCCATCGCCCGCATCGGCACGATGGCCTACACCGGCCTGCTCCTGGGCCCGGTCCTCATCGGCTTCCTCGCGGACGGGACGACTCTGCGCGTGGGGCTTGGGGTGACGGTGGCCCTGGCACTCGCCGTCGCGGCCGGCTCCCGGTTGCTGCCGCGGGGATGGCACTTGGCCGGGAACACCCAGAACCACTGATCCCCGGTTACCGGGCCCTCCCTCCTCCGCCACCAGTCAGGGCATCGGCGCCGCGTCGAAGAGCCCTCCCCCGCCTCCTCCGCCATCGGGCCACCACCCCGACGCCCCCAGTTTCCCCAACCCCGCCTCTACCCCGCCGATTTCACCCCGCAAGTCTGTGGACAACCCGGATCACCACCCTCCCGGGTGACTCACGCCCGGGTTGTCCACAGCCCCAATTCACCCCTCGCCAACCCCTCCCACAACCCCCTCCGCACGCAGCTTCGCCACCTCGGCTGTGTCCAGCCCCCACCCCTCCAACATCCCCACCGTCAACTCTCCCGGTGCTCCCCCCGCAACCGACGGCGTCCGCGAGAACCGGGGTGCGGCCTCCGGCTGGACCGTTCCATCCGGCGTGACGTAGGTCCCGCGGGCCACGTTGTGGGGGTGTCGCGCTGCCTCGTCCCACGTCAGGACCGGGGTCACGCACGCGTCGGTGTCTTCGAAGACCGCCGTCCACTCGTCCCGCGTCCGCGACTTCAGCACCTCGGCGAAGCGGGCCCGCAGGACCGGCCACCCGGCCCGGTCCATCTGCCCGGGCAGGTCTTCGCCGGACACCCCGAGACCTGTCAAGAACTGCGCATAGAACTGCGGTTCGATGCAGCCCACCGCGACGAACCCGCCGTCCGACGCCTCGTAGACGTCGTAGAACGGTGCTCCGGTGTCGAGCAGGTTGGTCCCGGGCTCGTCCGTCCATCCGCCCACGCCCCGCATGCCGTGGATGAAGGTCGACAGCGCCGCGGAGCCGTCCGTCATGGCGGCGTCGACGATCTGGCCGCGGCCCGAGCGCTGCGCTTCGACGAGCGCCGCGAGGATGCCGAAGGCGCAGAACATCGCGCCGCCGCCGTAGTCGCCCACCAGGTTCAGCGGCGGCACCGGGCGCTCACCCGCGCGGGCGAACGCGTGCAGGACGCCGGAGATCGCGATGTAGTTGATGTCGTGTCCGGCACGCGGCGCCAGCGGGCCGTCCTGACCCCAGCCCGTCATGCGCGCGTACACGAGGCGCGGGTTGCGGGCGAGGCAGACGTCCGGCCCGAGTCCGAGCCGTTCGGTCACGCCGGGCCGGAATCCCTCGACGACGACGTCCGCCGCCGCGATCAGCCGCAGCACGGTCTCGGTGCCCGCCGGGTTCTTCAGGTCGACTTCCAGCCCGCCGAGCCGGCCGCGGCCGACCGCGAGGTGCGGCATGCCCCCGCCGCCGAGCCGGTCGATGCGGATGATCTCGGCTCCCGCGTCGGCCAGCATCATGCCGACGAACGGACCGGGGCCGATTCCTGCGAGTTCGACGACCTTGATGCCCGACAGCGCGCCCATACCGTGGTGCCCCTTCCGACTGCGGCCACGTCCCTGGCCCCGACCTCGTTAGGTGACACAGTCAAGCACAAGCGGCGTCCGGCGCCCATGCCCCGCGCGAGGCAGCCCGCGCCCTCGCACGAAGCAGTCCGCGCCCCACCCCGGCCTCACTCCCCTGACGCCACCACGCCTTCCGCCAAATGCACGATCTCCAACGCGATCAGCAGATCCAGCCGCAGCCGGGAATCCTGTGTGAACGGCCCGACCAGCCGTTCCAGCTTGCCGATCCGGTACCGCAGCGTGTTGTAGTGCACGTACAACCGCCGCGACGTCTCCGCGACGTTCAGATTCGTCTCCAGCAGCACCTGCAACGTCCGGCGCAGATCGGCCGCTTCCGCATCGAGCGGACGCGCCAGCGGCCCCAGCACCTCGTCCGCGAAGCGCTCAAGCTCCCCGTCCGGCGGCAGCAGCGACAGCAGCCGGAACACGCCCAGCCGGTCGAAGTCCGTGACCGCCCCCGGCCCTTGCAGCCGGCGCCCGGCGGCAACCGCACGCCGCGCCTGGTCGTACGCCTCGGGCAGCCCGGCAAGCCCCCGCACCGGACGGCTGATCCCCGTCGAGAACGTCCGCGGAATCCGCGCGCACGCGGTACGCACCCGCCCCGCCGCATCCCGCGCCGTCCCCGACCCGCCCTGGCCTGGGACGGCGGTCAGCAGCGCCACGATCTCGCCCGCATACCCCGCCACCACCCCGTCCGGGTCGGCCTGCCGCACGGTCGCGGTCCACGCCGCGGTGAGCGCGTCCTGCTGACGGCGCAGCGCCGCCGCGTCGTCCCCCGCGGTGGGATCCGGTTCGGCGACCACCACGACGACGGTGCGCTGCAGCAGCGCGCCCAGCCCGGCCACCGGAATCCGTTCGGCGTCGGTGACCCGGCCGGTCAGCACGTCGCGCAGGATGTCGGCCTGGTACTTGAGGTCCCCCGCATCGGTGCTCGCCTCGCCGGCGGCCCGCGCCAACTGCTCGGCCAGACCGAGAGCCTGCGCGGCCGCCGGAAGCAGGATCTGCAGGAGGCCCAGCCCGTCCGCACCGGCCCGCGACACCCCGGTCCGCGACACCCCAGCCGACGCCGCAACGACCGCCGGTCCCGGCAGCGCACCGGCAATCCGCGCCGCCCGGTTGCCGTCGCCGCCGCCGGAGACCGAGTCCTCGTCCCCGGCCACCGACGGCACCGACGGCACCGAGGCCGACACGGCCGTCGCCGCCGATAACGCCGTCGGCTCCTCGCCGTTCCCACCGGCAAGGTCCGCCCCCGCAGCCCGCCTTCCCTCCGAACCCGTGTCCTGTCCCGTCGCCGACGACCCCGACGGACCCGGCGCAGCGCCCAACGCCCCCGCCGGAACGGTCACCGCGGGCTCCCCCCGCGGTTCCGTCGCCGCCAGCGTCCCCCCGCGCACCCGGCTCGGCACCGGCAGCGGACGTGCGGTCTCCCGCGTGCTCCCGGCGGCCAGACGTGCGGTCACCACACCGGAGGTCGCCCCCGCACCCCCCGAAGTCCCCGTCGCGGCGGCTTTCTTCCCGGCCCGGGTACTCGCGGGCGCGCCGAGGGTCCCGGTGGCGCCGGCCGCCCGCGCGGACCTCCCGGCGGTGCCCACCCGGCCCCCGCCGGCCGGCGGAGACGCCGGGGCCGACCCCGCCGCCGATTCCGCGCCGGAGGTGCCCGCGCCCGGGCCCGCACTCGACGTCGCGCTCGACTCCGTACCCAAGCCCGCACCCACGCCTCTGCCCGTGCCCATCCCCGTGCCGTCGCCGCGCCGTGCCGGGGAGGGTCCCCCGTGCGCCGGGATTCCCGAGTCGCCGCCGATGCCCATGTACCGACCGTATCGGCGCGAACACGCTCAGGACAGCTTTCCCGGGAGCGCGCAGGCAGCGCGCCACCGGAGTGCGCCCGGCGCACGCGCTCACCTGATCGCGGTCATCCGCCGTGTCCGCGGCCGGGGATCGCGGCAAGGGACCCGTTTTCTCCGCGTTGCGCGGGTACGATGCGGGTGCGCGTGCGTGGCGGACCGGGCACCACGGGTGACCGACGGTCCGCCGCGCTGTCGTGTCCGGCCCAGGTCGTGTCCGGAGCGGGCCCGTGTGTGTTGCCCGGGCCGCCCACGGGGCAATACCCGAACGGGACGGCCGCGCGGCCGGCGGCTGTGGGGGCCGCCCGCGGATGCCGGACCGGGCTGGTGAGCGTCGGGGGAGGGAGCCTGGATGGCGCACATCGAGCGTGGGGGGCGCGCCGCGAGCGCGGCCGAACGTGCGTGGCTGCGCGGCATGGACGCCTACGTGTGCGGCGAGTACGGCCACGCCGAACTCGAGTTCCGCAATGCCGTCGAACTCGACCCGGGCATGGCCGACGCCTGGCTGGGCCTGCACGCTTTGAAGGTCGACGTCGCGGGCGCGGTCGTCGCGATGCATGCGCACCGCGACCGGTTCGGCGAGCAGCGCACCAAGTACCGTCGTCCGCTCAACTCCTGGTATTGGCTGGGCTGGTGGGTGCAGCTCGTGCTGGAGACGCCGCGCGACCTGGCGCTCGCGCACGCCTCGCACTGGCTCGACGGACGCCACCTGCCGGAACTCGACACCGCGCTCGCGCACTGCCCGCCGCCGGACGGCGACGCGTCGACCCGGTTCCTCCTCGCCTGCCGCGCCTACCTCGGCAAGGACTGGCAGCAACTGCTGCGCCACACGGGCGGTTTGGAAGACGATCCCCTACTGGGCGTGGAGGCGGGCCTGTTCGCGGGCATGGCGCGGGTCCGGCTCGGGCTGTATGACAAGGCCGAGCACGTGCTGGCAACGGCGCTGGCACGCTGCCGGTCCGAGCATCCGCAGCGCAAGGAACTCCGGTACTGGCTGGCCCGCGCCTACGAGGAGACCGGCCGCGCCCCGGCCGCGCTCCCCCTGTACCGGGCCGTGCACCACGCCGATCCGGCGTTCATGGACACGGCCGTGCGTCTCGCCGCGCTCACCGCCGAACTCGCGGACGCCGCCGATCCGCTGGACACCCTCGACGCCGTGGACGCGCTGGACGTCGTCGGCGGCTCCCGCTCGGCCGACACCACCGCCATGCTGCACAACGCCCCGCCGTCCGGCACCTACGACGCCACCGCCCGCCTGGCCGGCCCCGTCCTGCCCACCGACACGGCGACCGGCCCGGCGGACCTGCCGCCCGGCCCCGACACCGGCGGCGCCGACGCCAACACCCCGAGCACGCCCACAACCCCGGGCAGCCCGGAATCCCCGGACACCGACGACCCCGACAGCACCCTGCCCCACGAAGACACCCGCGGCACCGCGCCCTCTGCCGCTGCCGCCCCGTCCCCCACCTCCCCCGGCAGCGTCCCCGCCGCTCCCGCGGCCGCGGCCGCCGAGGACCTCGCCGCCGCGCTGGACGAACTCGAACGCATGGTCGGCCTCGAACCGGTCAAGCGCCAAGTCCGCGCCCTGTCCGCGCAGATGCGCATGGGGCGGCTGCGGCAGGCCCGCGGGATGCCCGCGGGGGCGCCGAAGCGGCATTTCGTGTTCTCCGGACCGTCCGGCACCGGCAAAACGACCGTGGCCCGCCTGCTGGGCCGGGTGTTCCATGCGCTCGGACTGCTCGAATCGGACCGGCTCGTCGAGGCGCAGCGCGCCGATCTGGTCGGCGAGTTCCTGGGCCAGACCGCGGTGAAGACGAACGAGCTGATCGATTCGGCGCTCGGCGGCGTGCTGTTCGTCGACGAGGCGTACGCGCTCGCCGGATCGGGTTACGCGAAGGGCGACGCGTACGGCGACGAGGCCATCCAGGTGCTGCTCAAGCGCGCCGAGGACGACCGGGACCGCCTGGTGGTCATCCTGGCCGGGTATCCGGAGGGCATGGACCGGCTGCTGACCGTCAATCCCGGCCTGACCTCGCGCTTCACCTCGCGCGTGGACTTCCCCAGCTACGACGCCGACGACTTGGCGCGCATAGCCGAGCATCTCGCGGCGGTCGGCGGGGACGTCTGGGACGAGGACTGCGTCGCGGAGATGCGCAGCATCACCGGACATGTGTGCGAGCGGGAGTGGATAGACGAGTTGGGGAACGCCCGGTTCGTCCGCACGCTGTACGAGAAGTCGTGCGCCTACCGCGACCTGCGCCTGGTCGGCCTCCCCGGCGAGCCCGACCACGAGGAGCTGACCACACTCCGGCTGCCCGACCTGCTCCAGGCCTACGGCGAGACGGCCGGCGGCCGCACCTGACCGACAGGCACGTTCGGGACCCGTCGGCACCCGGTGGAAGACGCACCCGGCGCGCCGCACCCCACCGGCGTGTGTACGGGTCCCCGTGTCGGTGCGCCATGCGAAGCTACGCGCGGGCCGGGCCCCGCACCCCGGGCCGGCGTGCAGGCGCGGCGTAGGTCGGCGAGGGGATCAACGGGGATGGCGAAGAGCAGGCATATTGATGCCGCGGAACGGCGCGCTCGGCTGGTCCTGCGCCAGCTCCCGGAGCCGGCCGCGCAGTCGGCGGAGCAGGTGACGGAGTCTCTCGTCGCGTTGCATTCGACCGACCCGGCGAGCGTGTTCCTGTCCGTGGCGGCGCGCAGCCGGGTCGGGGCCGCGGACGTGGAGCGGGCGCTCTACGACGACCGGACGCTCGTCCGGATGGCCGGCATGCGCCGTACCGTCTTCGTCGTGACCGACCCGATGGCCGCGGTCGTCCACTCGTCCACCACGGCGCCGATGGCCGAGAAGGCGCTGCGGGACATGCTCAAGCTCGGCTTCCGCGGCGGCACCCTCGATGCGTCCTGGGTGGCGGAGGTCGAGGACTCCGTCGTCGCCCATCTGTCCGGCCTCCCGGAGGCCACCAGCACGGAACTGTCGGCGTTGGAA
Organism: Uniformispora flossi; assembly: GCF_049534875.1. Lineage (NCBI taxonomy): Bacteria > Bacillati > Actinomycetota > Actinomycetes > Kitasatosporales > Streptomycetaceae > Uniformispora > Uniformispora flossi. The sequence goes on from NZ_JBMULZ010000014.1 coordinate 63,371, forward strand.
CCCCGGTTGCGCGAACCGGTCGTCTACGCCCCGGGGACCAAGTGGGAGACCGAGCAGACCGCGGGCACGCGCATCATACGCAAGCTCGCGATGGACGGCCGGATCGTGCGGGGACGCCCGAAGGGCTCGTGGACGAGCAGCCAGTACCGCTGGCAGATCGCCCCGGAGCCGCTGCCCGATCTCCCGGCGACCGAGGCCCGCGCCGCGCTGGTACGCGCCTGGCTGGCGTCCTACGGCCCGGGCACCGAGGCGGATCTGAAGTGGTGGACGGGCTGGACGCTCACCCAGGTCCGCGCCGCGTTGAAGGCCGTCGCCGCGGTGCCGGTGACGCTGGACGAGGGCACGGGGTTCGTGCTGCCGGACGACGTGGACGCGCCCGGTGCGGCGCCGGACCGGGCCGCGCTGCTGCCTGCGTTGGACCCGACGCCGATGGGCTGGCAGGGCCGCGGCTGGTACTTCCCCGACGATGCGAAGGCCGCGCTGTTCGACCGGTCGGGCAATGTCGGACCGACGGTGTGGTGGCAGGGCCGGGTGGTCGGCGGCTGGGCGCAGCGTGCGGACGGCGAGGTGGTCTGGCGGTTGCTCGCCGACGTCGGCACCGACGCGGGGAAGGCCGTGGCCGTCGAAGCCGAGCGGCTCGCCGCATGGATAGGGGGCGTGCGGGTGACACCGCGTTTCCGGACCGCGCTGGAACGCGAGTTGGCCGGCTGAGGCTGACCGCCGGCGCGGCGCGCGTCCCCGCTCTCGTGCGCCCTCCGCGCGCCCCCGCGCCCGCCGCCGCCCCCCGATTTCGCCGGAACGAGTGACGCGGACCGCTTCGGATTTCCCTCGAACGTGGCGCTCCGCTTCACCGCGCGCCGGTCCTCGCCGCACCCGCGACGAGGCAGGGGGTCGTCCTTACCGGTCCGCCGGTTCGGTCCCGCCGAAGTGCTCCACGAGGTCCCGCAGTTCCCCGGCCGCCCGGATGGCGTCGGCGCGTCCGTTGGACACCTGGATGCCCATGACCGCGAGCGTCTCGCCGTCGGAGAGGTCGAGGAACACCCACGGGTCGCCTTGCCGGAGCTGGACGCGGATGATCTGCGCCCACTGGAGTTCGACGACGCGCAGCAGGTTGACCACGCGGACGCCGTGTTCGGTGGCGACGACCTTCGGGCGGCCGAGCATGAGCATGAAGCAGAGGCCGAAGACGCCGGTGGCGACGACGCCGAGCTTGGAGCCGATGTTCCAGCCGCCGTCTTCGGGCAGGGCCACGGCGAGGGCGACGAGGCCGCCGAGGATGACGAGTCCGACGATGCGGGTGACCAGGCGGCTGCGCTTCGGATACCAGGTGCGGGGCAGGTCGGCGCGCGTGTGCCGGTCCGGTTCGGTGCCGATGGTGTGCTCCGTCATGCGCGGTGTCCCGAGGGTGTTCGGTGGTGGAAAGTCGGTGGAAGAGCCGCCGGCGACGATGGCGGCCGAGGCAGCGGACGAGCCGATGCCGGAATCGCCGGCCGCCGGTGTCGGCGAAACGTATCGCCACAGTGTCCCGCACCGGCCGAACGCACCGTGCCCGGCCCGCGCAACACGCGGGCGACCGGGCACGGATGGGGCGTCAGATGCGGCAGGCGTGGATGCCGGTGACCAGGATGGCGCGGGCGCCGATGTCCCACAGGTCGTCCATGATCCGCTGGGCGTCGCGGCGCGGCACCATCGAACGGACGGCGACCCAGCCTTCGTTGTGCAGCGGCGACACCGTCGGCGACTCGAGCCCGGGGGTGAGCGCGACGGCTTCCTCGACGCGCTCCGCGCGGATGTCGTAGTCCATCATCACGTAGCGGCGGGCCACCAGGACGCCCTGGAGGCGGCGGACGAGCTGGTCGACCTCGCGGGACGGTTCGGCGCCGGTGCGGCGGATCAGCACCGCTTCGGAGTGCAGGATCGGCTCGCCGAAGATCTCCAGGCCGGCCTGGCGCAGCGTGGTGCCGGTTTCCACGACGTCGGCGATGACGTCGGCGACGCCGAGCTGGATGGCGGTTTCGACGGCTCCGTCGAGCTTGACGACGGCGGCGGCTTCGACGCCCTGGTCGGCGAGGTAGCGCTGCACGAGGCCGACGTAGGAGGACGCGATGCGGGCGCCGGCGAGTTCCTTGGCGGAGGTGTAGCCGCCGACGGGTGCGGCCCAGCGGAACGTGGCCGGGGCGAGGCCGAGTTGCAGGATCTCCTCGGCGTCGGCGCCGGAGTCGAGGAGGAGGTCGCGGCCGGTGATGCCGGCGTCGAGGCGGCCGGAGCCGACGTAAACGGCGATGTCGCGGGGGCGCAGGAAGAAGAACTCGACGCTGTTGTCGGGGTCGACGAGGACGAGTTCCTTGCTGTGGCTGCGCTGCCGGTAGCCGGCCTCATGGAGCATCGCCGACGCAGGCTCCGAGAGCGAACCCTTGTTCGGGACGGCGATGCGCAGCATTGGGGGGACCCTTCTCACGGGTGGGTCCCCGGCGGCCGCGTCCCCGTGCGGGCAGGCGCGGGGTGGGTGCGGGGCGCCGGGGACGCCGACGATGTCACAGGTGAGCGTATACGTCCTCGAGGGTGAGGCCGCGCGCGACCATCATCACCTGCAGGTGGTAGAGCAGCTGCGAGATTTCTTCGGCGCAGCGGTCGGCGCCTTCGTGTTCGGCGGCCATCCAGACTTCGGCGGCTTCTTCGACGACCTTCTTGCCGATGGCGTGCACGCCTTGCTGCACGAGTTCGGCGGTGCGGGAGCCGGTTTCGCCGGCGGCGGCCTTGGTCTGGAGCTCGGTGAAGAGCTGGTCAAACGTCTTCATCGCGGGGATCGACTTCTCACTTTCGGCGGTCGGATGCGCGGCGCGACCCGGGGTGTGTCCGGTGGTCAGCGCGTCGGCTCCGCCACTGTACGCAACGCGACGACGGTGGCGACGGCCGCGGTGGCGGCCTCGTGGCCCTTGTCTTCCTTGGACCCTTCGATGCCCGCGCGGTCGAGGGCCTGCTGTTCGTTGTCGCAGGTGAGGAGGCCGAAGCCGACGGGGACGCCGGTGTCGAGGGCGACGCGGGTGAGGCCGTCGGTGGCGGCGGCGCACACGTATTCGAAGTGGGGGGTGCCGCCGCGGATGACGACGCCGAGGGCGACGACGGCGTCGTAGCCGCGTTCGGCGAGGGCTTTGGCGGCGACGGGGAGTTCGAAGGCGCCGGGGACGCGGACCACGGTGGGGTCGGTGATGCCGAGGTCGGTGAGGGCGGTGCGGGCGCCGGCCAGGAGCCCGTCCATGACGGGGGCGTGCCATTGGGCGGCGATGATGCCGACGCGGAGGTCCTGGCAGCCTTCGACGGTGAGCTGGGGGGCTCCGTTACCGCTCATGTTCGCTGAGTGTCCCGTTCTTGGGGTGGGGATGAGGCTTGGGGTGGGGATGAGGGCGGGGATGTGGGTCTGGCGGGATCCGCTGCCCGGGCCGCCGGGCGGAGGCCGGCGACCGGGTCGGGCGGGGTGGTGCCGTGGTGTGGGCGGCGCGTCAGCTGACGGCATGCGGGGTGGCGTCGGCGGGCTCGAGGGGTTCGAGCCAGGGCAGGTCGTGGCCCATGCGGTCGCGCTTGGTCTGCAGGTAGCGCAGGTTGTCGGCGGTGGCGTGGACGGGCAGCGGGACGCGTTCGAGGATTTCCAGGCCGTAGCCTTCCAGGCCGGCGCGCTTGGCCGGGTTGTTGGTGAGCAGGCGCATGGAGCGGACGCCGAGGTCGGAGAGGATCTGGGCACCGGTGCCGTAGTCGCGGGCGTCGGCGGGCAGGCCGAGTTCGAGGTTGGCATCGACGGTGTCGTGGCCGTCGTCCTGGAGCTGGTAGGCCTGGAGCTTGTGGAGGAGGCCGATGCCGCGGCCTTCGTGTCCGCGCATGTAGAGGACGACGCCGCGGCCTTCGTCGGCGACGGTGCGCAGGGCGGCGGCGAGCTGGGGGCCGCAGTCGCAGCGCAGCGAGCCGAACACGTCGCCGGTGAGGCATTCGGAGTGGACGCGGACGAGGACGTCTTCGCCGGGGCCGATGTCGCCGGTGACGAGGGCGATGTGCTCGACGCCGTCGAGGGCGCTGCGGTAGCCGATGGCGCGGAAGTCGCCGTAGGCGGTGGGCAGGCGGGTTTCGGCGGCGCGTTCGACGGTCTGTTCGGTGCGGCGGCGGTAGGCGATGAGGTCGGCGATGGAGACGATCTTGAGGCCGTGCTGCCGGGCGAAGGGGACGAGGTCGGGCAGCCGCATCATCGAGCCGTCGTCGTGGACGACCTCGCAGATGACGCCGGCGGGCGGGAGTCCGGCGAGGCGGGCGAGGTCGACGGCGGCTTCGGTGTGGCCGGGGCGGACGAGGACGCCGCCTTCGACGGCGCGCAGCGGGAAGATGTGCCCGGGGCGGCTGAGGTCGTCGGCGGTGGTGTCGGCGGCGGACAGCAGCTGCACGGTGCGGGTGCGGTCGGCAGCCGAGATGCCTGTGTGTATGCCGTCCTTGGCGTCCACGGAGACGCTGTAGGCGGTGCCCTTCTTGTCCTCGTTGACCTGGGTCATCGGGGGGAGCTTGAGGCGGTCGAGGTCGGCGCCGGTCATGGGGACGCAGACGACGCCGGAGCTGTAGCGGATCATGAAGCCCATCAGCTCGGGGGTCGCGAGCGATGCGGCGAAGATGAGGTCGCCTTCGTTCTCCCGGTCTTCGTCGTCGACGACGACGATGGCCTGGCCGTCCGCCATGGCCTTGATGGCGTCCTCGATGGTGTCGAGGGCGAGGTCGGGGGCGGCGTCGGCGGGGCTGCCGGGTGCGGGGAATGCGAGCACGGTGGTGTCCTCGGTGCTGGGGTTTCTGTCGGTCACGCCCGTGCTCCTTCCAAGTGCCGCGCGGCGGCGGTTGATTCGTGCTCCTGGCGGGTGGCGGCGGGGCGGGCGGCGGTGGAGCGGCGCCACCAGTCGCGCAGCCCGGCCAGCACCATGGCCAGGAAGATCCCGTACACGAGCCCGGAGAAGACCAGGCCGTTGTAGAAGGTCAGCGGGACGCCGACGAGGTCGACGGCGATCCACACCGCCCAGAATTCGACGAGGCCGCGCGCCTGGGCGACGGTGGCGACGGCGGTGCCGACGAAGATGTAGGCGTCGGCGGCGATCATCCACCAGCGGTGGTCCCAGACGACGCCCCATTCGGCGAGCATCGCGGCGAAGGCGGCGGTGCCGAGGACGATGGCGGCGGCGAGGGCGGCGCGTTCGCGGCCGGTGGCGAAGCGGACTTCGATGTCGCCGGTGGCGCGCTTGCCGCGGGCCCAGCGGGTCCAGCCGTAGGACGCCATGGCGATGATGAGGATCTGCCGGGAGAAGCTGCCGCCGAGCTGGTAGGACCAGTAGACGCCCATGAGCAGCAGGGAGCCGGCGATCTGCACGGGCCACGCCCAGATGGTGCGGCGCATGGCGAGGGCGACGGTGGCGAGGGCGAAGATGTTGCCGAGGAAGTCGCCGCGGACCACGTTCTGCCCGAAGACGGTGAAGGCGGGTTCGCGGAGCCAGTCCATCACCGCGTGGTAGGCGTTCATGCCCGGTCCCCGGCGGGCTCGGCCCCGGCGGCCGGGGCGGTGCGGTCGCCGTAGGCGTGGAGGCGTTCGACGTACTTGGCGATGACGTCGACCTCGAGGTTGACCGGGTCGCCGGCCTTCTTCACGCCGAGGGTGGTGAGGTCGAGGGTGGTGGGGATGAGGCTGACGGTGAACCGGTCGGGGCCGGCTTCGACGACCGTGAGGCTGATGCCGTCGACGGTGATGGAGCCCTTGTCGACGACGTAGCGGGCGAGTTCGGCGGGCAGGGAGATCTCCACGATTTCCCAGTGCTCGCCGGGGGTGCGGGAGAGGACGGTGCCCATGCCGTCGACGTGGCCCTGGACGAGGTGGCCGCCGAGGCGTCCGCCGAGTTCCATGGGGCGTTCGAGGTTGACGCGCGAGCCGGGTTCGAGGGCGCCGAGGCTGGAGCGCTTGAGCGTTTCGGCCATGACGTCGGCGGTGAAGGTGGCGTCGGCGGGGTCGATCTTCTCGTCGACGACGGTCAGGCAGACGCCGTTGACCGCGATGGAGTCGCCGTGCCGCGCGCCGGCGGTGACGACGGGGCCGTGCACGGTCAGGCGTGCGGAGTCTCCGAGCTGCTCGACGGAGACGATCTCGCCGAGTTCCTCCACGATTCCGGTGAACACGCTAGGACTCCTTCACGGGCTGGGCTGCGGGCTGGTTCGCGACGGGCTCGTCGGACGGGGGCGGTGCGGGGCGGGCTGGGCGTGCGGTGATGCGGATGTCGCCGCCGAAGCCGTCGGTTTCCGTGTCGTCGACGGTGAGGCGCAACGCGTCGGCGATGGTGGAGATTCCGGCGGGGCCGAGGGCGGTGGGGCCGGCGCCGAGGAGGACGGGGGCGAGGTAGGCGACGACCTTGTCGACGAGCCCGGCCGCGGCGTAGGCGCCGGCGAGGGTGGGGCCGCCTTCGAGGAGGACGGAGCGGACGCCTCGGGCGTAGAGCGCTTTGTTGAGGGCGTCGAGGTCGAGTCCGCCCGCGGCGGCGCGCGGCAGCGGCAGGATCTCGGCGCGGCCGGCGAGGCGGTCGGCGAGGGCGCGGGCGGTGGCGGCGGGCAGGTCGTCGGCGACCGCGACGAGGGTCGGGGCGGCGTCGTCGAGGACGCGGGCGCCGGCCGGGATGCGGGCGTGGGTGTCGACGACGACGCGCAGCGGCTGGCGGACGGGACCGTCGGTGCCGTCGGTGCCGCGGACGGCGAGGTGGGGGTCGTCGGCGAGGAGGGTGCCGGATCCGGCGACGACCGCGTCGACCCGGGCACGGAGCCGGTGGACGTCGGCGCGGGACGCGGCGGAGCTGATCCAGCGGCTGGTGCCGTCGGCGGCGGCGATGCGGCCGTCGAGAGTGGCGGCGTACTTCCAGGTGGTGAAGGGGCGGCCGAGGCGGGCGGCGGTCAGCCAGGCTTCGTTGCCGCGCGCGGCTTCGGCGGCGAGGACGCCGCTGTGCACCTCGACCCCGGCCGCGCGCAGCATGGCAGCGCCGCCGGAGGCGTTGGGGGTGGGGTCGGAGACGGCGTAGCAGACGCGCGCGATTCCGGCGTCGATGAGCGCTTGGGCGCAGGGCCCGGTGCGGCCGGTGTGGGCGCACGGTTCGAGGGTGACGATCGCGGTGCCGCCCCGGGCCCGGTCGCCCGCGGCGCGGAGCGCGGCGACTTCGGCGTGCGGACCGCCGGCGACTTCGTGGAAGCCCTCGCCGACGACGTCGCCGTGCGCGTCGAGGACGACGCTGCCCACGACGGGGTTGGGGCTGGTGGTGCCGAGGCCGCGTGCGGCCAGGTCGATCGCGCGGCGCATGTGCGCCGCGACGTCGACCGCCGCGTCGACCCCTTCGGGGGTGGGACCCGCCTCGCCGGACACCCGGACTCCTCCGCATCTCGCGACGCGTGGACCGGGGCGGGGTTTGCGGGCATGCCGCAGGAAGGCAGGACGACGCAAACCTCGGCATGCGGCAGGGTAGCCCGCATGGCGAAGTCGGCCGCCGCGCGCTGCCTCCCATCCGGACTTTCACCGTCGGTACCGGAATTCCACCGGTTCAGCCGATCGGCGCCTCCGGGATGGAGGCCGCTGACCGGGTCGCGGACTTTTACCGCCGGTTCGGATTTTCACCGACCCCGGAGCGCGCGTACGTGACATTCGTACACCTCGAAGTGTGCCACGCCTGCCTGCGGACTTGACCTTGCCGCTTCTGTGTGTTCCATCACGCACACTCAGTGCAGCGGGCCGAACACCTGACGCACCGTCAGGACCCGGGGTGTCCGGCGGAATGTCCGGCAGTCGGAATGTCGGCCCATCCGATTCCAGCCATCGGGCGCGGGGATGGCACCCTGTCCCCATGGCCCCCGTTCAGATCTCGCCCAGCATCTTGTCCGCGGACTTCGCGCGTCTCGCCGACGAGACCGCCAAGGTCGCCAACGCCGACTGGCTCCACGTCGACGTGATGGACAACCACTTCGTCCCCAACCTCACGCTGGGCCTGCCCGTCGTGGAATCCATCCTCAAGGCCGCGGACACTCCCGTCGACGCGCACCTGATGATCGCGGACCCGGACCGCTGGGCGCCCGCCTACGCCGAGGCCGGCGCGGGCAGTGTCACCTTTCACGTCGAGGCCGCCGCCGCGCCGGTCCGCCTCGCCCGCTCGATCCGCGCGGCCGGCGCCCGCGCGTCGATGGCACTCAAGCCGGCCACCCCGATCGAGCCGTTCGAGGACCTGCTGCCGGAACTCGACATGATCCTCGTGATGACCGTCGAACCGGGCTTCGGCGGCCAGAAGTTCCTCGACATCATGCTCCCGAAGATCCGCCGCACCCGGGAACTCATCGGCAAGCACGGCCTGGACATGTGGCTCCAGGTCGACGGCGGGGTGTCCGCGGAGACGATCGAGCGCTGCGCGGAAGCCGGCGCCGACGTGTTCGTCGCGGGGTCCGCGGTGTACGACGGCCGCGACCCGGGCGCCGCGGTCGACAAGCTCCGCGCGCTCGCGAACGACGCCACCACGAAGGCTGCCTGGGCCTGCGCCCACTGACCCGAAACACCGCGAAGCGGGTGCCACCGGAGACTCCGGCGGCACCCGCTTCCGGCTATCGGGCGGCCTTCACCTCGACGCCCCGCCGGTCGGTCCACTCGACGATCGCGCGTACTTCGCGCCCGCGCCGCCACGCCTCGGACGCCACCGCGTAGCCCAGCACGACGGCCATCCCGATCAGGTGCTCCCGCCCGGCGAGGTTCGGCTTCCACGCCACCTCGGCGATCATCAGCCCCCACACCACGGCCATGAGCGTCCACGCCCGGTCGGCCCAGGCGATCGCCACGACCAGGCCGACGACCGCCGCAGACGGCCCGGTGTCGAACACGTGCGCCAGCCGCGGTTCGATGCCGAGGATCCGGTCCGGCCCGAGCGCGACCATCCCGCGCGCCGCGAGCGTCCCGGCGAGCGTCGCCAAGTAGGCCACGAACAAGGTCCGCCGGATCCCGAACGTCAGTTCGCCGAGCCCGAACACGATCAGCACCTGCGCCAACGCGCCCCACACCGGCAGATCCGGCGCGGGCACGAACAGCGATACGGGGGTCCGAAGCAGCGCCAGCCACAGCGGCTGGTCGGCCCGCACCCCGCCCAGGTCGTGGGTCACCTCGGCACCCCACGGAACGTGCTGCACCAGGTGGAAGAACGCCACCAGCAGCGTCGCCCCCACCGCCAGCGGAACCGCCCGCAGGCCCCTGCGCCGCAGCTGGGCGAGCGGCGAAGCCGTCAGCCGCAGCCACTCGTCGCGAAGCTCCCCGCCCAGGCGTGCCGCGGACCCGCGCACCGGTCCGCGGTGGAACGGGGGGCTGCGGCGGTCGAGTGCGGGGGCTGGCGCAACGGGCATCGAGTCGTGCTCCTGGGTCGTGCGTCACCTTGTGGCGATCAAGGCGACTAACGACCTATGCCCTCTTTCCGGTAACTATCCCGTCAAGGGCGGATTTCCCGACCCGCGCAGCCCAGGATCATCACAACGAGCGACCGAGGCGGGGTGTGTTCCCCCTGAAGGCGTACGACTCGGGCCGCACGGACGACCCGCGGGCCGCCGCACGACCACCCGTCCGAGGGGCATCTTCCACTCGGACGGCCCACCCCGCCGGGCTCAGCCTTCGCTGCGCCGCAGCAGCGCCGTGTACATCGCGTCCGTGCCGTGCAGGTGCGGCCACAGCTGCACGTCCGGCCCGTCGCCCAGGTCGGTCACGCCGGGGAAGTACGGCCGCGCGTCCTCCAGGACGAAGCCCTTCCCCGCCGCCGACCCGAGCACGTCGTCGACGACCGCGCGCGTCTCGGCCCGGTGCGGGGAGCAGGTCACGTAGGCGACGACGCCGCCCGGGCGTACCGCGGCGAGGGCCGATGCCAGCAGTTCGCGCTGCAGCGGGCCCAGCTCGGCGATGTCCTCGGGGCGGCGGCGCCACCGGGACTCGGGGCGGCGGCGCAGCGCGCCGAGGCCGCTGCACGGCACGTCGGCGATGACCCGGTCGAACGACCCGGGTGCCCACGCGGGGCGGGTGCCGTCCGCGGTGACGACCTGGTGGCGGGTGTTCCAGCCGATGGCGTTGCGGACCAGGCGGGCGCGGTGGTGGCGGCGCTCGACGGCGAGCAGGGCCACGTCGCGCCGGGTGGCGATGGCGGCGAGGAGCCCGGCCTTGCCGCCGGGGCCCGCGCACAGGTCGAGCCACCGGCTCTCCGTCCCGGCGACGTCGGCGTTGGCGAGGGCCTGGGCGACGAGCTGGCTGCCTTCGTCCTGGACGCCCGCGCGGCCGTCGCGGACGGCGGCCAGCGCGCCCGGGTCGCCTTCGGGCAGGACCGCGGCGAGCGGGGACCAGCGGCCGGGCGCCGCACCTGCTTCGAACAGTTCCTCGAGGGTGGCGCGGCCCGGCCGGGCCACGAGGGTGACCGCGGGCGGGGCGTTGTCCGCGGCGAGGAGCGCTTCGATGCCCTCGCGGCCGCCGCCGAGGGCGTCCCACAGGGCGCCGACGACCCACCGGGGGTGGGAGTGGACGACGGACAGGAACCCTTCGGGGTCCTCGTCGTAGGGGGGCGCGACCTCGTCGAACCACGCGTCGAGGTCCTTCGCGGCGACCTTGCGGAGCACCGCGTTGACGAACTTGGCGCGGCCGTCGCCGAGGACGCCGCGGGCGAGTTCGACGGTGGCGGAGACCGCGGCGTGCGTGGGGATGCGGGTGGACAGCAGCTGGTGCGCGCCCAGGCACAGCACGTCGAGGACCGGCGGGTCGACCTCGTTGATGGGCCGGTCGACGCACCGGTCGAGGATCGCGTCGTAGGTGCCCTGGCGGCGCAGCGTGCCGTGCACGAGTTCGGTGGCGAGGGCGGCGTCGCGGCCGGTCATGCGCCGGTCGCGCAGGAGGCCGGGCAGGACGAGGTTGGCGTAGGCGTCGCGCTCGTCGACCTGCCGCAGGACGTCGAACGCGGCCCGCCGCGCGGCGTCCGGCTTGGGGCGCCGGTAGGTGCGGGCGGCTTTGCCGCGTGCCCCGGTGTCCGGTGACCCGGGTGTGCGGCCGGGGGTGACGGGACGGGTCACGAGGACTCCTCGGTATCCGCGGCGGCGTCGAACGTTTCGCCGTCCTCGGGCCGCACGCCGCGCGCCCAGTCGACGGCGGCCATCATGCGCTTGCCCTGCGGCTGGACGTCGGTGAGTTCGACGGCGTGGCTGCCGGTGCCGACCCGGACGACCTTGCGTTCGACGGCGATCTGCCCGGGCGCCAGCGCGGTGTCGCCGGCGCGCAGCCGGACCGGGGCGAGCTTGACGCGTTCGCCGCGGAACGTGGTCCAGGCGCCGGGCGCGGGGGTGCAGCCGCGGGCGACGCGGTCCACGCGCATGGCGGGCGTGGACCAGTCGACGCGGGCGTCGGTCACGGTGATCTTCGGGGCGAGCGAGATGCCGTCGGGCGGCTGGGGCACCGCGACGAGGGAGCCGTCCTCGATGCCGTCCATCGTCGCGGCGAGGAGCCGCGCGCCGGACCGGGACAGCCGCTCCAGCAGGTCGCCGCTGGTGTCGCCGGGCCGGACCTCGTCGGTCACGCAGCCGAACACCGGCCCGGAGTCGAGGCCTTCCTCGATGAGGAAGGTGCAGGCGCCGGTCACGTCGTCCCCCGCGAGGACGGCGTGCTGGACGGGCGCAGCGCCGCGCCATGCGGGCAGCAGCGAGAAGTGCAGGTTCACCCAGCCGCGTGCCGGAATGTCGAGGGCGGCCTTCGGCAGCAGCGCGCCGTAGGCGACGACGGGGCAGCAGTCGGGCGCGATCTCGGTCAGCCGGGCCAGGAATTCCGGCTCGCGCGGCTTCCCGGGGCGCAGCACCTCGATGCCGTGGTCGAAGGCGCATTCGGCGACCGGCGACGGGCGGAGTTTGCGGCCGCGGCCGGCGGGCGCGTCGGGGCGGGTGACGACCGCGACGACGTCGTGCCGCGACGCGATGAGTGCTTCGAGGGAGGGGACCGCCACCTCGGGGGTCCCGGCGAACACCAGACGCATGGGGATCAGAGCGCCTTTCCGAACGTCCCGTGCGGCGACACCTTCACGGTCGGCGGGGCCTGGCCGGACCACTCGGCGTCGCGGATCGCCTTGAGCGCCAGCTTCCGCTGCTCGCGGTCGAGCCGGTCGATGAACAGGATGCCGTCGAGGTGGTCGGTCTCGTGCTGGATGCAGCGGGACAGCAGCTGGGTGCCTTCGATGGTCACCGGGTCGCCGAACATGTTGAAGCCCTTGGCGACGACGCCAAACGCGCGCTTGGTGTCGTAGGCGAGGCCGGGCAGCGACAGGCAGCCCTCCGGGCCTTCCTGCTCGTCGTCCGACAGATCGAGGTCGGGATTGATCAAGTGCCCTATCTCGCCGTCGACGTTGTAGGTGAACACCCGCAGCGAGACACCGATCTGCGGCGCCGCCAGACCGGCACCGGGCGCATCCGTCATCGTGTCGGTCAGGTCCTTCACCAGGACCCGCAGCTCTTTGTCGAAGACGGTCACCGGATCCGCCGCGGTACGCAACACCGGATCACCGAAGAGGCGGATCGGCTGAACTGCCACAGAAGAACTCCCGTTCGACCGGAAAAAGAGACCGGGGCCGGCGAGCCGCCGCCACCCCCCGCAATCCGCCCAGTCTACCGACGGCGCGCCCGCCGATCCGGCCGGTGATCTTCACTTGGGCGCGCTGCCGGGAGACCATGGGAAAGGAGGCGAAAGCACCATGCTCGAAGTACGCTCCCCCGACAAAGCCGACGAGACGCGCGATTTCCCGAAGGGCCGCCTCGACGTCCTCGAACTGCCCGGCCTGACCTTCGGCCGCGCCCGCTTCGAACCGGGCTGGAAGTGGTCGGAATCCGTCGCACCGATCGCCGGCACGGCGAGCTGCCAGTTCCACCACTACGGCTACGTCGTCCAAGGCAGGCTCCACATCCGCATGGACGACGGCACCGAAGCGGAAGCCGGGCCCGGCGACGCGTTCGTCTGCGACCCGGGACACGACGCCTGGGTCGTCGGCAGCGAAGCCGCGGTCGTCCTGGACTTCGCCGGCAAGATCGGCGACTACGCCAAGCAGGCCTGACCGGCAAGACCGACCCCAGGCCGGCCGCCCACCCGCGGCGGCGGGCTCAGCCGATGTCCAGCGGATCCATCCGCACCCACACCGGCTCCCCCGGTCCGCGCGCCATCCGCTGCGCCTGCGCGGCCTTGAGCGCTGCCGCCAACTCCGCACCGCGGCCCGGCGAGACCCGCAGCAGCACCCGCTCGCGCCGGTCCTCGGGCGGTGCGGCACGGCCGTCCGCGGGCGGACGCTCGTTCCACAACGCGAGATCCGCCGCGGTCGGCGCCGCGGAACGGTCTATCGCGGCCCGCGCCGCCGCCGACTTCCCCGGCCGCCGCGGCTCGGCCTGCGGCGTCGGGCGCACCGGCAGCGGCGGCGCCGTAACCGGGCCCAGCACATCCGTCCCGTCCGGCAGCCGCACCATCGCCAGCAAGTCCGCGACCGCGGCCGGCGACCCCGTCACCGACGCCATCCGCGACACCGGCGGGAACCCCAACTCCGCGCGTTCCTCCAACTCGGTCCGTGCGAACCCCTGCGGATCCCACCGCACCAACGCCTGCACCGGCCGCAGCGTCGGCTCCCCCACCATCACCACCGTGCCGCCCGACGACGCCGGCCGGACCAACGACGCCGCGGCCAGCCACCGCCGCAACGCCTCCTCGCCCGCCCGCAGATCCGGACGGCTCAGCAACAGCCAGCCGTCCAGCAGCAACGCCGCCGCATACCCCTCCGCGGCAACCGGCTCCGCACCCGGCGTCGCCACCACCAGCGCCGGAACATCCGGCACCGACGCCAGCACCGCGTCCCGCCCCGACGTCCGCACCGGGACCCGCGGAAACGCCCGCCCCAACTCCTCCGCAGTACGCCGCGCCCCCACCACACTCGCCCGCAGCCGACCCCCGCCGCACAGCGGACACCGCCACCCGACCTCGTGCCGCCCGCACCACGCGCACAGCAGCGCCCCCTCGGACCCCGTCAGTCCGAGCGGACCCGCACACGACTCGCACCGCGCCGCCGTCCGGCACCGCTGGCACGCCGCATGCGGCACATAGCCCCGCCGCGGCACCTGCACCAGCACCGGACCCGACTCCAGCCCCCGCCGCGCCGCATCCCACGCCATCGACGGCAGCCGCGCCGTCCGCGCCGCCTCGTCCCGCGCCAGATCGAAATCGCCCACCGTACGGATCAGCGGCGCCGCCGCCCGCACCTCCGCCCGCGGCGCATCCACCGGCTGCGCCCAGCCGGAACGCACCAACTGCGCCGCATCGACGGACGCCGTGTGCCCGCCGACCAGGAACGCCGCCTGCTCGCGCAGCGCCCGCATCACCAGGACTTCCCGCACGTGCGGCTGCGGGGCACGCGGCTCGGAATGCGCGGAGTCACCGTCGTCCCACAACGCCACCAGCCCCAGGTCGGCGACCGGCGCGAACATCGCCGCGCGCGTCCCCACGACCGCTTTGACGGTGCCGCGGCTCACCGCGAGCCAGCGCCGGTAGCGCTCCTCCGGACCCGCGTCGGCGGTCAGCGCGATGTGCCGGCCGCGGCCGAGGAGCCGTTCGAGGGCCTCGTCGACGCGCGCGACGAGCTTGCCGTCCGGCAGCACGACGAGCGCACCGCGGCCGCCGGACAGCGTCGCGGCCATCGCCCGGGCGACCTCGTCGGGCCAGTCGGGGCCGGGCAGCGCCGTCCACACCGTGCGCGGCACGCCGCCGTCGGCCAGCGCGGCCAGCAGCGCCTCGCCGCCGGTGTAGCGGACCCAGGTCGCGGGGGCCGGCACGGGCGGGTCGGGCAGCGGATCCGCGGCGGGCTCGGCTTCGGCGCGGGTGTGCCGGGGCGGAAGCGCGAGGGACAGGACGTCCGCGAGGGTGCCCGCGTACCGGTCGGCAACCGCGCGGGCGAGATCGAGCATGCGGGCGGGCAGCACGGGCTCGGGCGACAGGACCCGCTCGATCCGCGCCAGCGGACCGCTGTAGTCCGACGCGGCCAACCGGTCGACGACGATCCCGTCGACCAGCCCGCCACCGCGCCGCCGGTCGCCGGACGCGTGCCCGCCGAACCGGACCCGCACCCGCACGCCGGGCTTGGCGGTGTCCGCCATCGTCTCCGGCACCGCATAGTCGTAGAACTGGTCGAGGTGCGAAAGCCCCTTGTCCACGGCCACCCGTGCCACCGGCAACTCGGCGGCGAGCACCGGCGCCTTCTTCGGCTTGGCCTTCTTCGCGGCCTTCCGCGCAGCGGCAACCGCGATCTCCATCTGCTCCCCCGGAGCCGGAGACCGCCCGCCGTCCTCCCCCGCCGTGTGCTCACCCACACCCGCATTTTCCCAGACCAGGGGGACAGTCGACGGCGGGGCACGCAGGGGTGGGGGCGGGGGCGGAGGGGCCGACCGGGAGCCGGGGCGGCGGGCCACCGGGGTGAGGCCGGGTGGCGGAAGTCGACGGCCGGGCACGCAGGAGGGGGGACGGGGGGCTCGACCGCGAGCCAAGGAAGCGCGGGCCTGCCAGGGGTGTCGCCGGGCGCGGCAACGGGTGGGCTCGGCCGGGCGCGCGTGCCGTCCGCCGCTCGCACGCGGGGGGGCGGGGACGGACGGCGGTCCCGGTTGGCTCCGGTGCGCCGGCCGAACCGGATTCCGAGCCGGTGCGACGCTGCGGCACCGTGCGATCGGCAGACGTACGACGGCGCAAAGCCTCGGCCGGGGCCGGGGCGCGACTGCTGGAGGGCAACGGTGAGCTCGGGCAAGAGCGCACGGGCTCACGCGGCAGGGGCAAAGGAGCGGGAGTCGGCGCGGCTGCGGTCGGCTGCGGTCGGCGGCGCGGCCAGTTGGCCCGAGCGCACGGCGACGCGGCCGTGCCGACTCTCCTCTGGCTGCGTGCGGACAGTTGCTCGGGACCGAAGACCCGGATCCGCCGGGGCCACCCAAGCCGCCGGGCGCCCACTCGGGGGGCGTGGTGGGCGTGTGAGGGCGGATCGGTCGGAGGCGGTCTCGGCGTGGGCCCGGTACGGACGCCGACGGGCCCGGCTGCTCAGGCGCGCGCCGGGTCGGTCGGCCCGCACCTCAGCCCCCGCCCTCAGCCCCCGCCCTCAGCCCCCGCCCTCAGCGCTCGCTCTCCCCGTGCCGGCGCACGCACAGCTCGGCCGCACCCAGGACCGCGCCCGCCGGGCCGAAGACCCAGATCGGCCAGAAGTAGACCGGGCCGTGGGTGATCAGGACCAGGAACCAGATTGCGGTGTTGACGCCGGTGACCGCGAACAGTGCGGTCCACAGGCCGTGCAGGATGGCGCGGCCGTTCACCGGCTCGCGATGCGGCGGTCGGCCGCGGGCCGGGGGCCGGAAGGCGTCGGCCGGCCACGGTGCCGGGTCGGCGGGGCGCGGCGGGGACGGCGCGGGCGGCGGTGTGGCGGGGACCGGCTGGCCGCGCAGCAGGGCGACGTCGTATTCGAGGCGTACCGGCGGCGGCAAGTCGCTGATCAGGCGGGCGAGTTCGCCGAGCGTGACGGCGGCGTAGGCGGCCCCGATGCGCTCGTCGAACTCGTCGAGGGTCAGGCGCCCCTCGGCGTGGTGGTCCTTCAGCAGCGCGACCGCGGCTTCCCTGTCGACGTCGGACGCGCGCATTCCGGGTCGGGTCAGCATGTCATCGACGGTAAAGATTCCGCGGCCCCGTGGGGATGGGGCTAGCCCCACTCTTCACCGCCCGCCCGGGCGGGCGGTGTCGCGCAACCGGGTTGCCGCGGAACGCGGTTGAGCGCCGCGTCTCCGGCGAGGAGGTCCCGGGGTGGGACGCAGGCGCGGCGCTCAGGCCCGTTATTTGTACGACAATATGACCGGCAAGGCCACCTATTTCACGTGCTTGACCATGACCACCGCGAGCGCCCCGACGATCCCGATCGCCCCGGAGACCGGGAAGATCGCCCCGTACCCGCCCGCGTCGACGATCCACGACGCCACGAACGGCGCGGCCACCTGCGGAGCCGCGTTGGCGATGTTGATGATGCCCATGTCCTTGCCCGCGTCGTTCCCGGCCGGCAGCACCTGGGTGATCAGCGCCATGTCGACGGCCATGTACATGCCGAACGCGAAACCGTTCACGATGTTGAACGCCGCGAGCCCGCCGACGGTCGGCCACCACAGCGGGATCATCAGCGAGATCCCGGACGCCACGCCGGACGCCAGCACGAACGGCTTGACCGCGCGCACCCGGTCGGCGATCTTCCCGACGATCACGGACGCCACGATCGTGGCGATCGCACTCACGACCATCAGGTAACCCGTTACCGGGTCGACGTCCTCCGCCGGCACCTTGATGTACTCGATGGTGATGTAGTAGCTGTACGTCAGCGAGATGAAGTAGCCCGCCATGACGCCGAAGCGGGACACGAACGCCCAGGCGAAGTCCGGGTACTTGCGGGGGCTCACCCAGAAGTCCGCCAGGAACTTCTTGAGGTCGAACTTCTCGACGGCCATGTCCTTGCTGGACTCGTCCGGCGTCGCGACCACGAAGAGGACCGCCGCGACGACCACGCAGACGGCCAGGAAGTAGTAGCCGTCGGCGCCGCCGAACTTGCCGTCGAAGCCGCCGATCACGCCGTCGAAGCCGAACCGCGACATGTCGACGCCGCCGATGACGTACGCGCTGATGAGGATCGCCAGCGGGGTGCCCAGGCCGACGAGCCCGGACACGACGCCGTACTTGGCGGGCGGCACCCGGTCCGGCATGACCGCGGTGACCGCCGCCTGGTAGCCGTTGAGGATGAACTGGACGGCGCCCCACGTCAGGGCGAGGACGAAGACGGAGTCGGCCTGGGCCTGCCCGCACAGCGCGAGCGCGCCGAGGCCGCCGCACAGCAGGATCCACGGGGCGCGGCGGCCCATCCGCGAGCGCGTGCGGTCGGACAGCATCCCGAAAACCGGGTTGCCTACGGCGGCAAGAAGCGCGCCGATGGCGACCGCGTTCTTCAGCGCGTCGGGGTCCGTGCCCCCGGTGATCTCCATGACCTGCTTGGGGATCAGGTACGAGCCCGCCGCCATCCACACCAGGTAGAGCGCGACGTTGGCCATCGGCAGCGTCACGTACAGCGGCCCGAGCCGGCGCTTCCCGGCGGCGGGACCGGACGGGACCGCCGCGGGGGGCGGTGCCGCGCCCTCTGCGGAGGGGCGGACAGGGGTGTGGGTCATGTGCGTATCACCGGTCGTTCAATGAGGGTTGCCGGGGCGCACCCGGAACGGCCGGTGCCCGAGAGCCCCGCGGGTGGAACGGCAGGTGGAACCGCGCTTGACGGCATCGCCCGGAGGAGAGGTGGCGTGGCCGTCACGACTGCTGACACGTGTCAGCGGGAAAAATCATGACAGGAGGATCGTTCCCGCACCAGGCTTTCACCCCCATGAATATCAAGATTCCTGCCATTACTGGGGGAAAACACCGACGGCCCGGCGACTCGTCGGAGTCGCCGGGCCGTCGGATGGTCCGGTGTCGCGCGGTCCGGTGCGGAGACCGGACCGGTGGGTCAGGAGCCCGCGGCCGCCTTGAGGGCGTCCACGCGGTCGGTGCGCTCCCAGGTGAAGTCCGGGAGGTCGCGGCCGAAGTGGCCGTACGCGGCGGTCTGCGCGTAGATCGGGCGCAGCAGGTCCAGGTCGCGGATGATCGCGGCCGGGCGCAGGTCGAAGACCTGGGCGATGGCGGCCTGGATCTTCTCGACCGGGAGGGTCTCGGTACCGAACGTCTCGACGAAGAGGCCGACCGGGGCGGCCTTGCCGATCGCGTACGCGACCTGCACCTCGCAGCGGCGCGCGAGGCCCGCGGCGACGACGTTCTTGGCGACCCAGCGCATCGCGTACGCGGCCGAGCGGTCCACCTTGGACGGGTCCTTGCCGGAGAACGCGCCGCCGCCGTGGCGGGCCATGCCGCCGTACGTGTCGATGATGATCTTGCGGCCGGTGAGGCCGGCGTCGCCCATCGGGCCGCCGATCTCGAAGCGCCCGGTCGGGTTGACCAGCAGGCGGTAGCCCTCGGTGTCGATGTCGAGCGCGGCCAGCTCGGGCTCGACGACGTACTCGCGGATGTCCGGGGCGAGCAGCGAGTCGAGGTCGATGTCGGCGGCGTGCTGCGTGGACACGACGACGGTGTCGAGGCGGACCGGGCGGTCGCCGTCGTACTCGATGGTGACCTGGGTCTTGCCGTCCGGGCGCAGGTAGGGGATGGTCCCGTTCTTGCGCACCTCGGACAGGCGGTGCGAGAGGCGGTGCGCCAGCGTGATCGGCAGCGGCATCAGCTCGGGCGTGTCGTCGCACGCGTAGCCGAACATGAGGCCCTGGTCGCCGGCGCCCTGGCGGTCGAGTTCGTCGTCGTCGCCTTCGACGCGCGCCTCGTAGGCGTCGTCGACGCCCTGGGCGATGTCGGGCGACTGCGAGCCGATGGACACCGAGACGCCGCAGGACGCGCCGTCGAAGCCCTTCTTCGAGCTGTCGTAGCCGATTTCCAGGACGCGGTCGCGGACGATGGTGGGGATGTCCGCGTAGCCCTTGGTCGTCACCTCGCCGGCGACGTGGACCTGGCCGGTGGTGATGAGCGTCTCGACGGCGACCCGGGACCGGGGGTCTTCCTTGAGGAGCGCATCCAGGATCGAGTCGCTGATCTGGTCGGCGATCTTGTCCGGGTGACCTTCGGTCACGGACTCCGAGGTGAACAGTCGACGGGACACATCGCTCCCTGGTGTTGCAGCGGCTGCTGGCTGGTCGGCGCGTCCGCGGCAGGCGCGTCGAGCCGGATTCTGGCCCGAGTGTAGCCCTACGACCTGCGAATCCGGAGCGGGTGCCCGCATCGGGAGACGACGTGGCGTTGCTCACGCGCCCGTCCGGCCTACCGGTCGGTCGGCGGCTCCGGGAGCAGTCCCACGACCCGGTCCCATACGGCGTCCGCGAGTTCGTCCTTGGGCCCGAACGGGACGGGGGTCTCGGTGCCGTCCGCGCCGAGGAGCACGGCTTCGTTGCCGTCCGCGCCGAACGTGCGGGTCTCCCCCACCTCGTTCACGACCAGCAGGTCGCACCCCTTGCGCGCGAGCTTGGCGCGCCCGTTGGCCAGCACGTCGTCGGTCTCCGCGGCGAACCCGACGACGACCTGTCCGGCGCGCACCCGGTCGCGGGAGATCTCGGCGAGGACATCGGGGTTCTTCACCAGCGCGATGGGGTCGGGCTCGGCGTCGGTCTTCTTGATCTTGCCGCCCGCGTAGGCGACCGGCCGGAAGTCGGCGACCGCCGCGGCCATCACGACGCAGTCGGCGTCGGCGGCGGCCTTCAGCACGGCCTCGCGGAGTTCGACGGCGGTACCGACCCGCACGACGTCGGCGCCCGCGGGGTCGGCGAGCGAGACGTTCGCGGACACCAGCGTGACCCGGGCGCCGCGGGCGACCGCGGTGCGGGCCAGCGCGTAGCCCTGCTTGCCGGACGAGCGGTTGCCGAGGAACCGCACCGGGTCGAGGGGTTCCCGCGTGCCGCCCGCCGACACGACGATGTGCCGCCCGGCCAGGTCGGCTTCCGCGGTGCCGCGGACGAGGGCGCGGCGCGCGGCGAGGAAGATCTCCTCGGGGTCGGGCAGCCGGCCCTTGCCGGTGTCCTTGCCGGTGAGCCGCCCGACCGCAGGTTCGAGGACGATCGCGCCGCGGCGGCGCAGCGTGGCGACGTTCTCGCGGGTCGCGGGGTGCTCCCACATCTCGGTGTGCATCGCGGGCGCGAACACGACGGGACAGCGGGCGGTCAGGAGCGTGTTGGTCAGCAGGTCGTCGGCGATGCCGTGCGCGGCCTTGGCGAGGACGTCGGCGGTGGCGGGCGCGACGATCACCAGGTCGGCGTTCTGCCCGATGCGGACGTGCGGGACTTCGTGGACGTCGTTCCACACCTCGGTGGCGACCGGCTGCCCCGACAGCGCGGCCCACGTGGGGGCGCCGACGAACTTGAGCGCGGCGGCGGTCGGCACCACGCGCACCTCGTGCCCGGACTCGGTGAACCGGCGCAGCACGTCGCACGCCTTGTAGGCGGCGATGCCGCCGGACACGCCGAGCACCACGCGGGGACGGGGCTGACTGGTCATCGGTACGTCTCCCTGCCTGGGCGGGCGGTCTGCCTCACGGGCTTCGAGCGTAGCGACGCCGCGACAGCGCGGGCGAACCGGCGCGGCATCGGCGCCTGACGCCGGATCGCGGAGACGGGCAACTCCGGTGCGGGCAAGGCCGATTGCCGCACGAACGCCTCGGGCCCGGCCGCTCCCCAACGGGGTGCGGCCGGGCCCGATCGGCGTCTGTGGCGCGTCAGCCTTCGAGGGGCTCCGCGGTCAGCATGCCGGAGTTGATCTCACGCATCGCGATCGACAGCGGCTTCTCGTGGACGTGGGTGTCCACCAGCGGGCCGACGTACTCGAGCAGGCCCTCGCCGAGCTGCGAGTAGTAGGCGTTGATCTGCCGAGCCCGCTTCGCCGCGTAGATCACCAGGCTGTACTTCGAGTCGGCGATCTCCAGAAGCTGGTCGATCGGCGGGTTGATGATGCCCTCGGGCGCGGAAGAAGAGACGGACAATGCGGGGGCCTTCCCTAACGACCCTCGACTGCCGGGATGGGACACACGGCGGTCAGGATCTCATTCGATTCAGGAAACGTTCATCAAGGCTAGCAGTTCCCGCGACACATCCTCGACGGACGTGTTCACCAGCGTCACGTCGAATTCCGATTCCGCCGCCAATTCCACCTTGGCCTGCGCCAAACGGCGCTCGATGACCTCGGGCGATTCGGTGCCGCGGCCGACCAGGCGGCGGACCAGTTCGTCCCAGGAAGGCGGGGCGAGGAAGACCAGAAGCGCGTCGGGCATGGCCCGGCGGACCTGGCGGGCGCCTTCGAGTTCGATTTCCAGCAGCGTCGGCACGCCGTCCGCCTGTCGGTCGAGGACCGGCTGACGCGGGGTGCCGTAGCGGTTGCCCGCGAATTCGGCCCATTCGAGCAGCTCGTCGGACGCGACGAGCTTGTCGAATTGCCCGCCGTCGACGAAGTGGTACTGGACCCCGTCGACCTCGCCCGGGCGGGGAGTGCGGGTGGTCGCGGACACCGACAGCCACACATCGGGGTGGGTACTGCGGAGGTGCGCGACCACCGTGCTCTTGCCGACCCCCGAGGGGCCGGAGAGCACGGTGAGCCGGCGATGCTGCTTCGCGTCGTGCATGGTGCTGTTTTCAGTGCCTTCTGCCGGGGCCGGGGACGGCCCGGTCGGGATTACTTGCCGCCGAACTCGCGCTCCAGCGACGCGATCTGGTTCGACCCGAGGCCGCGGACGCGCCGCGTCTCGGAAATGTTGAGCTTCTCCATGAGCTGCTTGGCGCGGACCTTGCCGACGCCGGGCAGCGATTCGAGCAGAGCCGAGACCTTCATCTTGCCGATGACGTCGTTGGTCTGGCCCTCCTTGATCACCTCGTGCAAGGAGGCGTTGGAGTGCTTGAGGCGGTTCTTGACCGCGGCACGCTCCCGCCGAGCCTCAGCGGCCTTCGCGAGCGCGGCTGCGCGCTGTTCGGGGGTCAGGGGCGGAAGAGCCACGCCGTGTCACCTCGGACTTCGATACACCGGATGGTTGCTGTCCTCGGCCGCCCCCCTTCGGGCGACCGCAACTGTGGAACCTAGCTGGTCACAGCGCCCGCGGCAACGCGAAACGCTCGACCGAGTGAGCTTGTCAGGGAGCCTAGTCGGCGGAACGCGCCGCGTCGCCCGAAACCGCCGAAAAGTCAACCCCAGGGGGACTTTGCCTGACGATCGGCCGGACTGGCCGGCCGTCAAAAAGGGTTTCTGCGTAACAAAAGCGACTATTGGGACAGGGGGTTTCGGTC
Source organism: Uniformispora flossi (assembly GCF_049534875.1). Taxonomy (NCBI): domain Bacteria; kingdom Bacillati; phylum Actinomycetota; class Actinomycetes; order Kitasatosporales; family Streptomycetaceae; genus Uniformispora; species Uniformispora flossi. The sequence goes on from NZ_JBMULZ010000014.1 coordinate 86,333, forward strand.
GCGGTTTCGGTCGCGGTTCCGGTCGCGGTTTTCGTCCCGCTCCCGGGCGTCCCCGACGCGGTCAGCCCGCGACCACGTCGCGGCACTCGTCCGCGTAGCGCGCCGCCGACTCGCGGAGTGCGTCGACGGACGGCCCGTGCCGCAGGATCTCCCGGCTGACGCTCGGGACGACGTTGCGGGCGGCTGCGCCGAAAACCCGCGGGATGTCCGCGGGAGTCGCGCCCTGGGCCCCGATGCCGGGCGCCAGCAGCGGCCCGTTGACGGCGAGGTCGACGCCGGTGTCGCCGAGCGTCGCACCGACCACCGCGCCGACCGAGCCGAGCGGTGCGGCGCCCGCGTTCTCGACCGCGATGTGCCGGAGCATCGCGGCGGCGACCTCGGTCCCGTCGGCGGTGACCGCGCGCTGGACCTCGGCGCCCTCGGGGTTCGAGGTGAGCGCGAGGACGAAGACGCCCGCGCCGTGCTCGGCGGCGAGGTCGAGAACCGGCCGCAGCGAGCCGAAGCCGAGGTACGGGCTGACGGTGACCGCGTCGGAGGCGAGCGGGCTGTTCTTGTCGACGTAGGCGGCGGCATATCCGGCCATCGTCGAGCCGATGTCGCCGCGCTTGGCATCCATGATCACGAGGGCGCCGGCCGCGCGGGCGTCCGCGACGGCCTGTTCGAGGACCGCGACGCCCTTGCTGCCGAACCGCTCGAAGAACGCGCTCTGCGGCTTCAGGACGGCGACCCGGTCGGCGAGGGCCTCGACCACGGTGCGGGTGAAGGTTTCCAGCCCGGCGACGTCGTCGCCGAGGCCCCAGGCCTGCAGGAGGGCGGCGTGCGGGTCGATGCCGACGCAGAGGGGGCCGCGCTCGTCCATCGCGGCGCGGAGGCGGGCGCCGAACGGCTGCACCATCGGGGGTCTCACTCTCGGGTTGAGGTTGATGAACGGGTGGGTTTTGCCCGGTTAGTCGGCGTTCGTGCCGCGAGCGCGGTCGGCGCTCGTCGCGGCCGTGAGTTCGGCGAGGGAGGTGTACGTGGACGTGCGCAGGCGGTCGCTCAGCTCGCGGTGGATCTTGCGGCACCAGAACGGGCCTTCGTAGATGAACCCGGTGTAGCCCTGGACGAGGGTGGCACCGGCTTCCAGGCGCTCCCAGACGTCCGCGGCGTTCTCCACGCCGCCGACCCCGACCAGCACGATCCGGTCGCCCACACGGGCGCGCAGACGGCGCAGGACCTCCAGGGAGCGGGCCTTGAGGGGGGCGCCGGACAGGCCGCCCGCGCCGCACGCCTCGACCTCGGCGCGGGAGGACCGCAGGCCGTCGCGGCCGATGGTGGTGTTGGTGGCGATGATGCCGTCCAGGCCGAGTTCGAGGGCGAGGTCGGCGACCGCGTCGATGTCGTCGTCGGCGAGGTCGGGAGCGATCTTGACGAGCAGCGGGACGCGGCGTGCGGTGACGGTCCGGTCGGCGGCGTCCCGGACCGCGGCGAGCAGCGGCCGCAGGTGCTCGACGGCCTGCAGGTTGCGCAGGCCGGGGGTGTTGGGCGAGGAGACGTTGACGACGAGGTAGTCGGCGTGCCGCGCGAGCTTCTCCGTGGAGGCGACGTAGTCCGCGGCGGCTTCGGCCTCGGGGACGACCTTGGTCTTGCCGATGTTGACGCCGAGCACGGTCGGGTGCTTCGGGCGGCGCGGGCCGCGGGCGTGCAGGCGGGCGGCGACGGCGGTGGCGCCGTCGTTGTTGAAGCCCATGCGGTTGACGACGGCGCGGTCCTCGACGAGCCGGAACAGGCGCTTCTTGGGGTTGCCCGGCTGGGCCTGTGCGGTGACCGTGCCGATTTCCACGAAGTCGAAGCCGAGGGCGCCGAGTTCGTCGATGCCGACGGCGTTCTTGTCGAAGCCGGCGGCGAGGCCGAACGGGCCGGGGAAGTCGATGCCGAAGGCGCGGACGGCCAGGGCGGGGTCGCGCGGGGCGAGGACCTTGGCGAGGGCGGTGCGGCCGCCGGGGACGCGGCCGACCGCGCGGATGGCGCCGAAGGCGAGGTGGTGGGCCTGCTCGGGGTCGAGGTTGCGCAGGACGTACTTGAAGAACAGCGGGTAGCTCATCGGTGGTCGGCTCTCTCGGCGAGGCGGGCGGGCAGGGGGCGGCGGGGGCCGGGCGTCCGGCCCGGCGTACGGCGGGGCATGCCAAGGGGTATGCGGCGGGGCATGCCAAGGGGTCCCCCGGTGCTTCCGGGGGACCCCTTGCCGGTCATGTCAGCTCTCGCGTGCCGCGATGAGGTGTTCGGCGTGCTCCTGGAGGGAGCGGACGCCGATGTCGCCCGCGACGAGCGCGCCGATGCCCTGGACGGCCGCGGCGAAGCCCTGCACGGTGGTGATGCTCGGGACGCCGCGGGTGACGGCCGCGGTGCGGATCTCGTAGCCGTCGAGGCGGCCGCCGGTGCCGAACGGCGTGTTGACGATGAGGTCGACCGCGCCGTCGTGGATCAGCTGGACGATGGTCGGCTCGCCGTTCGGGCCGGTGCCTTCGCTGTGCTTGCGCACGATGGTGGCGGTGACGCCGTTGCGGCGCAGCACCTCGGCGGTGCCCTGGGTGGCGAGGATCTCGAAGCCGAGGTCGACGAGCGCCTTGACCGGGAAGACCATGGAGCGCTTGTCGCGGTTGGCGACCGAGACGAACGCGCGGCCCTTGGTCGGGAGTGCGCCGTAGGCGCCGGCCTGCGACTTGGCGTAGGCGGTGCCGAAGAACGCGTCGATGCCCATGACCTCGCCGGTCGAGCGCATCTCCGGGGAGAGCACCGTGTCGACGCCGCGGCCGTGCTCGTCGCGGAAGCGGTTCCACGGGAGGACGGCTTCCTTGACGGCGATCGGCGCGTCCATCGGCAGGGTGCCGCCGTCGCCGTCGGCCGGGAGGAGGCCTTCGGCGCGGAGTTCGGCGATCGTGGCGCCGAGGGAGACGCGTGCGGCGGCTTTGGCGAGCGGTACCGCGGTCGCCTTGGAGACGAACGGCACCGTGCGGGAGGCGCGCGGGTTGGCTTCGAGGACGTAGAGGATGTCCCCGGCCAGCGCGAACTGGATGTTGATCAGGCCGCGGACGCCGACGCCTTCGGCGATGCCGCGGGTGGCGGCGCGGAGCCGCTTGATGTCGAAGCCGCCGAGGGTGATCGGCGGGAGGGCGCACGCGGAGTCGCCGGAGTGGATGCCGGCTTCCTCGATGTGCTCCATGACACCGCCGAGGTACAGGTCCTCGCCGTCGTAGAGGGCGTCGACGTCGATCTCGATGGCGTCGTCGAGGAACCGGTCGACGAGGACCGGGTGGTCGGACACCAGCCCGGCGTTCTGCTCGAGGTAGGTGGCGAGGGATTCCTCGTCGTAGACGATCTCCATGCCGCGGCCGCCGAGGACGTACGACGGGCGGACCAGGACCGGGTAGCCGATCTCGTCGGCGATGGCCTTGGCCTCGTCGAAGGAGAACGCGGTGCCGTGCTTGGGCGCGGTCAGTCCGGCCTCGTGCAGGACGCGGCCGAAAGCGCCGCGTTCCTCGGCGAGGTGGATGGCCTCGGGCGAGGTGCCCGCGATGGGCACGCCGTTGTCCTTGAGGGCCTGGGCGAGGCCGAGCGGGGTCTGGCCGCCGAGCTGGACGAGGACGCCCGCGACGGGGCCGGCCTGCTGCTCGGCGTGCACGATCTCGAGGACGTCTTCGAGGGTGAGCGGCTCGAAGTAGAGCCGGTCCGACGTGTCGTAGTCGGTCGAGACGGTCTCGGGGTTGCAGTTGACCATGACGGTCTCGTAGCCGGCGTCGGCGAGGGCGAACGCGGCGTGCACGCACGAGTAGTCGAACTCGATGCCCTGCCCGATGCGGTTCGGCCCGGAGCCGAGGATGATCACCGCGGGCTTGTCGCGGGGCGCCACCTCGGTCTCCTCGTCGTAGGACGAGTAGTGGTAGGGCGTCTTCGCGGCGAACTCGGCGGCGCAGGTGTCGACCGTCTTGTAGACCGGGCGGATGCCGAGGGCGTGCCGGACCTCGCGGACGACGTCTTCGCGGAGTCCGCGGATGCCCGCGATCTGGGCGTCGGAGAAGCCGTGCCGCTTGGCGAGGCGCAGGACCTCGGGGGTGAGTTCGGTGGCGGCTTCGATCTCGCCGGCGACCTCGTGGACCAGGTAGAGCTGGTCGAGGAACCACGGGTCGATGCGGGTCGACGCGAAGAGTTCGTCGGGGGTCGCGCCCGCGCGGATGGCGTCCATGACGGTGTTGATGCGGCCGTCGGTGGGCGTCTTGGCGAGGTCGAGGAGGGTGGCCTTGTCGCCGGGGGTGCCGTGGAAGGCGAACTGCGAGCCCTTCTTCTCCAGCGACCGGAGGGCCTTCTGCAGGGCCTCGGTGAAGTTGCGGCCGATGGCCATGGCCTCGCCGACCGACTTCATCGTGGTGGTGAGGCTGGAGTCGGCGGCCGGGAACTTCTCGAACGCGAAGCGGGGGACCTTGACGACGACGTAGTCGAGCGTGGGCTCGAACGACGCGGGGGTCTCCTGCGTGATGTCGTTGGGGATCTCGTCGAGGGTGTAGCCGACGGCGAGGCGGGCGGCGATCTTGGCGATCGGGAAGCCGGTGGCCTTGGACGCGAGCGCCGACGAGCGGGACACGCGCGGGTTCATCTCGATGACGATGATGCGGCCGTCGTCGGGGTTGACCGCGAACTGGATGTTGCAGCCGCCGGTGTCGACGCCGACCTCGCGGATGACCGCGATGCCGATGTCGCGGAGCCGCTGGTACTCGCGGTCGGTGAGGGTCATGGCGGGGGCGACGGTGATCGAGTCGCCGGTGTGCACGCCCATCGGGTCGAAGTTCTCGATGGAGCAGACGACCACGACGTTGTCGTGCTTGTCGCGCATCAGCTCCAGCTCGTACTCCTTCCAGCCGAGGATGGACTCCTCGAGGAGCACCTCGGTGGTCGGGGAGAGCGCGAGGCCCTGGCCGGCGATGCGGCGCAGGTCTTCCTCGTCGTGCGCGAAACCGGAGCCGGCGCCGCCCATGGTGAACGAGGGGCGGACGACGACGGGGTAGCCGCCGAGGGTGTCGACGCCGGCGAGGACCTCGTCCATCGTGTGGCAGATGACCGAGCGGGCGGACTCGCCGTGCCCGATCTTCTCCCGGACGCGTTCGACGACGCCCTTGAACAGGTCGCGGTCCTCGCCCTTCTGGATGGAGTCGATGTTCGCGCCGATGAGTTCGACGTTGTACTTCTCCAGGACGCCGTTCTCGCTGAGCGCGACCGCGGTGTTGAGCGCGGTCTGGCCGCCGAGGGTCGGCAGGAGGGCGTCGGGGCGCTCCTTGGCGATGATCTTCTCGACGTACTCGGGGGTGATCGGCTCGACGTACGTCGCGTCGGCCACCTCCGGGTCGGTCATGATCGTGGCCGGGTTGGAGTTGACCAGGATGACCCGCAGGCCTTCGGCCTTGAGGACCCGGCACGCCTGGGTGCCGGAGTAGTCGAACTCGGCGGCCTGGCCGATGACGATCGGGCCCGAGCCGACGACCAGGACGGACTTCAGGTCGCTGCGCTTAGGCACTCTTGCTCTCCGAATTGTTCTGCGGGTTGATCTGCGGGTTGATCTGCGGGTTGGCAGTCATCAGGTCGACGAAGCGGTCGAACAGGTAGGCGGCGTCGTGCGGTCCGGCCGCCGCCTCGGGGTGGTACTGCACGCTGAACGCCGGCTTGTCGAGCAGGCCGAGGCCTTCGACGACGTTGTCGTTGAGGCACACGTGGGTGACCTCGACGCGGCCGTACGGGGTCTCGCTCACCTTGTCGAGGGGCGCGTCGACGGCGAAGCCGTGGTTGTGCGCGGTGACCTCGACCTTGCCGGTGGTGCGGTCCTGCACGGGCTGGTTGATGCCGCGGTGGCCGTACTTCAGCTTGTAGGTGCCGAAGCCGAGCGCGCGGCCGAGGATCTGGTTGCCGAAGCAGATGCCGAAGAACGGCGTGCCGCGGTCCAGGACGGCGCGGGCGACGGCGACCTGGTGGTCGGCGGTGGCGGGGTCGCCGGGGCCGTTGGAGAAGAACACGCCGTCCGGGTCGACGGCGTACACGTCGTCGGCGGTGGCGTTGGCGGGCAGCACGTGCACCTCGATGCCGCGTTCGGCCATGCGGTGCGGGGTCATGCCCTTGATGCCGAGGTCGAGCGCGGCGACGGTGAACTTCTTGGCACCGATCGCCGGAACCACATAGGGCTCCTTGGTGGCGACCTCGCCGGCCAGGTCGGCGCCGGTCATCTCGGGCGCGTTGCGGACCTTGGCGAGCAGCGTGGCGTCGTCGGAGATGGCCGCACCGGAGAAGATGCCGACCCGCATCGCACCGCGTTCGCGCAGGTGGCGGGTGAGGGCGCGGGTGTCGATGCCGGAGATGCCGACCACGCCGTACGTGACGAGTTCCTCGTCGAGGCTGCGCTGCGCACGCCAGTTCGAGGAGCGGCGCGCGGGATCACGGACGACGTACCCGGACACCCAGATGCGCGAGGACTCGGGGTCCTCGTCGTTGACGCCGGTGTTGCCGACGTGCGGGGCCGTCATGACGACGACCTGGCGGTGGTACGACGGGTCGGTGAGGGTCTCCTGATAGCCGGACATGCCGGTGGAGAACACTGCTTCTCCGAAGGTCTCCCCCACGGCGCCGTACGCGCTGCCGCGGAAGGTGCGGCCGTCCTCCAAGACGAGGACGGCTGGGCCCGCGGCCTGGGCGTTCTGTGCGGTCACTGTGCGGTGCCTTCCTTGTTCGTGCCGTTCGGGGCCGGTACATCGCCCATAAGAGGTGCGCCGCGGAGCGGCTCCGAAGAAGGGTGGTGGTGGGCGAGGGGCCGGCCGAGGCGGTTGACGGCGTCGACCCATGCGTCGTGTTCCGCGGCGTGGTCGCTGCGGAAGCCGGAGTCCAGCTGTGTGTCGCCGAGCTTCCAGGTCACGACCAGCAGGCCGCCTTCGGGCAGCACCTTGCCGGCCATGGCCTTCTCGAAGCGGGCCTCGACCAGGTCCCCGGCGGGGATGAAGAATCCTGCCGCGGCGGGGCGGTCCACTCGCAAGCCCTTTTCGGTCAGGGTGAGGTCCGCGGCGCTGCGCGTGCCGAGGCCGTGCGCGACGATCCGGTTCAGCCACTGCCCGGCGACGGTGCTGCCGAAGTAGCGGCCGGCCAGCTCCGGCAGCAGCGGCGTCCCCGCTTCGGCGGGGGCCTCGGCGGGCGCGGGCAGGTCCGCCTGGCGGCGGGCCCGCTTCTGCCAGGCGCGCCACATCAGGAAGTACAGGCCGAGGATGAGCACCGCGAAGATGCCGACCCAGAGCAGGTAGCCGCCCCAGTCGGACACGTTCGCGGACTTCTTCTCGGCCGCGTCTTCCGCAGCGGCCAGAATGCGAGTGTTCACGCGAGCTTCCCGTCGATCACCGTCGGTACGCCGCGCAGGAAGGTCGCCACCACGCGGCCGGGGAGTTCCATGCCGGCGTAGGGGGTGTTCGCGCTCCGCGAGGCGAGTTCTGACGGTTCGACGGTACGCCGTGCCGCGGGGTCGACGAGAACCAGGTTGGCGGGCTCGCCGACGGCGATGGGGCGGCCGTGGCCGCCGAGGCGGCCGATGCGTGCGGGGCGTGCGGACATGCGGTCGGCGACGCCGGCCCAGTCCATCAGACCGGTGTCGACCATGGTCTGCTGCACGATGCCGAGGGCGGTCTCGAGGCCGAGCATGCCCATGGCCGCGACGGCCCACTCGCAGTCCTTGTCCTCGGACGGGTGCGGGGCGTGGTCGGTGGCGACGGCGTCGATGGTGCCGTCGGCGAGGCCTTCGCGGAGCGCGGCGACGTCGGCGGCGGTGCGCAGCGGCGGGTTGACCTTGTAGACGGGGTCGTAGGAGCGGACCAGCTCGTCGGTGAGGAGGAGGTGGTGCGGGGTGACCTCGGCGGTGACGTCCCAGCCCTTGGACTTGGCCCAGCGGATGATCTCGACGGAGCCGGCCGTGGAGACGTGGCAGACGTGCAGGCGGGAGCCGACGTGCGCGGTGAGGAGGACGTCGCGGGCGATGATCGCCTCTTCGGCGACGGCGGGCCAGCCGCGGAGGCCGAGGACGCCGGAGACGGTGCCCTCGTTCATCTGGGCGCCTTCGGTGAGGCGGGGCTCCTGGGCGTGCTGGGCGACGACGCCGTCGAACGCCTTCACGTATTCGAGGGCGCGGCGCATGATGACGGCGTCGTGGACGCACTTGCCGTCGTCGGAGAAGACCTTCACGTTGGCGGCGGAGTCGTGCATGGCGCCGAGTTCGGCGAGGCGTTCGCCGTTGAGGCCGATGGTGACGGCGCCGACGGGGTGGACGTCGCAGCGGCCGGCTTCCTGGCCGAGGCGCCAGACCTGCTCGACGACGCCGGCGGTGTCGGCGACCGGGTCGGTGTTGGCCATGGCGTGCACGGCGGTGTAGCCGCCGAGGGCGGCGGCGCGGGTGCCGGTCTCGACGGTCTCGGCGTCCTCGCGGCCGGGCTCGCGCAGGTGCGTGTGCAGGTCGACGAGGCCGGGGAGCAGGATGTGGCCTTCGGCGTCGATGATCTGCACGGCGTCGGCGGGCTCGAGGCCGTGCCCGATCTCGGCAATCTCGGCAATCTCGGCAATACGGCCGTCGGAGATGAGCACGTCCTGTGCGTCGCCGCCAAGGACCTTGGCGTTCTTGATCAGGTACGTGCTCACTTCGCGGACTCCTCGGTTGTGGTGATGGCGGGCTCGGATCCGCCGAGCAGCAGGTACAGGACGGCCATGCGGACGCTGACGCCGTTGGTGACCTGCTCGACGATGGTCGAGCGGGTCGAGTCGGCGACTTCGGCGGCGATTTCCATGCCGCGGTTCATCGGGCCGGGGTGCATGACGATGGCGTGCTCGGGGAGCGCGTCCATGCGCTTGCGGTCCAGGCCGTAGCGGCGGGAGTACTCGCGCTCGGTCGGGAAGTAGGAGGCGTTCATGCGCTCGCGCTGGACGCGCAGCATCATGACCGCGTCGGACTTGGCCAGGACCGCGTCCAGGTCGTAGGACACCCGGCACGGCCAGGTCTCGATGCCGATCGGCAGCAGCGTCGGCGGGGCGACCAGCGTGACCTCGGCGCCGAGGGTGGCGAGCAGCAGCACGTTGGAGCGTGCGACGCGGCTGTGCAGGACGTCGCCGACGACGGTGATCTTGCGGCCGTCCAGGTCCCCCTTGCCCGCGTTCAGGTGGCGGCGCATGGTGAACGCGTCGAGGAGGGCCTGGGTGGGGTGCTCGTGGGTGCCGTCGCCGGCGTTGACGACGGAGCCGCGCAGCCAGCCGGAGTTTGCGAGGGTGTGCGGCGCGCCGGAGGCGTGGTGCCGGATGACGACCGCGTCGGCGCCCATCGCCTGGAGGGTCAGCGCGGTGTCCTTGAGGCTTTCGCCTTTGGAGACCGAGGAGCCCTTGGCGGAGAAGTTGATGACGTCCGCGGAGAGCCGCTTGGCGGCCGCTTCGAAGGAGATCCGGGTGCGGGTGGAGTCCTCGAAGAACAGGTTGACGACGGTGCGCCCGCGCAGGGTGGGGAGCTTCTTGATGGGGCGTTCCGCGACGTGCGCGAGTTCCTCGGCGGTGTCGAGGATCAGGAGCGCGTCGTCGCGGGTGAGGTCGGCGGCCGAGATGAGATGACGCTTCACGCTGCTACTTCGCTTCCGGGGTGGATGCCGGGTCGCCTGGCGGACCGGCCTGGGCGGTGTCTCCGCGGGTGCCGAGGAGGACCGCGTCGCGGCCGTCGTGCTCGTCGAGGAGCACCTGCACCTTTTCGCGCTGCGAGGTGGGCAGGTTCTTGCCCACGTAGTCGGCGCGGATGGGGAGTTCGCGGTGGCCGCGGTCGACGAGGACGGCGAGCTGCACGGCGCGCGGCCGGCCGATGTCGTTCAGCGCGTCGAGCGCGGCGCGGATGGTGCGCCCGGAGAAGAGCACGTCGTCGACGAGGACGACGAGCTTGCCGTCGATGCCGTCCGCGGGGATCTCGGTGCGTTCGAGCGCGCGGGCGGGCCGCAGCCGCAGGTCGTCGCGGTACATCGTGATGTCGAGGGCGCCGACCGGGATCGTGATGCCTTCGATGGATTCGAGGCGGGCGGCGAGGCGCCGGGCGAGCGCGACGCCGCGGGTCGGGATGCCGAGCAGGACCACGTCGTCGGCGCCCTTGGCGCGTTCGACGATTTCGTGGGCGACGCGGGTGAGGACCCGGGCGATGTCGGGGGCCTCCAGGACCGCCCGGGCGGACGCCGGGTCCAGGTCGCCGGGGCGGGGGCTCGGCGGGAGCCCCGGAGTGGGTACTGCGCTGGTCATGCGGAAGCAGACCTCCTTCCCCGTCTCACGGGACGGGCTTTAAAGGACGTCGGGTAACGCCCCTCAGACTACCAGGGCGATGATCTCTCCCATTTGGGCGGTTCTTCCAACCGGACGGCCTGTACGCAGCGCTGCCGAAAGGCCTGTGGACGAGGGCCGGACGTACCGGTTAGGCCGTTCGGCTTGACGGCCCCAAATCACTCTGCGTAACCTCACAATGAGTGACCACCGGGCGAAACGCGACACTCGCGACCTGTCGGCCCCCGAAGCGGGCCGGCATCCGGGTCGGCAGCGGAATCCGCGGCCGGGTCCGAGCGGGAATCGCGGAGCGCGGCGGTGGCCCTCCCCCATCGGCTCGACAGGGAACCGGTGGGCCTTCACGGTCAGTCACCTGTTTTGGGAGCCAGATGTCCAGCGACTACGCCAAGCAGCTCGGGGCGAAACTCCGCGCCATCCGTACCCAGCAGGGCCTTTCCCTGCACGGCGTCGAAGAGAAGTCCCAAGGGCGCTGGAAGGCCGTCGTCGTCGGGTCGTACGAGCGCGGCGACCGCGCCGTCACGGTCCAGCGCCTCGCCGAACTCGCCGACTTCTACGGCGTTCCGGTGCAGGAACTGCTGCCCGGCGGCACGCCGAACGGCGCCGCCGAGCCGCCGCCGCGCCTCGTCCTCGACCTCGAGCGCCTCTCGCAGGTCCCGTCCGACAAGGCGGGCCCGCTGCAGCGCTACGCCGCGACGATCCAGAGCCAGCGCGGCGACTACAACGGCAAGGTGCTGTCGATCCGTCAGGACGACCTGCGCACGCTGGCCGTGATCTACGACCAGTCGCCGAGTGTGCTCACCGAGCAGCTCATCAGCTGGGGCGTCCTCAACCCCGAGGCCCGCCGCGCCGTGGACACCACCGCGGGCGCCTGACCACACAGCTGACGCAGCGTCACAAAACCGTGGGGCCCGGAGAGTTCGCGAACTCTCCGGGCCCCACGGCAGTTGTTCACAGGGTGTGCAGCCGACCGTCCGCATAACGGACGACGCAGACCGGGGTACGGTCCGATGCGCTACGCGCCCGCTTCGGCGTTCGCCTTCGCCGTGTCGTAGCGCTCCTGCGCGGCCAGCACGCCGGCCATATTGCCCTCGACGAACCCGATCAGCTCCTGGAGGCGTTCGACGACGCCGGAGCCGAACTCGGTGAGCCGGTATTCGACGTTCGGCGGGATCGCCTGCTTGACCTCGCGGACGACCAGGCCGTCGCGCTCCAGCGCGTGCAGGGCTTGGGCGAGCATCTTCTCGCTGATCCCGTCGACACGGCGGCGCAGCGCGTTGAAGCGCAGGTCGCCGTCGGCGAGCGCGACGAGCACGAGGCCGCCCCAGCGGCCGGTGACGTGCTCCATGGTCGGGCGCGACGGGCAGCCGCGGGCGAATACGTCGAAGACGACCTCTTCGAGGCCGTCGTCCTCAGCGGTCGGGGTGGTCTTCGCGGTCGTCATGGTGTTCACGGTACCTCCACCGCACTGCAATCACGAGTGCACTGCTTCCAGGGTTGCACTTTCCAAAAGTTAGTGCCAACGTTGTGGCCAGTGCTGCGCCGCTCGGCGCCGCGTTCCTTTCCCGGAGGAGAACCCTGTGATCGTCGTTACCGGAGCCACCGGACGTCTCGGCCGCCTCACCGTCGAGAGCCTGCTCGCCCGCGGCGTGCCGGCCGCGGAGATCGCCGTCGCGGTGCGCGGTCCCGAGCGGGCCGCGGACCTCGCGGCGCGCGGCGTGGCCGTCCGCGAGGGCGACTACGACCGTCCCGACACGCTGGCCGCGGCGTTCGCGGGCGCGGACACCCTCGTGCTGGTGTCCGCGAACGCGCCGGACAACGCGCTGCGGATCGGGCAGCACCGTGCGGCCGTCGCCGCGGCGCAGCAGGCGGGCGTGGGGCGGATCGTCTACACGTCCATCGCCGAGGCGGACACGAACCCGCTGTCGCTGGCGACGGTGCACAAGGCGACGGAGGAGCTGATCCGCGCGACCGGCATCCCGTTCGTGTTCCTGCGCAACAGCTGGTACTTCGAGAACTACACGGCGGGTATCCCGGACGCGCTCGGCCGCGGCGGCCTGGTGGGCACGGCGGCGGAGGGCCGTATCGCGGCCGCGTCGATCGCGGACTTCGCGGAGGCCGCGGCGGTCGTGGCGGCGGGCACCGGGCACGACGGGAAGGCGTACGAGCTGACCGGGGACGCGTCGTGGACGCTCGGCGAGCTCGCCGCGGAGGTCGCGAAGCAGACCGGCAAGCCGTTCACCTACACGGACCTGCCGGCCGAGGACTACGCCGCGGTCCTCACCGGCGCGGGCCTGGCCGCCGGGCTGGTGGACATGCTGACGGACGCCGAGGTGCACACCCGCGGCGGCGCGCTCGCGCTGGTCTCCGCGGACCTGCGCACGCTGCTGGGGCGTCCGACGACGACGCTGCCGGGGGCGGTCGCGGAGGCGCTGAAGACGGTGTGAGCGACGCGCCTTCGGGCTCGTGCGGCACAAGGCCCCGTCCGCACCACTGGTGCGGGCGGGGCCTCGACGCGTCACACGTCCTCACCGCGCTTCGTGCACGACCTCCCCCGCGACCGCGACCAGTTCGCACACCGTGCCGGGGATCTCCTCCGGCTCCACCGCGAAAATGTCGCGCGACAGCACGACGAAGTCCGCGGCCTTCCCCACGGTCAGCGAACCGCGTTCGTGTTCGAGGAAGTTGGCATAGGCCGAGCCCATCGTGTAGCCGTGCACGGCGGTCGTGACGTCGACCGTCTCGCTGGGCATCCACGCTTCGCCGCCGCCGAGCGGTTTGCGGGTGACCGCCGTGTAGATCCCGATCATCGGGTCCATTTCGGCGACGTTCCAGTCGCTGGAGAACGCCAGCACCGCGCCTGCCTCGTCCAGGGACCGCATCGGCCACGCCTTGTGCCAGCGGCCTTCGCCGACGTTCTCCGCCCAGTCCTGGCCGGGGCCGGCGATCTCCGGTGCGCAGTGCCGCGGCTGCATGCAGGCGACGACGCCGAGGTCGCGGAACCGGGGGACGTCGTCGGGGTCGAGGCATTCGACGTGCACGACCTGGTGGCGGGCGTCGCGCGGCCCGTTGACGGTGCGGGCGTGCGCGACGGCGTCGAGGACGGTGCGGATGCCGCGGTCGCCGGTGGCGTGGACGAAGCACTGGAATCCGCGCGCGTCGAGCTTGGCGAGCAGGCCGGCGAATTCGTCGGCCGGGTAGAAGGTGTCGCCGCGGTGGTGCGCGCAGCCGTGGTAAGGCTCCAGCAGGGCGGCGGTGCGCGGTTCGACGACGTCGTCGATGTAGAGCTTGAGCGGGCCGACGGTCAGCCGGTCGTCGGCGAATTCGCGGGCGGCGGCGGCGAAGTCGTCGAGGTCCGCGTCGGTGGTGCCGCGCGGGTGGAACAGCGCGGCGACGATGCGGGAGCGGAGCCGGCCTTCCGCGCGGGCGCGGGTGAACAAGGCCAGGTCGTCGAGGGAGTTCTGCGGTTCGACGACCGTGGTGATGCCGAAGCGGATCGCGTCGTCGAGGCTGCGCGCGAGACGGCCGTACTGGCGGTCGGCGCTCGCCCACGGCACACCGAGGGCCTGCAGTGCCCGATGGCCGTCGCGGGACAGGCCCCGGACCGCGAAGTCTTTGACGAAGCCCGTGGGTTCGCCGGTGGCCTCGTCTTTGTGGACGCGTCCGTACGGGAGTTCGTCGCTGTCCCGGGTGATGCCGAGGGTGCGCATCGCCGCGGTGTTGAGCCACGCCGTGTGTACGTCGTAGGAGAACACGATGGCGGGGACGTCGCCGGTGGCCGGGTCGAGGTCGGCGGCGGTGGGCATGCGGCCGTCGGGGATCGCGGAGTAGTCGAAGGCTTCGGCTTCGATCCACGCCGCGCCCGGGTTCGCGGCGTGCCAGGTGCGGATGCGGGCGTGGATGGCGTCGAGGGTGCGGGCGCCGGCGAGTTGCACGCATGCGCTGTCGGAGCCCAGGCGGACGTGGTTGTGGGCGTCGACGAAGCCCGGCAGGACGCGGCGTCCGGCACCGTCCAGGACGCGGGTGCCCGGCCCGATCCAGGCGTCGGCGCCGGTGTCGGGGCCCAGCCACGCGAGGCGTCCGGCGACGACGGCGAGCGCTTCCGCCGCGGGCAGGTCGGGGTCGACGGTGTGGATGCGGGCGTTGCGCAGGACGAGGTCGGCGGTCCGGCCGGCGGTCTGGGACACGGTGTACTCCGGGGTGGTGGTGCGGGTGCGGTGCGGCCGGGCGGTGTCAGCCGCGCGGCTGCGGTCGGCGGAATTGGGGTTCGCGGCGGGCGAGCACCCAGTACAGGAGGCCGGCGACGAGGGCGCCGGCGAGGGTGTAGTCGCCGTCGAGGGGGGCGACGAGGGGGCCGGTCCACAGCGCGGATTCGGCGCAGAGCGCGGCGATGGTGATGCCCGCGGCGAGGGCGGCGAGCCCGGCGGCGTGGATGCCGCGGGTGTACCAGTAGGTGCTGCCGGGGGTGGCGTCGTGGAGGGCGTCGGCGTCGTAGCGGCAGCGGCGCATGAGGGTGTCGGCGACGAACACGCCGCCCCAGGGGGCGAAGACCACCAGCAGCACGGACAGGAAGCTCGTGAGGGACTCGGTGAAGTCGACCCAGAACAGGGTGGCGAGGGATCCGGCGGCGATGACGGCGGTGCTGACGACGATGCCGCGGGCGCGGGACCAGGGGATGCCGAGGACCTGGAGGTTCAGGCTCGACGAGTAGAGCGTGAGGATCGAGTTGGTGACCGAGCCGCCGACCACGAGGAACAGGAACAGGCCTTGGAACCAGCCGGGCAGCAGGTCCGCGACGCCGGCGACGGGGTCGGTCATGTCGGCTTGGGTGGCGGCGGCGACGCCGACGACGCCCAGGAGGACGGACGACAGCATGCCGCCGATCGCGCCCCACCAGGTGATCGAGCGCAGCGTGGTGGTGCGCGGGAGGTAGCGGGTGTAGTCCGACGGCATCGGCAGGTACGAGACCGGGCCGGCGATCATGACGACGAGGGCGAGCGTCCACGCGTGGAAGGTGGTGCCGCCGGAGCCGGCCGAGGTGTCGGTGTCGGGCAGGACCAGCACGATGAGGATCGCGAAGCCGACGGCGAGGATGTACGCGGACCACCGCTCGGCGGCCTGGACGGTCGCGTGCCCCCACATGGCGACGGCGAACGTCATTGCGAGTGTCCCGGCGAGCGCCACGGCTCGGGCGAAGTCTCCGCCATGCCAGCCGAGTTCCGCGAAAAGTGCGTCGAGCGCCATGGTACCGACGACGGTGTTGAGGATCGTGTAGCCGATGCCGACGATCCAGTTGAGGAGTCCGGCCGGGAAGTTGCCGTGGATGCCGAAGGCCGCGCGGGAGATGACGAGCGTCGCGGTGCCGGTGCGGATCCCGGCCAGGCCGAGGGCGCTGACCACGAAGAAGGCCAGGCCGCCGAGGACGACCACGGCGGTGGCGGCCCAGAAGGACAGGCCGAAGGCGACGGCGAGGGTGCCGTTGATGACGTAGGTGAAGGTCAGGTTGGAGCCGAACCAGAGCCAGAACAGGTCCTTGGCGCCGCCGTGCCGTTCGGCGTCCGGGATCGGGTCGATGCCGTGGGCCTCGACCTGGAAAAACTCGTCGCTCGCCGGGCCGGCCGGTGCGGCGCCGGCCGCTGGTACGGGCGCGGAGTCCACGTTGGGCAGGGTCACCGGGCCTCCCCTCTCGCAGGGCGGAAGCGGGCGACCGGAGGGGTGGCCGCTTGCGCAGAGTTTGAATGACGCTCAAGAATCTTGAACGGCACTCAAGGTCGTCGACGCACCGCACCGCTGTCAAGGGTTCGCCGGAAATTTGATCGACGTTCAAGAAATCCTGCCGCCGCGATAGGGTCCGCACAGGGCAGAAGGCCGCGGAAGGCGGGGAGAACCGGTGGCAGCACGGCGCAAGGACGGCCGGATCGCGCAGGACCGCATGCTCGCGGAGGCCGTCGCGGCGATCGCCGAGGACGGCCTCGCCGCACTCACCATGGCCGGACTGGCCGAGCGGCTCGGCACCAGCGGCGGGCACATCCTGTACTACTTCGGCAGCAAGGACCAGCTGCTGCTGGCCGCCCTGCGCTGGAGCGAGGAGCGCCTCGCCGCGGAACGCGCGGAGCTGCTCGCCCGCCGGGTGCGCGCGCCGCGCAAGCTCGATCTGTTCTTCGCGCTCTATCTGCCCGACGGGCCGCGCGACCCGCGGTGGATGCTGTGGCTGGAACTGTGGGCCCGGACCGCGGGCAACGACGAACTGCGGCACGCGCAGGAAGAGATCGACCGCGGCTGGCAGGCCGACCTGGAGACGGTCCTGCGGTCGGGTGCGGAGCGCGGCGCATGGGTGGCCGAGGATGTCGCCACCGCCGCGTCGGACCTGCTGGCGCTGTTGGAGGGACTCAGCACGCGCGTGGTGCTCGGTCTCGCCGGAACCGGACGCGAGGAAGCGCTGCAGGCGGCCCGCCGCGCGGCGGGCCGCCTGGGCGCGCCGGCCTGACTCGGCCGGCCCGGCTCATCGGCGGGGTTCGTGCCGCCCGGCTCAGCCGGATTCGCGGACGACGACCCGCGGGTGCACCACCATGTGGTCGCGGTGCTTGTACGGCTTGTTCTCCATGAGGGCGGTCAGCGCGTCCGCCGCGCCGCCGCCCATGGTGCGGGTGTGCATGGCGACACTGGTCAGGCGCGGCCAGACCAGGTCGCAGAACGGCAGGTCGTCGGCGCCGACCACGGCCATGTCGTCCGGAACCGACCAGCCGCATTCGCGCAGCGCCGAGATGATCATCAGGGCGAAGTCGTCGTTGCTGGCGAACACCGCGGTGGGCGGGTCGGTTTCGCGCTGCCAGCCGCGCACGACCTGGAGGATGTCCTCGCGCACGTAGCCGACGTCGACGCGGAGCAGCTGGATGCCGGCCTCGTCCGCGGCGCCCTTGGCGCCTTCCCATCGGTCGGCGCCGAGCGCGGCGAGCGGTCCGGCGGGCACCAGGCAGGCGATGCGGCGGTGTCCGTTGCCGATGAGGTGCCGGATGGCGACCGCGCCGCTGTCCCGGTTGTCGAAGATCGCCGTCGGCACGCCCGGGTGCTCCTCGCGGCCCCACGCGAAGATCGCGCGGACGCCGGCCCGGCGGAGCACCTGCACGGCGCCGTCGGTGAGGCGGGCGGATTCGGCGAGGACCGCGAGCGGGCGGAGAGCCGCCCAGGCGCGGGCGGCGTCGGCGCCGCGGGCGTAGCGGTCCGCGTGGATCAGGAGGCTCAGTTCCTGGCGGCGGAGCGCTTCGGTGAGTTCGTCGATGAAGGTCTCGAGGAGCTGGCCCATCGGCTGGAGGGGCAGCGGGAACAGCACGACGTCGCTGTTGCCGGAGCGCAGCGACCGTGCGGGGGCGCTGGGCGCGTAGCCGAGTTCGCGGACCGCTTTGAGGACGCGTTCGCGGGTCTCGGCACTGACCCGGGCGCCGGGCGGCGAGTTGAGGACGTAGGAGACGGTGGAGCGGGATACGCCGGCGAGGCGGGCGACGTCGGCGCTGGTCGGCGGCTTGGCCGCGGACTCGGACATGTTCATCGCCGACTCCCCTCGGTGCGGCCCGTCGGGCGGGCCGGTCGCGGCGCGTCCTGCGGGGTCGGGCGGAACCCCATGGCGAACACCCCCGTTGTGCAGTTGGGTCCTGTGCGGGTCTTGTCTTGCCGCGCTGGTGCCGCGGACACGAGTCCTGCCGGGGCAGGACGGCATGCGTGGTGCGGGTGGTGCGCATGGTGCAGGCAGTGCAGGCAGTGCAGGCAGTACGGGTGGCGCTCGGTGGTGCTCGGCATGCCGGCCGCGCCGGAGATCCGCCGCGGATTACGGCGTGATCTGCGCCACCTTTCGGCATGCCGAAGAAACCCTACTGTTTCTTTGACTCGATCAGGGGGTTCTCGCCCAGGGATTTACCGGGATTATTCGGACTTCCATCCGGTGTCGAGCCACCCGGAGTCCACAAGATCGCCCATCGCCCCCCAGGCGTCCTGCAGCACCGCGGCCAGTTCGGGGGTGCCGAGGGCGCCGCGCTCGTTCCACTCGTCCATCGCCACCCGGCTCACCGCGTTGAAGCAGGCCACCGTGAGGGCCGCGCGCAGGTCGGCGTGCAGGTCGACGCCTTGGCGCCGGGCGATGACCGCGGTCATGAGCCGCTCGGTCTCCATCGCGTGCCGCAGGCTCGCGGCCATCAGGTGCGGGTTCTCCTCGATGAGGCGGCGGGTGCGCACGAACGCCTCGGAGGAGCCGCGCTTGGGGTCGTCGGCCAGCGCGGCCATGACCGTGAAGGTCGCGGTGCGCATCGCGACGACCGGCGGCTCGCCGGCGGGGCGCTCGGCGACCGCGTCCACGAAAGCGCGCTCGACTTCGGACGCCCGGGCGAGCGCGACGTCCTCCTTGCCCGCGAAGTAGCGGAAGAACGTCCGGCGCGACACGTCCACGGCCGCGGCGATCTCGTCGATCGTCGTGGCGTCGTACCCGTTGCGCCAGAACAGGTCGAGCGCCGCGTCGATGAGCGCTTCCCGGGTGCGCTCCTTCTTGCGTTCGCGCAGCCCCGCTGCCGGTGCGCCGTGCTCCACGATCGGACTCCCTCCTGCCGAATTGGCGCGAGTATGCCACCTGGCCCCCGGTGTAATTTGTCTCTCTTTGCCAAATGTCACCCAGTGCCACTAATCTACGAGCGTTCCACGAATTTTCAAGTCCCACCCGGGGGGTCTCCCCATGCCGAACGCCACGACCCTGGAGAAGGGCGCACCACCGCCCGGCTCCTCCGATTCCTCGCCACGATCCGGCACACGCGCCGGACTTCGCGGCAACCCTTGGCTCACGCTGATCGCGGTCGCGCTCGGCGTGATGATGGTGTCGCTCGACGGCACCGTGGTCGCCATCGCCAACCCGGAGATCGCCGACGACCTCGGCGCCTCGCTGGGCGACCTGCAGTGGGTCACCAACGGCTACCTGCTCGCACTCGCGGTGTTCCTCATCCCGGCGGGCAAGCTCGGCGACAAGTTCGGGCACCGCACGATCTTCCTCACCGGCGCGGTCGGCTTCGTCGCCACGTCGGTGGCCATCGGCGTGGCCGGCAACATCACCGCGCTCATCGGATTCCGGGTGCTGCAGGGCCTGTTCGGCGCGATGCTGCAGCCGACCGCGCTGGGCCTGCTGCGCGCCAGCTTCCCGCCCGGCAAGCTCAACATGGCCATCGGCATCTGGGGCGCGGCCATCTCGGCGGCGTCCGCGGCCGGCCCGATCGTTGGCGGCCTGCTGGTCCAGCACATCGGCTGGGAGTCGGTCTTCTTCGTCAACGCGCCGCTCGGCGTGATCGCGATCGTCGTCGGCCTGCTCGTGCTCGCCGACACCCGCACCCCGGGCATCGGCGGCCGGATCGACATCCCCGGCGTCGCGCTGCTGTCCGCGGCGATGTTCTGCCTGGTGTGGGGCGTCATCAAGTCGTCCGAGCACGGCTGGGGCAGCGCCTACACGCTCGGCTTCCTGGCCGCGTTCGCCGTCCTGCTGCTGCTGTTCGTCGCGTGGCAGGCACGCGCCGCCGAACCGCTCATGCCGCTGCGGCTGTTCCGCAACCGGTCGTTCTCGTCCGGTGTCGTGCTCATGATCTTCATGGCGTTCGGCATGTTCGGGTCGCTGTTCTTCCTGACCTTCTACCTCATCGGCGTCGGCGGGCTCAGCCCCGTGCAGGCCGGTGTCCGGATGCTGCCGCTGACCGTGATGATGGTCGTCGGCTCCGCGCTGGCGGGCGCGCTGGTCGGCCGGTTCGGGCCGCGCATGCCGATGGTCGGCGGCCTGGTGGTCAGCGCGGGTGCGATGTTCTGGATGACGCAGTTCGACGCGGACGCATCGCTCGCCGCCACCGCGCCGTGCTTCGCCCTCCTGGGCCTCGGCATCAGCCCGATCATGATCGGCGCCACCGACGTCATCGTCGGGAACGCGCCCGTCGAGCTGGCCGGTGTCGCGTCCGGCATCCAGCAGGCCGCCATGCAGGTCGGCGGCGCGCTCGGCACCGCGATCCTCGGCGCCGTCATGGCCGCCAAGGTCAACTCGACGCTGCCCGGCCACTGGTCGGACGCGGGCCTCGGCACGCTGTCCGGCTCCCAGGTCGACACCCTGAAGGACCCGGTCTCGCAAGGCATCGCGCCGATCCCGCAGGGCACGGCTCCCGATGTCGCATCGAAGATCTCCGAGGCCGCACACGCCTCGTTCCTGGACGGCATGCACCTGTCGTTCCTGATCGGCGCGATCGCGTTCACCTGCGCGATCTCGCTGGCCTTGCTCGTCCGGACAGGCGAGCGCCGCGAGGGCGCGGTGCCCGTACACGTCTAGTCCGGAACGCCGCCGGGCCCGCGCCGCCGCAACCACGGCGCGTACCCGGCGGACGGGGGAACCGGGAGGGGCCGATTGGTGAAGCAGTCGGCCCCTCCGCCTTTCCCGGACAAGATAGACAGGTACTCTTACCGCGTGTATCAGGACTCGCTCGGCGGCATCCGCCCTGGCTCGGAACTCGTCACCCTGCTCGTCGGCGCGGTGCGCGGCATCAGCCAGGTCTTCACCGACCGGATGACGGCCGCCGGTTTCGAGGACATCCGGCCCACCCACGGCTTCGCGCTCACCCTGGTGGCCGAGAACGGCACCACCGCGACCGAGCTGGGCCGCCGCCTCGGCATGACCAAGCAGTCCGCCGGCGAGGTCGTCACCCACCTCGCCCGCCAGGGCTACGTCGAGCGCAAGCCCGACCCGGAAGACCGCCGCGCCCGCCGCATCACCCTCACCACCCGCGGCCGCGAGTGCGTGGAGATCATCTGGACCGAGCTCGCCGACATCCAGGGCGCCTGGGAAGGCGCCGTTGGCGCCGACGGCCTCGGCGACCTGGTCGCCGGCCTGCGCGAAGGACTCCGCACACTGCGCGACGGCGGGCAGATCCCGGACGGCATGCGGCAGGCCTGGTGGTGGTACGCCTGACGGTCCCCGCCCGGTGCGCGGGGCGGGCGGCGGTCACGGGTGGAACAGCATGATCACGATGCCGGCGATCCCGACCACGATCGACGCCGCCGCGGTGACCTGGATCGGCACCGTCCCGGCCACCGGTGCCCCGGCGGCCAATGCCGCTTCGACCCGGCGGTGCCGCTGGATCCCCGTGGCATAGACCCCGGCCCCCACCACGAGGATCAGCACGCCGGGAATCGTCCAGGCCCAGTGGTCGAGTTGGTGCCCGGCGTGCAGCATCAGCGCGCCGTTGGCGAAGAACGCCATGGACGTGCGCGACCACGCGAGCCGGGTCCGCTCGGGCTGCAGCCCCGGGTCGCGCGGCGGCCCGGACGCGGTCTCCGCGGATGCGGTCATCCCAGCGCCAGCAGGACGATGCTGATGACGATCACCGCGGTCAGCCCCGCGGACAGCACCAGCGGCATGGGCGTGCCCGGCAGCGGCTGCCCGAGGCGCATCGCCCGCTCGACCTGGAACCAGCGCCGGTACGCGGTCGCGGCCAGCACGAGCGCGATCCCGACCAGGACGAAGCCGAGCACCATGCGGTGCGCGCGCGAGCCGAGGTCGGACAGGAACTGCACGACCGCGACGCCGCCCGCGAGGAGCGACAGCGCGGTGCGGATCCAGGCCAGGAACGTGCGTTCGTTGGCCAGGGTGAAGCGGTAATCGGGCTCGTCCCCGATGTCCTTGAGCCGGGGACGGCGCCGATCCGAGGTCATGGTCACGATTGTGCCGGGTGGGGTGCGGGTGCGCTCCTCCCGGGTGGGCGCGTCGGATGCGCGGCGCCCGTTCGGGCCGTCAGGGCAGCCGGAACAGGCCGCCGATCACGTCGGGGAGGAGCCGTTCGGCCAGGGCCGCGGGCAGTTGTTCGAGGAGGGCGAGGACCGGGGCCATGCGCTCCGGCATCGCTCCTCCCCCGCCGAGTCCGGCGAGTTCGAGGATCGCCGCGGACTCGGCCGCGGTGAGCGCCGCCGGGTCGATCAGCGCGGCCGCTTCGACCAGGCCCGGGTCGGCCTCGGCGGGGCCGAGGGTGCGGGCTTCGGCGACGGCCGCGGCGAGGGCGTCGAGCAGTCCGGCGGTCTTGCCCGCGGCGGCCGCGGTGACGGTCAGGTGGACGGTGCGCGGGAGGCCTCCGACGCCGGGCTGCGGCTGGATGTACCAGCCGTGCGCGCGCAGGCAGTCGGCGACGACGAACACGTCCACGGCCGGATCGGCGCTCGCCACCGCAAGGAGCGAACCGACGGGTTCCCCGAGGATGCGCAGTCCCGGGATCGCGGCGATGCCGGCGCGGAGTTCGGCCGCGGTGCGCAGCGTGCGGTCGGCGAGGTCGGCGTAGCCCGCGTCGCCGATGTGCCGCAGGACCGCCCAGGCGGCCGCCAGCGGCCCAGCGGACTTGGTGCCTTGCAGGGTCGCGTTGACGACGGGGTAGCCGGGCCATGACGCGGACGCGAAGTAGCCGTGCCGGCGCAGCTCGGCGTCGCGGAACAGTACGACGGAGGCGCCCTTCGGGGTGTACGCGTACTTGTGCAGGTCGACGGACAGCGACGTCACGCCGGGCACCGCGAGCCCGAAGTCCGGGATCGCGCTGCCGGGCAGCCGGCGGGCGTGGCCGAGGAGCCAGCCGCCGATGCACGCGTCGACGTGGCACAGGACGCCGCGTGCGGCGGCGTGCCCGGCGACGGCGGCGACCGGGTCGAGGACGCCGTGCGGGTAGGACGGCGCGGAGACGACCACCAGCGCGGTGCGGTCGGTGATCGCGGCGGCCATCGCCTCCGGGTCGGGGGTGAAGGTCTCCGGGTCGACGGGGATGTCGACGACGTCCAGACCGAAGAGGTGCGCGGCTTTGCGGAACGCGGCGTGCGCGGTGACCGGCAGGACGAGCTGAGGGTCCGTCACCCCGCGGCTGGCGCGGGCGTGTTCGCGGGCGGTGAGGACGGCGAGGAGGCAGCTTTCGGTGCCGCCGGAGGTGAAGGTGCCCGCGGTGTCCGGGCCGCCGCCGAGGAGGTGGGCGGTGGTGCCGACGACGTCGTTCTCCAGGGCGACGACGCTCGGGAACGCGGTCATGTCGAGGCCGTTGACGCCGGCCATGGCGGCGTAGGCGCGTTCGGCGAGGTCGGCGGTCTCCGGGCCGAGGCCGGCGTCGTAGACGTACGCGAGCGTGCGGCCGCCGTAGACCGGCAGGTCGGCACCGCGCAGCGCGTCGAGGTCGGCGAGGATCCCCGCGGCGGAGGTCTTGGCGCCGACGTCGGCGTCGTTGTCCGAGCGGCTCTCGGGGTGCGGTGCGGTCACGGCGTGTCCTCCCCGGCGGCCCGCGGAGCGGGCACGGGCGTGTGGCGCTCGCGCAGATCGGCGAGCTTCTCCTCGGTCAGGTCGTAGCGCAGGATGAACGGCATGCTCAGCACGAGCAGGACCGCGGGCAGCAAGGTGAAGCCGAACAGTACGCCGGACAGCGCCGCGTCGGGCTGGGGCACGCGGTGGTCGGCGTCCGACGAGACGAAGCCGGTGACCTGCAGGACGAGCGCGAAGATGCCGGCGCCGAGGGCCAGGCCGAGCATTTCGCCGGCCGTCCACACGCCGGTGAAAACACCCGCGCGGCGTTTGCCGGTGACCATCGCGTCGGCGGCGACGGCGTCGCCGATCATCGACATGGGCAGCATCTGCATGCCCGCGTAGCCGATTCCGGCGATGCCGGTGATGCCGTAGACGACGCCCGCGGGCACGTGGTCCGCGGACGTCATCAGCAGGGCGGCGACCAGGAAGCAGCAGGAGGCGGCGAACGCGGCGGCGCGTTTGCCGAACCGCAGCGCGGCACGCGACCACAGCGGCATGACGACGATCGACGGCAGGACGAGCGCGGCGAAGAGCCAGGTGGTCGCGGACGGGTCGTCGAGGACGTAGGTGGAGAAGTACTGCACGCCCGCGAGCATCGAGCCGGCGCCGACGGCCTGGATCACGTACATGCCGAACAGGTTCATGAAGGAACGGTTCGTCCGGGCCACCGCAAGCTGCTTGAGGATCGAACGCTCCCCCGCTTCCGCCCGCACGACGGTGCGGGCGCGCGCGGTGGTGAAGAACGCGGCGAGCATCCCCGCCATCAGCAGCACGCCGAGCGCGACGCCCATGACGCGGTACCCGTTGAGGGTGCCCGGGTCGTCGTCCCCGGAATGCCCGGCGATGAGCGGCGCGATCCCGCCGGACAGCATGATCGCGAAGCTGAGGAACGCGACCCGCCACGCCATCATGCGGGTCCGCTCGTGGTGGTCGGTGGTGATCTCCGCGGGCATCGCGATGTACGGCACCTGGAACGCGGCGAACGCGGTCGCCGCCAGCAGGTACATGCCCCCCACGTACAGCGCCGCCCAGTTGCCCGTCAGCGGCGGCCCCGCGAACATCGCCGCGAAGAAGAACGGCAGCGTGAGCGCGCCGCCGAGCATCCACGGACGGCGCGGCCCCCAGCGGTGGTCGGTGCGGTCGGACAGACTGCCCGCGTACGGGTTGGCCACCGCGTCCCACGCCTTCGGCAGGAACACCACGACACCCGCGACGAGCGGTGTCACGCCGAGCACGTCGGTCAGGTAGTACAGGAGCAGCAGCCCCGGCACCGCACCGAAAATCCCGGTGCCGAACGAACCGAGCCCGTAGCCGATCCGCACCACGCCGGGCAGCGCGGACGGCGCGCCGTCGGGGGGTGCCTCGGGCTGCGCATCGGCGGTTATTCGGCCCGCTTGGCCGGATGTGTCGGAGGAGTCGGGGGCCGACGTCGTCGCGCCGGTGCCCTCGGCGGGAACCATGCCCCGAACGTATTGCCTCGGCACGCCTGCCACTGCGGTTTGCCGGGTTGCCGTCCCCGAAAACACGGCGGCGGCCCCCCCGCCCCCCGCGCCCCCGGGGGCCGGCGCCCGGTCCCCCCCCCCCCCGCGGGCGGGGGGCCCCGGGGGGAGCC
>NZ_JBMULZ010000014.1:111619-244529 GCF_049534875.1 Uniformispora flossi
CCCAAGGTTTTGCATCGGCACCCCTGCAACTGGGTTTTGCGGGGTTGCCGACCCCTAAAACACGGCGGCGCCCGCGGGGACCGACCCCCGGCGGGCGCCGGAAGCCGTCTCCGCCCCTCGCGGCGGTCCGGGTGACCCGGAGGTCAGCGGTGCAGGGTCGGCTTGAGGTCCTTCAGCCGCGCCAGCAGGCCGTTCACGAACTGCGGTGAATCGTCGGTCGAGAACTCCTTGGCGAGTTCGACGGCCTCGTCGATCGCGACCGCGTCCGGCACGTCGTCTTCCCACAGCAGCTCGTACACGCCGAGGCGCAGCACGTTGCGGTCCACCGTCGGCATGCGGTCCATCGTCCACCCGACCGCGTACGTCGCGATCAGGTCGTCGATCCGCGCCCGGTGCCCCTGCACGCCCTCGACGAGCTGCATCGTGTACTCGGCGACCGGCGGCATGTCCGGGTCGGTCCGCGAACGGCCCACCCAGTCGGCCAGAACCGTGACCGGGTCGCCCCCGCGCTGATCCGCCTCGAAGAGGATCTGCAGCGCCCGGCGGCGGGTCTTGGAACGGGCACCAGCCACTAGTTGTTCACGCGGCCCAGGTAGTCGCCGGAACGGGTGTCGACCTTGACCTTCTCACCCGTCGTGATGAACAGCGGGACGCCGATCTCGTAGCCGGTCTCCAGCTTCGCCGGCTTGGTGCCGCCGGTGGAGCGGTCGCCCTGCACGCCCGGCTCGGTGTACTCGATGACCAGCTCGACGGACGCGGGAAGCTCGACGTACAGCGCCGACCCCTCGTACATCGCGACGGTGGCCTCGAAGCCCTCGAGCAGGAAGCGCGCGGCGTCGCCGACGACGGCCGGGGTGACCGGCAGCTGCTCGTAGGTCTCCGTGTCCATGAACACGAAGTCCTCGCCGTCCTTGTACGAGAACTGCATGCCGCGCCGGTCCACGTTGGCCGTGTCGACCTTGATGCCCGCGTTGAAGGTCTTGTCCACGACCTTGCCGGAGAGCACGTTCTTGAGCTTGGTACGGACGAAGGCGGGGCCCTTGCCCGGCTTGACGTGCTGGAACTCCACGACGGACCAGAGCTGTCCACCGTCGAGCTTGAGCACCATGCCGTTCTTCAGGTCGTTGGTCGTGGCCACGGGTGCGGGATCTCCTGCGTTGCTTCGGACCGGCTCCCCACCCTGATCGCGCACAGCGCTACAGGACGAGCAGCTCCTTGGTCGTGATGGTGAGTAGCTCGGGCCCGCCGTCCTCGGGCGGACGGACCACGAGAGTGTCTTCGATGCGGACGCCGCCGCGCCCCGGGAGGTAGATCCCCGGCTCGACGGTGACCGGCATGCAAGCGTCCAGCTTACCGTCCGTCGTCGGCCCCATGCGCGGGTCCTCGTGGATCTCCAGCCCGACCCCGTGCCCTACGCCATGGGGGAAGTACTCTCCGTAACCGGATGCCTCGATGACGGCCTGCGCGGCCCGGTGCACCGCGGACGTCTCGACCCCCGGGGCAAGCGCTTCCCGCCCGGCTTTCTGCGCGGCGAAGACGATGTCGTAGATCTCCACCTGCCAGTCGGCGGGCTCGTTGCCGATCACGAAAGTGCGCGTCATGTCCGCGTGGTAGCCGCGGTAGCACGCCCCGAAGTCGATCTTCAGGAAGTCGCCGTCCTCGACCCGCCGGTCCCCCGGGCTGTGGTGCGGGATCGCGGAATGCGGGCCGGACGCGACGATCGTCGGGAACGCGGGAGAGTCGGCGCCGTGGTCGGCCATGCGGCGTTCCAGTTCGAGCGCGATGTGCCGCTCGGTGCGGCCGACCAGGATCGACTCGATCATCTCGGCGATCGCCTGGTCGCCGATCTCACACGCGATACGCAGCGTGGCGATCTCGTCGGCGTCCTTGACCCGGCGCAGCTCTTCGACGGCACGGCCCAGGGTGACGCGCTCGGCGCCTTCCGCGGCCTCGCCGAGCGTCCGGTACAGCTCGACGGTGACCGCGTGCTCTTCGAGTGCGAGCCGCCGGGCGCCGTCCCGCACCGCCCGCTTCGCGAGCTCGGGGGCGGTTTGGCGGTCGACGAGGACCTCGACGTCCGGGGCTTCCTCGGCCGCCTGCGTGGTGTAGCGGCCGTCCGTGCACAGGACCGTGCCCGGGCGGCCTTGGGCCCCGTCGGCGACGGGGGCGTGGACGAGGAGGGCGGCGTTGGAACCGGTGAAGCCGGTCAGGTACCGCACGTTGACGAGGTTCGTGATCAGTGCGGCGTCCGCCCCGGCGGCGGCCACACGGGCACGCAGCCGATCACGACGGACGGCGTGGGCCTCGGGCATGACGTCAGGGTAACCCCGGGCGCGGGGGGAGCAGGGGAGGCGACGGGTCGGGGGTGTCGGGCCGGACGCGCCCGGCCCCGGGCCGGGGAGGCCGGGGCCGGACGGTCTTGTCTGTGCTGCTGCCGAGCTACATGCCGCGCTGGTGCCGAGCTAAGTGCCGCGCTAGATGCCGAAGGACTGCTGGAGGCGCGGGATGTAGTCGGTGAAGTCGTGGTTCCAGCACTTCCGGCTGTGGCTGCCGCCGCAGTCGGCCCAGGGGGTGCCCGTTCCGTCGCCGTAGTTCACGTAGTGGTAGGGCACGCCCGCCGCGGCCAAGGCGTCCGTGAAGTGCCCGGCCGCGCCCGGCAGCCACCACTCGAAGAAGTTCGCGATGTCGGTGGGCGGCGGCGGGACCGCGCCGCCGCCGCCGTTGCCGACGTAGATCGACACACCGATGCCCTGCAAGGCGGCGGCGTGCGCGCCCGGGCTGGCGTCGTTCCACAGCACGTCGGAGTACGGCGGGTTGACGGAGAACGGGTAGGGGGTGCCCCACAAATCGTCACTGCCGACCGCGGGCGGGTAGGTGGTCAGCGACGCGACGACGGCGGTGCGCAGGTCCGCCGACATGCGGGACATGTCCAGGTCGCCGGAGAACGAGGCGACCTGCGAGAACAGGTCGGGGTGGCGCTCGGCGTAGCGGACGGCGCCGAAGCCGCCCATCGAGATCCCGGCGATCGCGCGGTGCTGCTTGTCGGCCATGGTGCGCAGGTTCGCGTCGATGAACGGGATGACCTGGTTGATGTGGAAGTTCTCCCACCGCTGGGCGCTGGCGGGGCTGTTCTGGTTGAGCCAGTTGGAGTACCAGCTGCGTGTGCCGCCGTCGGGGATGACGTAGATCATCCCGGCGTTGCTGTCGACTTTGTCGTAGCCGTTGAAGTACGTGGCGGCGTCGGCGTTCTGGTCGGAGCCGTTGAGCAGGTAGAGCACGGGGTAGCGCTTGGTCGGGTTGCTGTAGTAGTCCGACGGCAGCACGATCCGGATGTGGTGTCCGCCGTCGTTCATCGCGGTCCCGGCGACCTCGGAGGTCGACACGGTGAACACGAAGTCGAAGGGCGTGTTGGCGACTTCGCCAGGCCGGGCGGCGGTTCCCATCGGCCCGAGCCCGTAGCCGTAGACGAACGACGAGCGGACGTCCGGCGGGGGTTGGTCGTCGGCGACGGCGGGCGATCCGACAAGGGCGGTGGCGATAGCGCCCACAGCCATGGCTATTGCGGCGGCTGACGCGGCGAGACTGCGTTTCACAGGCGGATTCCTCGTGGTCGTCGGCCCGGGATTGGCGGGCCTCAAGGGATGTGCGCGTGCGGTGATTGGCGGGCCTCAAGGGATGTGCGCGTGCGGTGATGAATGACCGACCGGTCGGGCATAGGTTCTGGGGTGGGGGGTGAGAAGTCAAGCAACGGGCTCTGGAGGCAACTGACTTCGCCGAGTTTCAGCCACCCCTGTCGGGCCCTCCCTCTCCCGCCGCCTCGCGCCCGGAGCTTGCGGGTGCCCTCCCCCACCCCCGCCGCCGTCGGATCACTCCGACGCGGCGAGTCTTGCGACTCTCGACTCCCTTCGTCGAGGGCAAAAAGCCCGGTCTGTGGACAACCCGGCGCCTATCCACAGCCCCCGCACTCGTCCGGATGAAATCCCTGCTGACCGCGGGCATTTCGGGCACTCCCGGTTCTAAACTGCCCAGCGAAGCACCGACTCCGGACGACGGCGGGGGTGGTCGGCATGCATATCGACGACGACGCGGGCGCAGGCTGGTCCGAGCGCTTGGCACGGCAGACCGCCGCCGCCGGAGCGCGCTACCGGGCGGCATCGGGCCTGCTCGAACGCATCGAGCAGCGCCGCCGGGACGGCATGCGGTTTCCGGACGATCCAGACCGCCTCGCCCGCCGCGCCCGGCGGCTGGTCCAAGCGGGCGCGGTGCCCGACGAGCGCCTCTCGGCCATAGCGGCCGAACCGAATCCGACGGTCGCCGACGAGCGCATCATCGGCGCCTCCAACGACCTGCAGTCGTCGGCGTTCCTGCCGCGCGGTGTGCGGGCCGCCGCCACCGTGGGCCGGATCTGGTCCACCGCGGACGGGCGCACCCAAGCCTGCGCGACCGGGTTTCTGGTCGCCCCGCGGCTCCTCCTCACCAACCACCACGTCTTCCCGGACGCCGCCACGGCCGGCGAAGCGTTCGTCGAATTCGGTGCCGACACCGGCCTGGACGGCATGCCGCTGGCGGGCACTCGGTTCTCCTTCGCCGCCGACGTGTTCTTCACCGCGGACGAAAACCTCGACTACGCACTGGTCGCGGTCGCCCCCGGCCCGGACGGCCGCGCGGCAGGCGACGTGTTCGGCTGGAACCGGCTCGACGCCTCCGAAGGCAAACTCGTCGTCGGCGACCCGGTGAACATCATCGGCCACCCGTCCGGGCGGCTGAAGGAAATCGCCATCCGCGACAACCGGCTGCTGCTGCGCCTCGACGAGTTCCTGCACTACCAGACCGACACCGAGCCGGGGAACTCCGGATCCCCGGTGTTCAACGACCAGTGGGAGGTCGTCGCGCTGCACCACCGCGGCGTACCGAACAGTGACGACCAGGGCCGCACGCTCAACGTCGACGGCGGCGTCTGGACGGCGGAGCAGGGCGACGCCGCGGTGTCCTGGGTCGCCAACGAGGGCGCCCGTATCAGCGTCGTGGTCCGCCACCTGGCCGCCCGGGCATCCACCGACGCTGTCCGCGGCATCCTCGCCGAACTGGGCCCGGCCGCGGCCGCTCCCCCGGCGGCTCCAGCGGCTCCGGCGGCCGACCCCGGCACACCCCCCGAAGGCGTGCCCCCGGCCGCCCCGCCCGCACCGGGGGTCCCGCCGCCGCCCGCGCCACCCACGCTCCCTTCCCCCCGTGCCGCCGAAGCCGCCCCGGTCCTCTCCGGCATCTCCGGCCGCCCCGCCGCGTTCGGCCCCGACCGGCAGCTGGTGTTCCTGCACGGCCGCAGCCAGCAAGGGCACCGGCCGGAAGACCTGCGCCGCGAGTGGACCGCGGGCCTGAATGCCGGTCTGACCCGCCTCGGCTTCCCCACCGTCGACCCGGCCGACGTCTTCTTCCCCTTCTACGGCGACCTTCTGGCCGCCGCGCTGCGCACGCAGGAGTCGGCCCCGGCCGGTTTCGACCTGGTCGCCGACGACCCCGCGGCCGCGGCCGCCCCCGCGTCGCCGTCGGCGCGCGACCTCTACGAGCGCATGCTCGGCCAAGCCGCCGAGCAGGCGGGCATGCCCGCGCAGAGCGGCACCGCGGAAGACGAGGGCTTCGCGCTCGGCACGGTCGTCCGGGTGACCCGCAAGCCCCTGGACTGGCTGGCCCGTCATTCCGGCGTCGACCGCTTGCTGGTCGCGGCCGCATTCCGCGACGTCGCGATGTTCCTCGACGACGCCCGCACCCGCGACCAAGTCCTGGCCTGCGTACGCGACACCGTGCCCGCCTCCGGAGGCATCGTCCTGGTGGCGCACAGCCTGGGCACCGTGGTCGGCATGGATCTCCTCGCCGGGCTCGGCAACGGACCGACGGTGACCGGCCTGGTCACGGTGGGCGCCCCGCTGGGCCTGGACACCGTGTACGCGCGGCTGGCCACCGCGGGGCCGCACCTGCCGTCCCGTGTGCCGCGGTGGTTCAACGGCTGGGCGCCCGCCGACGGCGTCGCGATCGGCTGTCCGCTGCGCGGCACGTGGAGCGGGCTGAGCACGGAATGCTCGGTGGACAATCCCCGCGACCGGGCGCACGACATCGATGCCTACTTGTCGCAGCCCGAAGTCGCGGGCGCCATCGCCGCGTTGCTGGGGCTCACACCCCGCTGAGGGCCTACTGAGCGTTCACCGAACGCCCGAGGGGCGCCAGGCCGGCTGCCTGGCGCCCCTCGCACGACCGATGTCAGGCAGCCAAAGCCACCCGCGGCCGTTCGACGACCTTGCCCGCGAGAACGCCGAACAGGACGCCAAACGTGGTCCACAGCACCGCCTGGACGCCCAGGGCGGCCATGCGGAACCGCCACAGCACACTGGCGGAGAATCCCTCCGGGACGGCGTCCGCGGCGGGCAGGGCGAGAGCGATCAACGCCATGGCGACGACGTAGGCCGCGATCGCCGCGAGGACGGCGTTGGCCGTCCCCCACCGCGGTGCGAACTGCCGTGCCAGGTAAGCCGCGCCGACGGCGACGGCGATGCTGATCGCGATGATCCCGAAGTAGGAGACCGTGCGTTCCGTGAGCGTGTCGGGGTCGCCGACCGCGGGCGGTTGCGCGGGGTACTTCAGGAAGGGCACGAGGACGACGGCGACGAAGCCGACGGCGGCGATGGTCCCGGCGGTGGCGCGGGCGCCGTAGGGTCCGAGTCGGCCGTAGGCGAGCGCGAACACGAGGGCGAAGAGCCCGCCGATCGCGATCCCGTACACGGTGACCCCGGTGAGCAGGCCGGCGGTGCTTTGCACGGCGCGGCTGACCGGTTCGGATTCGTCGTGTCCGCCGGCATGCCCCTGGGCGGCGTGGTCGTGGGCGGACTGGTGCTCTTCGAAAGCGATGGCGTGGCGGACTTCGGGTTCTCCGAAGATCCACGCGAACACCCAGGCGAGGAGGCCGGCCGCGACACCAGTGAGCATGCCGCGGACCAGCAGGTTGCGCATCATCAGGCGGTTCCCCAGGGCCGTCAGTGGCAGGGGAACGCGAGCAGGTGCCGGCCGTCGTGCACGAACTCGTGCACGCCGTTTCCGGAGAAGATCGCCAGTGCGCCCTGCTCGGCGCCGACGAAGTAGATGAGGAAGAGCATCACCGCCCCCATGAAGGCTGCCCAGGGCAGCACTTCGCGCACCGGAATGCGCACGGGGACGGGTTCGGCATGGGGAGTGGGGATGGCAGCCGTGGCCATGGTTCCTCCTTCGGGGCACGCGCCCGCTGGTGGTGCGCGACGTGGAGGGTCTGACTGACGGCTGGCCACGGTGCCCGCGTTGCCGGGGCTCGTGCCGTACCGATCACAGTGGCGCGTCCGCGCCGGATTCTCACCGGCTTCCCCACAGCATCGCGATGTCGTTCGCACCGTAGGGGTTCGGGCTATATGTCGTCAATAACAGCGCGTGCTCGACGACGTGCGGCCCGACGCCCCCCTACCGGCGCGGCGACGGAAGTTGCCTCAGGATTGCGCGAGTTGGTCGGCGAGGGCACGCAACGCCAGTTGGTACGAGCCGATGCCGAAGCCGGCGATCGTGCCGGTGGCGACGGCGGCGACGACGCTGGTGTGCCGGAACTCCTCGCGGGCGTACGGGTTGGAGATGTGCACCTCGATGAGCGGCGCGGTGCGTTGCGCGATGGCGTCGCGCAGGCCGTACGAGTAGTGCGTGAAGGCGCCGGGGTTGATCACGACGGGGGTACGCGCGTCGGCGGCGTCGTGGATCCAGCGGATCATTTCGCCTTCGTCGTTGGTCTCCCGGACCTCGACGGCGAACCCGAGTTCGGCGCCGGTCTTCTCGCAGGCGGCGACGAGGCCGGCGTACGAGGTGGAGCCGTACACGTCGGGCTCGCGGCTGCCGAGGCGGCCGAGGTTGGGGCCGTTGAGGACGAGGACGCGGGTGGGGGCGGTCACGAGCGCGCCACCTCGCCGTACGCGGCGGCCAGCATGGCCGGGTCGGGCGCTTCGAGGATGGCGGGCTTGGCCAGGCCGTCGAGGACGACGAAGCGGAGCCGGTCGGCGCGCGACTTCTTGTCGATGCGCATGCTGTCGAGGAGCTTGGGCCAGGCGTCGCCGCGGTAGGTGAGCGGCAGGCCCAGGGCCTCCAGGACGGTCTTGTGCCGGTCGGCGGTGGCATCGTCGAGTCGGCCGGCGAGGCGGCCGAGTTCGGCGGCGTAGACCATGCCGACGCTGACGGCGGCGCCGTGCCGCCATTTGTAGCGCTCGGCCTTCTCGATGGCGTGGCCGAGGGTGTGGCCGTAGTTGAGGAACTCGCGGGTGCCGGATTCCTTGAGGTCGTTGGTGACGACGTCGGCCTTGACCCGGATGGCGCGTTCGATGAGTTCGGCGGTGTGGGGGCCCGCATGGGTGCGCGCGCCGGCCGGGTCGGACTCGATGAGGTCGAGGATCACCGGGTCGACGATGAAACCGGCCTTGACGACCTCGGCGAGCCCGCTGATGTAGTCGTTGGCGGGCAGCGTTTCCAGCGTGGCGAGGTCGGCGAGGACGCCGGCCGGGGGGTGGAACGCGCCGACGAGGTTCTTGCCTTCGGCAGTGTTGATGCCGGTCTTGCCGCCGACGGCGGCGTCGACCATGCCCAGGAGCGTGGTCGGGATGGCGATCCAGCGGACCCCGCGCAGCCAGGACGCGGCGACGAAGCCGGCCAGGTCGGTGGTGGCACCGCCGCCGATGCCGACGATCGCGTCGGAGCGGGTGAAGCCGGTCTGGCCGAGCACCGACCAGCAGTACGCGGCGACCTGGACGTCCTTGGCTTCTTCGGCGTTGGGGACCTGGATGGCGATGGCGTCGTAGCCCTGCGCGGCGAGGTCTTCGCGGACGGCTTCGCCGGCGACGCTGAGCGCTTCCGGGTGGATCACGGCGACGCGGCGAACGCGCGGGCCGAGCATCGCGGCGAGTTCGCCGAGGAGGCCGGTGCCGACGACGACTTCGTACCGCTCGCTGTCGGGTGCGGTTTCGGCTCCGACCGCGATGCGGACGGGTTCGCTGGTTGCGCTCATCGCTCCTGGTCCTTGTGGTCCGCGGGGGCTGCCCCGGGGCGGTCGTTCTGCTGCGGGGTGCCCGGCTCCGCGGAGGCGGCTTCGCCGAGGGCCGCGGCGACGGCGTCGGCGACCTGGGCGGGGGTGCGCCCGGCGGTGGGCACGATCACCGTGGCGACTTCTTCGTACAGCGGGCGGCGCTGGCCCATGAGTTCCCGCCAGCGGGCGCGCGGGTTGCCGATGAGCAGCGGGCGGGGCGCGTCGAGGCCGACGCGGCGTACCGCGTCGGCGAGTTCGACGTCGAGGAAGGCGACGGGGTGGTCGGCGAGGAGTTTCCGGGTCGCCGGGTCCATGACGGCGCCGCCGCCGAGGGCGAGGACGCCGGGGTGGCCGGCGAGGGCGTCGGCGACGGCCTGGTGCTCGAGGGCGCGGAAGTGCGGCTCGCCTTCGTCGACGAAGATGTCGGGGATGGGCTTGCCGGCGGTCTGCTCGATGTCCGCGTCGGTGTCCCGGAAGGCGACGCCGTAGTGCTCGGCGAGCAGTATCCCGACCGTGGTCTTGCCGGCGCCGGGCGGGCCGACGAGGACGACGACGGGCCCCGGGCCGGGGTGTGCGGCGGGGCGTGCGTCCATCGGAACTCCCCTGATTCTGCGATTCTGCGGTTCCGCGGCAGGCCCGGGCGGGTGCCCGGGCCCGGGGCGGCTACTTGATGGCGAGCGTGTCGAGGTACGCCGTGAGGTTGCGGCGGGTCTCGGGTACCGAGTCGCCGCCGAACTTCTCCGTGACGGCGTCGGCGAGCACGAGCGCGACCATGGCCTCGGCGACGATGCCGGCCGCGGGGACCGCGGCGACGTCGGAGCGCTGGTGGTGGGCCTGCGCGACCTCGCCGGTGCGGACGTCGAAGGTGGCCAGCGCGCGCGGCACCGTCGCGATCGGCTTCATCGCGGCGCGGACGCGCAGCACCTCGCCGGTCGACATGCCGCCCTCGGTGCCGCCGGAACGGCCCGAGGTGCGGCGGGCGCCGTCGGGGGTGTTGACGATCTCGTCGTGCGCCTGCGAGCCGCGGACCCGGGCCAGGTCGAAGCCGTCGCCGACCTCGACGCCCTTGATGGCCTGGATGCCCATGAGCGCGGCGGCGAGCCGCGCGTCGAGGCGCCGGTCCCAGTGGACGTGGCTGCCGAGACCCGGCGGGAGGCCGTACGCGAGGACCTCGACGACACCGCCGAGCGTGTCGCCGGCCTCGTGCGCGGCGTCGACCTCGGCGACCATCGCCGCGCTGGCCTCGGCGTCGAGGCAACGCACCGGGTCGGCGTCGAGGCGCTCGGTGTCGTCGGGCGTGGGGACGACGCCGCTCGGCGCCTTCGCGGCACCGAACTCGACGACGTGGCTCACGATGCGGATGCCGGCCGCGGCTTCCAGGAACGACGACGCGACCGCGCCGAGCGCGACGCGGGCCGCGGTCTCGCGGGCGCTCGCGCGCTCCAGGATCGGGCGGGCCTCGTCGAAGCCGTACTTCTGCATGCCCGCGAGGTCGGCGTGCCCGGGACGGGGCCGGGTCAGCGGCGCGTTGCGCGCGAGACCCGCGAGGATGTCCTCGTCGACCGGGTCGGCCGACATGACCTGCTCCCACTTCGGCCACTCGGTGTTGCCGACCATGATCGCGACCGGGCTGCCGAGCGACAGCCCGTGCCGCACGCCGCCGAGGAACGTCACCTCGTCCCGCTCGAACTTCATGCGCGCGCCGCGGCCATAACCGAGCCGCCGGCGCGCAAGCGCGTCCGCCACGGCCTCGGTGGTCACGGGGACCCCGGCGGGGAGGCCCTCCAGGGTTGCGACGAGGGCGGGACCGTGCGATTCGCCCGCGGTCAGCCAGCGCAAGTTGCCCAACGGTGTTCCTCCAGTGCGGCCCGGCGACTGCCGGGGAGCCCGCTCGGTGGCGGGGGTTCCTGGGGAGATCCTTTCATGCCGGGGGGTGGGGGTTGTGACGACGTCCGAGGGATGGACGAAGAACACGGGCGCGGTCTGCCGCACACGACAAAGGGCCCTCCCTCCTCCCACCATCTCCGGGAGTCGGTCTCGCGTCGAAAGCCCCTCCCCCGCCCCCGCCGCCGTCGGAGATTTCCGACACGGCCAGTCTTGCGGCGGCGGTTCGCAAGTGTCGAACACGAAACCCGACCCTGTGGATAACTCACCGCATCCTGCTGCTCATCCACCGTAATCTCTGACCCGTGCTTCACGGACCGTCTCTCCTGTGCGCCGTCTTAGGCTTCGCCGTCGGCTGCGCTCTCCGCTCCCCCGCCGACCGTCTCGCCTCCCCGGGCCCGTCGGCCCCAGCGGCGCGCAGCCACGCCCCCGCCGCCCTCACCCTCGGCGCGATCACCGCCGCGCTCTTCACCACCCTCGCCTGGCGCCTGGGCCCCGGCCTCGACCTCGTCGCCTTCTTCGCCCTCGCCGCAGGCGGCGTCGTCCTGGCCCTCGTCGACCTGCGCACGCTCCGCCTGCCCGACATCGTCACCGCTGCGATACTCCTCGCGGGCCTCAGCCTGCTCGGCATTGAAGCACTCGCCGTCGACGAAATCGGCTCGTACCTACGCGCCCTCGCAGGCGCCGTCGTGCTGGCCGCGTACCACTTCGCGCTGGCCGTCTTCCGTCGCGGCGCGCTGGGCTTCGGCGACGTCAAGCTCGCCGCCGTCCTCGGCCTGCACCTCTCCTGGCTCGGCTGGGGCGAGTTGATCGCCGGAGCCGCCCTGTCCTTCGTCGGAGCAGGCACGGCGGCGGCCTTCATGCTGGTCTCCGGCCGAGCACGGCTCGACACCCCGCTGGCCTTCGGGCCGTGGATGCTGCTCGGCGCCCTCGGCGGAATCCTCTTCGGCACCGAACTCACCGAGGCCTACCGGACATGGTGACGGCCGACGGCACAACGCCGTCGGCCGTCACCACAAGGAAAACTCAGCCCGCGGACCGCGCCCGCAAAGCCGCCTCCCCGGCCGCCCGCATCTCCGCGAGCGGCCCGGGCCGGCCGGTCATCAGCTCGACCTGCAGCACCGCCTGGTGCACCAGCAGATCCAGTCCGCCGACGACCTTCCCGCCGGCCGCGGACCACGCCGCCGCCAAAGGCGTCGGCCACGGGTCGTAGACCACGTCGAAAAGCACACCGGCCGAGCCGGGAACATCGCCGACCAAGTGATCGGTCGCCCCCTTGGGGGTCGTCGACACCACCAGCGGATAGTCGAACGCCTTCCGGGCGTCCTCCCACGGCCGGATCTGGATCTCGACACCGAGCCGTTCCCCGGCCTCGAACATCTCCTGCGCCCGCAGCGCGCCGCGCACGTAGGCCCGCACAGGGCCCGTGCACACCGACCGGAGCGCGGCCAGTGTCGAGGTCGCGGTCGCACCGGCACCGAAGACCGCCGCCGAGTCGACCTTCTCCACGCCGCGTTCGCGGAGCGCGGCGACCAGGCCGGGGACGTCGGTGTTGTCCCCGGTCCGCCGCCCGTCCGTACCGAACAGCACCGTGTTGACGGCTTCGACGTCCGTCGCGACCGCCGACACCTCGTCGAGCAGCGGGAGTATCGCGCGCTTGAGGGGCATGGTGAGGGACAAGCCCGCCCACGACCCGTCGAGGCCGGCGACGAAAGCCGGGAGCCCGGCTTCGTCGACCTCGTGCGCTTCGTACGTCCACCCGTCGAGCCCGAGCGCCCGGTACGCCGCCCGGTGCAGGACCGGGGACAGCGAGTGGGCGATCGGAGAGCCGAGCACTGCGGCCCGGTGGTGCTGGTCGGTCACGTGCGTCAGCCGCCGTTCTTCTGGCTCTTGAGGTAGTCCTGGAATTCCTTCTGGTTCTTCTCGTGCTGGGCGGCGGTCTCCGCGTACTTCGTCTCGCCGGTCTGAAGGTTGACGGTGACGAAGTACAGCCACTTGCCTTCCGTCGGCGCCAGCGCGGCGTCGATGGCCTGCTTGCCGGGGTTGTCGATGGGCGTCTGCGGCAGGCCGCCGTGCATGTAGGTGTTCCAGGGGGTGTCCTGCGACAGCTCCTTCTGGGTCACCACGATGTTGTTGCGGTCGAGGCCGTAGTTGACCGTCGAGTCGAAGCCCAGGTTCATCTTGGCCGACAGACGGTTGTAGACGACGCGCGAGATCTTGCCGAAGTCGTCGTCGTGCTTGGCCTCGGCCTGCACGAGGCTGGCGATCGTGATGATGTCGTACGGCGACTTGCCGAGGGCGGCGGCACGTTCCTCGAGCTTCCACGCGGTGAACTTGTTCTTCGCGTTGGTCACCATGTCGCGCAGCACGTCGACCGGGTTCATGCCGGGCGCGACGGGATACTGCGTCGGGAACAGGAAGCCTTCGATCTGGCCGTTCGCCCACGCGGGAAGGCCGATCGACGGGTCGGCGGCGGCCTTCTCGATGTCCGCGGGCTGCAGCTGCATCTGCTTGGCGAGGATCTCGTAGACCCGCTTCTTGCGCGTGCCTTCGGGGATCGTCACCTTGGACTGGTTCTTGCGGTCGACCATGAACTCGAAGGCGGACTTCGCGGACATGTGCTTCTTCATCACATAGGCCGCGGCTTCGATGTTCCGCTGCTGCTTGTCGCCGGTGTAAGCCTTGGTGAACGCGTCGACGCTCTTGACGACGCCCGCGCGCTTCAGCTCGTTGCCGATGTTGGAGGCGACCCAGCCGGGCTTGACGACGACGACGATCGTGCTGCCGCTGTCCCCGGCGCCGCTGTAGTCCGGCGGCGGGCCGAAACGGTCCTTCACGAATCCGTAGGCGTACCACCCGCCCATGCCGAGCAAGCTGATGACGACGGCGAACGCGATGAACACCGCGCAACCGCTGCGGCCGCGCTTGTCCTTCTTGCGGCCGCGGGACCGGCCGTTCTTGGCCCGGCGCCGACTGCGCGGCTCCGTGTCCATCGTCAGTCCGAGGTCACTCATCTGGGGTGGTCTCCGCCTGGGTCGGGGCTGGGGCCGGGGACGGGGCATGCGGGTGGTGCGCGGCGTCCTCGCGGGGCGCTTCCGGGGCGGAGGCGTCGCTCGGGGCCTTCTTGCGGCGGGGCTTCTTCGCAGGTCGGCCGGGTGGCGCGGCTTGCGGGTCGGCGTCCGGGTGGCGCTGTCCTGCGGGTGGCGCCTCCGAGTGCGGAGTCGCTCCGCCGGCGGTTCCGGTTCCCGTTGCTGCCACGCCGGGAACCTCGACCGCCAGGCCGGGCGGCCGGCCGGAGGACCGTTCGGTCTCCAGCGCGGAGTTGAGGATGACCACGGCCGCGGCCTGATCGACCACCGTGCGGGCCTTGCGGCCCCGTACGCCCGAGGCGCGCAGGTCGCGGGTCGCGGTGACCGTGGTCAGCCGTTCGTCGACCAGGCGTACGCCGACCGGGGCAATCGCCGAGGCGAGCCGGGCGGCGAAGTCGCGGGCTTTGCCGGCCGCGGCGCCTTCGTGTCCGGACAGGCTGCGGGGCAGCCCGACGACGACCTCGACGGCGTCGCGTTCGGCGACCAGGTCGGCGATGCGCCGGACGGCGCCGCGCCCGGCGGGCACGGTTTCGACCGGTGTGGCGACCAAGCCGTCGGGGTCGCAGGCAGCGACGCCCACGCGGACGTCGCCGACGTCGACCGCGACGCGGACTCCTCTCCTCATCGGTACCTCCCCACAGGTACCGGTGTCCCACCCCGACCCAAAGGGCGGCGGCGCGCTATCCGCGTGCCCTGCGCCGGTGTTCGCAAAGTTAGGCCGTCCGCTCGGCGACCAGGCGGGCGACGGCGGCGAGGGCCTCTTCGACGGCGCCGGGGTTGGCGCCGCCGCCCTGCGCGACGTCGTCCTTGCCGCCGCCTCCGCCGCCGAGGGTCTGGGCGGCGGTGCGGACGAGTTCGCCGGCCTTGATGCCGCGTTCGCGGGCGGCTTCGTTGGTGGCGACGACGACCATGGGCTTGTTGTTGACGACCGAGACGACCGCGACGGTGGCGGCGCGCGCGTTGAGGCGCTGCCGGACGTCGAGGGCGAGCTTGCGGAGGTCGTCGGTGGTGGTGCCGTCGGCGACCCGGTGGGCGACGAGGGCGGTGCCGTTGACGTCGGCGGCGTCGGCGGCGAGCTGTCCGGAGGCCTGGAGGACCTGGGCGGCGCGCATCCGGTCGATTTCCTTCTCCGCTTCGCGGAGCTTGGCGACGATGCCGGCGACGCGCTCGGGGAGTTCCTCGGGGCGGCCCTTCACCACGTCGGTGAGCTGGTTGACGATGGTGTGCTCGCGGGCGAGGAAGCGGTAGGCGTCCTGGCCGACGAGGGCTTCGACGCGGCGGACGCCGGCGCCGATGGAGGACTCGCCGAGGAGCTTGACGAGGCCGAGCTGGGCGGTGTTGTGGACGTGCGTGCCGCCGCACAGCTCCTTGCTGTAGTCGCCGATGGTGACGACGCGGACCCGGTCGCCGTACTTCTCGCCGAACATCGCGGTGGCACCCTGCTTGCGGGCTTCGTCCATGCTCATGACCTGGGCTTGCACGTCGAGGTCGCGGGCGAGGACTTCGTTGATCTTCTGTTCGACGTCGGTGAGGACGGTGCCGGGGACGGCGGACGGCGCGCCGAAGTCGAACCGGAAACGGCCGGGCGCGTTCTCCGAGCCGGCCTGGGCGGCGGTGGGGCCGAGGGCGTCGCGGAGCGCCTGGTGGGTGAGGTGGGTGGCGCTGTGCGCGCGGGCGATGGCGCGGCGCCGGTCGGTGTCGATGACGGCGTACGCGGGTGCGCCGACGGTGACTTCGCCGACCTGGACGGTGCCGCGGTGGACGCTGACGCCGGGGACGGGCTGCTGGACGTCGCGGATCTCGACGACGGCGCCGCCTTCGACGCGGATGCGGCCGGTGTCGGCGAGCTGGCCGCCGCCTTCGGCGTAGAAGGGGGTGCGGTCGAGGACGATCTCGACGTCGTCGCCTTCGTGGGCGGCGGGTGCGGGCACGCCGTCGACGAGGATGCCGACGATCGTGGCCTCGCCTTCGTCGGCGGTGTAGCCGGTGAACTCGGTGGCGCCGGAGGTGTCGGCGACCTCGCGGTAGGCGGAGACGTCGGCGTGGCCGTGCTTCTTGGCGCGGGCGTCTTCCTTGGCGCGCTGCTTCTGCTCGGCCATGAGGCGGCGGAAGCCGTCCTCGTCGACGGCGAGGCCTTGTTCGGCGGCCATCTCGAGGGTGAGGTCGATCGGGAAGCCGTGCGTGTCGTGCAGGGTGAACGCGGCGGCGCCGGGGAGGACGTCGCTGCCGGCGGCCTTGGTCTTGCCGATCTCGGTGTCGAGGATCGAGGTGCCGGTGACGATCTTGTCGAGGAAGCGGGCTTCCTCGGCGACGGCGATCGTGTCGATGCGCTTGGCGTCGGTGACGAGTTCGGGGTACTGCGGGCCCATCGCGTCGATGGTGGTTTCGACGAGTTCGCGGATGGTGGGGCCCTGGGCGCCGAGGAGGCGCATGTTGCGGATGGCGCGGCGCATCATGCGGCGCAGCACGTAGCCGCGGCCTTCGTTGCCGGGGACGACGCCGTCGCCGATGAGCATGACGGCGGTGCGGACGTGGTCGGCGACGACGCGCAGGGAGACGTCGGACTTGAGGTCGGCGCCGTAGCGGTGGCCGGTGAGTTCGGCGGCGCGGTCGAGGATCATCCGCGACGTGTCGATCTCGTAGAGGTTGTCGACGCCCTGCAGGATGGTGGCGAGGCGTTCGAGGCCGAGGCCGGTGTCGACGCTCTTCGCGGGGAGGTCGCCGAGGATCTCGAAGTCGTCCTTGCCGATGCCCGCGCCGCGGACGAACTGCATGAAGACGAGGTTCCAGATCTCCAGGTAGCGCTCGCCGTTGACGGCGGGGCCGCCTTCTTCGCCGTAGGCGGGGCCGCGGTCGTAGTTGATCTCCGAGCACGGGCCGCAGGGGCCGGGGACGCCCATGGACCAGAAGTTGTCCTTCTTGCCGAGGCGTTGGATGCGCTCGGCGGGGACGCCGATCTTGTCGCGCCAGATCGTCTCGGCCTCGTCGTCGTCGAGGTAGACGGTGATCCAGAGCCGTTCGGGGTCGAGGCCGTAGCCGCCGTCGCCGACCGGGGAGGTGAGGAGTTCCCAGGCGAGGGTGATGGCGCGTTCTTTGAAGTAGTCGCCGAAGGAGAAGTTGCCGCACATCTGGAAGAACGACCCGTGGCGGGTGGTCTTGCCGACCTCGTCGATGTCGAGGGTGCGGACGCACTTCTGGACGCTGGTGGCGCGCGGGAACGGCGGCTTCACTTCGCCGAGGAAGTACGGCTTGAAGGGCACCATGCCGGCGTTGACGAGGAGCAGCGTCGGGTCGTCGGCGACGAGGGACGCCGAGGGGACGACGGTGTGTCCGCGCTCCTCGAAGAAGCGCAGCCAGCGGCTACGGATCTCTGCGGAATCCATCAGCGTCGGTCCTTCCGGTCGTACCTGCCGCCTCGCCGGCGGACATGCTGCGTGGGTGCGGGGGGTGTTGCGGCCCCGGGGATGCCGAGGCGGAAGCCTTGCTGGTTGTCGTACCGGTCGTACTCGCGCGCCTGGTCGGCTGTGGTGGGGGCCGGGTGTGCTGCGTAGCCGTCGTACCGGTCGTACGGGTCGGCATCGTACGGGTCGCCGTAGGGGTGGGCCGCGTGCCGGTCCGGTCCACGGTACGGGGTGCGGGCGCCGGGGAGGGCGCGGACGCCGGGTCCGCCGGGGAGTGCGGGCGGGGCCGCGGCGGCGGTGACGTCGGCGCCGATGGCCCGGTACAGCTCGGCTTCGCGTTCGGCCATGCCGGCGCGGACTTCGTCGGCGAAGTAGCGGATGGCGTCGCCGATGCCGGTGACGTTGTCGGCGACGCCTTCGGGCGTGTACTTGTGTGCCTTGTCCTTGACCTTGCGGGCGGCCCACATGCCGGCGCCGGCGCCGACGGCCATCCAGAAGATGCGGGCCATGTCAGCTCCTTCCGCGGGCGGCGCGCTGGCGGGCGACGCGTTCGGCGCGGGCGGTGGAGCGGACGCGCTTGGCGAGTTCGGCGCGCTGCTGCGCGGAGAGGGCGCGGCGGACGCCGTAGGAGAACGCGGCGGTCTTCACCAGCGGGCCGCCGAGGGTGGCGGCGACGGTGGAGGACAGCGCGGTCGCGTTGGTCGACATGGTCTGGACGTTGCCGGCGATCTGGTCGACGCGGGCCAGCTGGGCGTTCGTGGCCCGGACGGCATCGGTCATCTCGTCCAGCAGGGGCGGGGTGCGGTCGGCGATGTCGGAGACCAGGCGGGTGGCCTCCTTGAGCACCTTCACGAGCTTGACCAGCACCAGCGCGAGGAAGGCGACGAGAATCGCCCAGAACGTCGCGATGATCATCAGCGCGACTTCGCCACCCGACACCTTGTTGCGCTCCTTCGACGGCCGAAAAGCAACGGCGGACTGCCTGTTTGAGAGGGCGTCACCGGGACCATGCGGGGCACTGCCGCACCGGCGGGCCCGGGAACCCGACCCTACCGCGACACGGCGGCAGGGTCGCCTGACACTACCGGCCGGGCGGGGTGCGGCGCACTTGCCGCGCGCGGCCCCGGGGGCGGGGAATCGCTGCATATGGCGAGGGTTGTCCGTGCCGTGCGGGGAGACGGCGCGGGGCCCGCTCCGGGTGCGGAGCGGGCCCCGCGGGTGCGTCGCCATGCGGCGCGGGCGGCCTGCCGGGCGGTGTTTCGGGCCGCCTCCCGGGCCTTCTTCGGCCGCTGTTCGGGCTGCTGTTCGGGCTCCTGTTCGGGCTGTCGTCGGGGCAGCCGTTCGGGTCAGCGCGAGTAGTACTCGACGACGAGTTGTTCGTCGCAGATCACCGGGATTTCGCGGCGCTGCGGGAGCCGGTCGAGGCGGGCTGCGAGCGCGGGCAGGTTGGCCTGGACGTACTTGGGGGTGTTCTCGGCGGCGAATCCGCCGGCCCGGACGGCCTGGAAGAGCGGCTTGTCGCGGCTGCGTTCGCGGACGGAGACGACGTCCTCGGGGCGGAGCCGGTAGCTGGGCCGGTCGACTTTGCCGCCGTTGACCTCGAAGTGGCCGTGGCCGACCATCTGCCGGGCCTGGTAGATGGTGCGGGCGAAGCCCGCGCGGAGCACGAACGCGTCGAGGCGGCGTTCGAGCGAGACGACCATTTCCTCGCCGGTCTTGCCCTGGTGCTTGTGGGCGG
Organism: Uniformispora flossi; assembly: GCF_049534875.1. Lineage (NCBI taxonomy): Bacteria > Bacillati > Actinomycetota > Actinomycetes > Kitasatosporales > Streptomycetaceae > Uniformispora > Uniformispora flossi. The sequence goes on from NZ_JBMULZ010000014.1 coordinate 130,805, forward strand.
CGTCGAACGCGGCGCGCATCTGGGTCTCGTTGATGTCGTACTGGGCGCGCAGCTTCTGCTTCTCCAGGAGCCGGACCTTGTAGTCGGAGGACTGCTTGCGGCCGCGGCCGTGTTCGCCGGGCGGGTAGGGCCGGTTCTCGAGGTACTTCTGCGCCTTGGGGGTGAGCGCAATGCCGAGCGCACGGCTGCGCTTGACCTTGGGGCGGGCCTGGTTCAACGGGTCCTCCGGTTCGGTGGGTACTTGCCAGCCGCGGCCTTCTTAGGTAAGCCTAACCTTAATGCCACGGCGTCTCGGGGGGAAGCCCGCCCGGATCCCCGGATCCCGGCACCGACCCGCCGGACGCGCCGCCCCTCGCCAGGAGCCCCCAGGAGCCGCCGTATGAGCCCGTCCACGCCGCCGTCCCGCACCGCCGACACGACCGCCGCCGCCACCGCCGGCTGCCCCGACGACGACACCGCCTCCGTCCGGCCCGGCGCCGCCGCGCGCTGCCGCACGCTCGCCGCGCACGCCGCGTCCGCGATCCTCGACCTCCCCGGCAGCATCGGCGAAGAGCAGGTTGTTCCCGCCGCCCGCCTGGTCGAGCCCGACGGGTCGGTGCTGCTGCTCCTGCCGCCGGAGATCGGCGCCGCCGTGCTGACCGCGCGGGACGACATCGCCGCGGTGCTGCACCTGGTGGACGTGGCGCCGGTCGCCGTGCCGCACCGGGTGCGCGCGCACTGCTGGATCGCGGGCTGGCTGAGCGTCCCGGTCGGCGCGGACCTCGGGCAGGCCGCCGCACGGCTCGCCGCGGTCGTGCCCGACCCGGCGATGCTGGCGTTCGGCGCGGGGCGCAGCGGCGCGGTCGTCCGCCTGGAACCGGGCGAGGTCCTCGTCGACGACCTGTGGGGCGCCGAACACGTCGAACCGGACGAGTACGCCGCCGCGGCGCCCGACCCGCTCGCCGCACACGAGTCCGAACTCCTCCAGCACCTGGCCGGCGCGCACGCCGACGAACTGCTGCGGCTGTGCGTGCGGGTCGGCGCGTGCGGGCCCGACGCGCAGGCCGTGCCGGTGGCCCTCGACCGGGACGGCATCCGCCTGCGGTGCAGCACCGCGGACGCCACCCGCGACGTCCGCTTCGAGTTCCGCGCCCCGGTCGCCGAACCCGCGGCGCTGGGCGAGGCGTTGCGCGCCCTGGTCCGCGGTCCGGAAGGCCCGGGCGGCTGCGCTCGGGCGGCCGGGGAGCACTAGACACGGCCCAGGCCGCCCACCGGTCTTCCGCAGGGACGGCACAGCCATGCCGCGCCGGTGCCGTGGCGCGTTTTGGATTCGGCCTGTCGTCGTGTTCCGATTGATCGGAAGCTGTCTCCGCAGATCATCCGCGGTGCGGCGCAACTCCCGGCAACGATCGATGCGGAAGGACGGAAGCGGTGTTCGAGCGCCCGCGGCGGCCCGGCACCGCCGACGGCACGGACGACCCTCGCGGGCGGACCCGGCCCTCGGCGGGCACGGCACCCTCGGCGAACCGGCGCGGCACGGACGACCGGGAGGACCAGTCCGTCCGGACCGGCGAAATCCCGGTGCGGATGCCGTGGCATCCGACGCCCATGTCGACGCTGCCGTGGCAGGACCGGCTGCGTGCCCGGCTGCGCGCCGGGTCGCCCGCACTCGCCCCGGAGAAGGCCGAGCCGGGCGTGTCGGTGCCGCGCGTGCTCGACTTGGCGCTGCGCACCGGGGAACTGCTGCTGGCGTCGGGCGAGGGCGGCGAGGACGTCGAGGCGGCGATGCTCGGCATCACCGACGCCTACGGGCTCGAGCGGTGCACGCCGAACGTGACGTTCACCAACCTCACGCTCTCCTACCAGCCGTCGCTGGTCGACCCGCCGATGACCAGCGAGCGCGTGGTGCGGCGGCGGGCGACGGACTTCAACCGGCTCGCGGAGGCGCACCGGCTGGTCGAGGACATCACGACCGGCGAGCTGACGCTGGAGGACGCGTACCACCGGCTGGCGGAGATCCGCCGCAACCGGCACCCCTATCCGGTGTGGCTGGTGCTGGTCGCGACGGGCGGGATCGCGGCGACGGCGAGCGTGCTGGTCGGCGGTGGCCCGATCGTGGCGTGTGCGGCGTTCTTCGCGGCGATGCTCGGCGAGAAGCTGGCGCAGGGGCTGGCCAGGCGCGGGGTGCCGGAGTTCTACCAGTTCGTGCTGGCCGCGATGCCCGCGGCGGCGACGGCGGTGGGGCTGATCAAGGCCGATATCGGGGTGCAGCCCTATGCGGTGGTCACCGGTGGCCTGTTCGCGCTGCTGCCGGGACGTGCCCTCGTCGCGGCGGTGCAGGACGGCCTGACGGGCTTTTACATCACCGCGTCCGCCCGGCTCCTGGAAGTCTTCTACCTGATCATCGGCATCATCTGCGGCGTCTCGATCATGCTGTACGCCGGCAACCAGCTCGGCGTGAACCTGACCATCGAGGGCTCGTTCTACCCGACGTCGCGCCCGCTCGTGCAGCTGCTGGCCGCGGCGGGGGTGTCGCTCACGTTCGCGGTCCTGGTGCAGGTGCGGCCGCGGGCGCTCGTGATCGCGCTGATCGGCGGGGCGTGCAGCTGGTCGATTTTCGAGGTGCTGCGGATCGCGGGCGCTTCGCCGATCCTCGCCACCGTCACCGCCACCGGCGTCGTCGGCCTGCTCGGGCAGCTGCTGGCACGGGCCGGGCGGACGTCCGCGCTGCCGTACATCATCCCGTCGATCGGGCCGCTGCTGCCCGGTAGCGCCATATACCAAGGCCTGCTCGGCCTCGCGCTCGGCCACACCGATCGCGGCTGGATCGGCCTGACCAACGCGGCGGGCCTGGCCCTGGCCCTCGCGGTCGGGGTGAACCTGGGAAGCGAAGTGGCCCGCTTCGTCCTGCCCGCCCCGCAGCGCGGCGTCGGCAGCACCAAGCGCGCGGCGGCCAAGCGGACCCGCGGGTTCTGACGGCCCGGCCCACGCATGGCCCGCGCATGGCACGCGCGCGGGCGGCAAGGCGGGCGCCGTCCGCCTCCGGCCGTCCCCGGATGTGCACCCGTGAGCGGATGCGGACAGCGCCCGGTTCTTGTGTTGTACCGCGCGCCTACCCTGCGTTTCAACCCATGTTCAAACAGTTGCTTGAGTGAGAAGGTGTGCGCGTGACGCCGCCGGGGCGAGGTCGCGGCGGCCGGTTCCGAACCCTCGGAGGATTTCGGTCATGGCAACGTGGCGCATCGGCTCGACAGTGCTCCGCAAAGTCGTCGAAGCGGAGTTCCCGCTTCCCGTGACGGGCGCGCTGCGGACCGCCGACAGCGGGCTGCTCGACGCCTACCCCTGGCTGGCGCCGCACTTCGCCGGACCGGACGGCGTCTTCACGATGTCCTTCCACTCCGTGCTCGTGGACACCGGGACCCGCCGCATACTCGTCGACACCTGCATCGGCAACGACCGCACCACCATCCCGCAGCTGCCGCCGCTGCACACCGGATGGCTCGACACCCTCAGGGAACTCGGCCATCCGCCTGAGTCGATCGACACCGTGGTGTGCACCCACCTGCATTTCGACCACGTCGGCTGGAACACCCGCCTGGTCGACGGCGCGTGGGTGCCGACGTTCCCGAACGCCCGCTACCTGGTCCCGCGCGCCGAGTGGGAGTTCTGGCGCACCGCGCCCGCCTCGGTCGGCAGCACGGAACTGTCCGACACCCTGGTGCCGCTGATCGACGCCGACCTCGTCGACTTCGTCGAACCGGGACACGAAGTGGCGTTCGGCGTGCGCCTGGAGGGCGCGCCGGGGCACACGCCCGGGCAGGTCGCCGTGGTCGTCGAATCCGAAGGGGAACGCGCGGTCGTCACCGGCGACCTCGTCCACCACCCCGTGCAGTTCGCGGCACCCGAGATCGCGAGCGCCGCGGACGAGGACCCGGCTCTGGCCACCGAGACCCGGAAGGCGTTCGTCGAGCGCTATGCGGACACGGGGACGCTGGTGATCGGCACCCACTTCCCGGCACCGACGGCGGGGTGGCTGACGCGGAAGAGCGAGGACGGGTCCGAAGCCGGGGCGCTGCGGTTCGTGGTGGACCGGGGGTAGGGCCGAGCTCTCCCGGCCGACTTCCCCCCGTCGGCCGTCGCCGGGCGGCTCAGCTGTCCGGGGTGGTGTCCGGGTGGCCGAGTTTGCCGCGGACGCGGTCGAGGACGTCGGCGTAGCGGGCCTCGTTGCCGTAGCGCGTGGGGCGGTAGTACCGCTTGCCGTGGACGGTGTCGGGGGCGTACTGCTGCTCGGCGACACCGCCCGGCACGTCGTGCGGATAGATGTAGCCCTGCGCGTGCCCGAGCTTCGCGGCGCCCTTGTAGTGGCCGTCGCGCAGATGCGGCGGCACCGGGCCGGCGAGTCCGGCCCGGACGTCGGCCAGCGCGGCCTCGATCGCCAGCGTCGCCGCATTCGACTTCGGCGCGAGCGCCAGCGCGATCGCCGCATGCGCGAGAGTGAGCTTCGCCTCCGGGAAACCGATCAGCGCGACCGCCTGCGCGGCGGCGACGGCGGTCTGCAGCGCGGTCGGATCGGCGAGGCCGATGTCCTCCGACGCGGAGATCATCAGCCGCCGGGCGATGAACCGCGGGTCCTCCCCCGCGTCGATCATGCGCGCCAGGTAATGGAGCGTGGCATCGACGTCCGACCCGCGGATCGACTTGATGAGCGCGCTCGCGACGTCGTAGTGCTGGTCGCCGTCCCGGTCGTACCGCACCGCGGCCCGGTCGACGGCGGCCTCCAGCGTGGCCAAGGTGATCGTCTTCTCGCCCCGGTCCATCGCCGAACCGGCCCCGGCCTCCAACGCGGTCAGGACCCGGCGGGCATCGCCCCCGGCGATCCGGACCAGATGGTCCTCGGCGTCCGCGTCCAGCCCCACCGCACCGCCGAGCCCGCGCTCCTCGGCGAGGGCCCGGTGCAGCAGCGCACGGATGTCGTCCTCGGTCAGCGACTCCAGAGTGAGCAGGAGCGACCGGGACAGCAGCGGACTGATGATCGAGAAATACGGGTTCTCCGTCGTCGCCGCGATCAGCGTCACCCAGCGGTTCTCCACAGCCGGGAGCAGCGAGTCCTGCTGCGCCTTCGAGAACCGGTGGATCTCGTCCAGGAACAACACCGTCTCGCGCCCGTGCGCACCGGCCTCCCGCCGGGCCGCCTCGATCACGGTGCGGACTTCCTTGACGCCCGCCGTGATCGCCGACAGCTCGACGAACCGGCGCTTGGTCGCGTGGCTGACGACATACGCCAACGTCGTCTTCCCGGTCCCCGGAGGCCCGAAGAGGATCACCGACGACGGCGCCGTCACCCCGTCCCCGACCCGCACCAGCCGCCGCAGCGGCGAACCGTCGCCCAGCAGATGCGCCTGCCCGACCACCTCGTCGAGGTCACGCGGGCGCATCCGCACCGCCAACGGCGCCAGTGCGGGGTTCTTGGCCTGCCGCTCCTCGGCGGCGGCCAGAAAAAGATCGGGTTCCACAAGGAACGACCCTAACGCGGTGGGGGGACATGGTCGGGGTGGCGGGGGCGGGGGGCCGGGAGCGAGACCCGCGGCTCCCCGGCAAGCGCAGCACTTCGCCGCTCGACGGACCGCCCGACTGGCAGGTTGGCCAGAACGCGCGACAGCACCCGCACCCTCTGGCGGCCGCTCTCCGGGACCGCGATCATGGCTGCCCCATCCCTTGTGTCGGAGGTGCCGAACGTGGCCCGCGAACCGGACTCCTTCGACGTCGACGTGCCCCGGCTGCTGGGGAGCGGGACGAGCAACCAGACCTGGACGATTCCCGGCAGCGACACGGTCCAGCGCCGGCCCTTCGGAGTGCCGAACGCCCTGGACCTGCGGGTGATCAACGACACCGACGCACGACGCGCGTTGCGGGAGGCCTACCCGCAGATCTACACGTCCGCGCCGACGCCGGACGGCGAGCCGCTCGGCCTCCTGGCCGGACTTCCGCGGCTGGACCCGCACGAGGGGAACCCGGCCGCGAGCGAGGCGGACTTCGACTGGCACATCGGGTATCTCGTCGAGGAGCTGGGCGTCCTCAGCCGGAACAGCGAACGCGCCGCCGTCGCGGTTGCCCCGAAGGCACGGGAGACCGTGCGGATCCTGACGTCGCTGCCGGAATCGGAGGTGCCGCTGCGCTGCTCCCCCGACGCGGGCGACAGCGCGGTGCTGCGGGCCTTCACGGTCCGGGTGGCGGAGGTCGTCACGCGGATCGTCGGCGAACCGCTCGTGCGCGAGTTCGGGCTGCCCAGCCCGGCGCGGTTCGCGCGCGGCCTGCCTCCGGCGCCGGACGACCGGAGCGGTCCGGTGCTGGCCCACGGGGACCCGACCGTGGACAACTTCATGTGGTCGTTCGGCGAAGCGGTCCTGACCGACTGGGAACTCGCCCGTCCCACGGGACGCGTGTCTGCGGCGGCCCACACCCTCGCGGCCTTGGTCACGCGGGCCCCCTACCCGGTGCGGCCCGCCAGGATCGAGCAGTTCGTCGACCGGGTCGACGGCGCACGCGAAGCGATGTCCTCGGGTGTGCACGCGACGTACTACGCTTACGAGTGCGCCCGGGCGCCCTGGGTCGACATGCTGCGCGGCCTGCGCAACGAAGTAGACCCGGACTTGGTCCACCGCAACGTGCGGCGCTTCCTCGGCGACGACGCGCCGTCCCGAAGACGGGTGAACGCGTTGATCGCCACACACGCCGACGCGTTCGCCCTCCCCGCTCTGCCGCGCCCTGCCGCGCTGCACATCGCCGAGCCGCCACCCCGCGGACCGCACCCCGAGGAACAACGAGGCGCGGTTGTCGCGCTGTACGACGAAGTCCTAGGTACGGCGGCGCAGGTGCTGCCGCCGCATCTGTACGAGCGCTATCGCAGGGCGTTCGACGCCATCGCCCAAACGCTTCCGCCCGCGTCCGACTCCGTCGTCGAAGTGGGTAGACGCCTGCGCGAGGCCGGTATGACGCACGTGTCCCACCAAGCGCATCCCGACCGGGATACGTACCGCTTCGGCAAGCAACCAGCAGCCGGTCGCACAGGGCGCCGGGGCTCCGGCCGAGACAGCCCGTCCCTGTCCACGGACGAACACCACGCCCACGGCAAGTGACCCGCGGGCAATGCCGCCCGGCCCCGGAGGTCGTCGGGCGGGTCAGCCCAGGACACCCGCACGGCGGGCCGACTGCAGCCACTCGGGGAATTCGATCATCAGCTGGTCGTACAGCTTCTCGTCGCTCATCCGGCTCGGGTTGGCGCCCGCTTCGAAGAAGCCGGCGTTGTCGACGACGCGGTAGCGGGGCGCGGGCAGTTCGTCGAGACGGTGGAGGAACTTGAACTGGTCCTTGCCGAAGCCGACGAACTGCCAGAAGATCGGCAGCTCGGCCGCCTTGCACAGGGTCTGCTCGGCGCGCTTCTCGTTGTCCGGCGAACCGTCGGTCTGGAAGATGACGTACGCCGGGTCCGTCGCACCACAGGACTGGTAGTGGCGGATGACGGCTTCCATTGCGGACACGTAGTTCGTCGTGCCCATCGAGCCGAGCTTCTTGTGCAGCTTGTCGACGCGGCCGCGGTAGTCCGCCAGCGAAATCTCCTCGACGTTGTACGCCTTGCTGTCGAAGAACACCACGGGCACGACACCGTCGTCGTCGAAGTGCGCCGCCGCGGCCAGCACGCGCTCGGCGAGCGCCTGGACGCTGCCGTCGCGGTAGAAGCCGGACATGCTGCCGGACCGGTCGAGCACCAGATAGACGGCGGCCCGGACACCGGCCAGCCGGTGCTTGTCGAGACTGACCCCGGCGGCCTTGTAGAGGCTCACCAGCCCCGGCGCGGTCTGCTCCATTTTGTCGAGGCTCACCGCCGACCCCGACCCGGTCCGCACCGAAGCCCGCGGTCCTGAAGCAGGCGGCGCCCACGAACCACCCGCCGTGTTCTGCGCACTCGGCTGACCACCACGACGACGGAACCACGGGAAGGGCATAGGGGCCTCCTTGGGGAGGGGGGAACGGGGCTGTGCTGCGGTGGGGTTGTCGCGTCTACCGTGGCAGATCTGCGGGGAGGGCGGCAGGGGGTTCTCCCTCAGGGCTGCCGAGGGGCGGGGGGTCGGCGCCGCAACAGACATGACTCGCCACTTTGCTGGGGCCCTCCCCCCACCCCCTCCACCAGCCTGCAGCTCGTGACGTCGGCAGCGCGGCAGCGCGGCAGCTCGTGACGTCGGCAGCGCGGCAGTACAGCTGTCGGCGTCCGACCGTCGACACCCCGACACGTCCCCACCCGACGCCCCGTCAGCGCGTGTCAGTGCCATGTCGGATCATGGTTCGGGGATTTCTCGGGACGGAGGACGGCATGGGCGAGTATCGCGCCGACGGTGCTACGGCGCGCACCAACGCGGCATCGGCCGGGTGCGGTGCGGCGGACGGGGCCGCGTCGTGAGCCCCGCCGACCCCCGTACCGTGCACGTGAACTCGCTGCGCTGGTTTGCCTCCGCCGCGGGCGGCACCGAGTTCGTGCGGGCGCACGACGACGGGCTCGACGACGCGACGGTCGCCCTCGCGTTGACCACCCCCTATCCCGGCGCGCAGCACGTGCTGCGCGCCCTCGAAGCCGCCGGTGTCGCGGCGGACTGCTGGTTCGTCGTCGACGGCTCTCCCGACGCGGTACCCGCCGACGGCGCATCCGGCGGAACGGCGAACGGGTCGCTCACCCGCGCCCTGCCCCCGGTGTCGGACGACGCGCCCCTCGGCGGACTGACGTTGGTGGTCGGCGACGACGCCGACCGTGACGGCGGCTCGGACCGCAGCCGCGTCGCACCCGACGCCGCCATCGCCGGCCTGATCTGCGACGCCCCCGCCCCCGACGCGATACCCCGCACGGCACAGGCACTCGCGGACGCGTTCGGGCCGCAGGTCGTGTGGGCCGACGACCTCACCGAAGTCATGCTCGTCCGACCGGGCATGACGGTGGATCAGGTCCGTGCGCGGTGGACACGCGGCCGAGCCGACGACGGCTCCGCCTGACACTCGCCCGACACCGGGGCCTCCTCACCCGATCATTCGTCCCCCGTTCGCAACCGCGCCCGCAGCGACGCTCGGCGGGCCGCCGACTCGGCGCGCCAGACCTGCCACGCCGGAGTGGATTCGGCGGCGAGCGCGCGGTCGAGGGCGTACAGCCGCATCGCCGGAGCGGTGCGCACCACCGGGTTCGGCGCGAGCGCGTCCGGGCCGTCGAGGAACTGCCTGATCCCGGACTCCGTCCAACCGCGCTGCCGCAGCACGCCCTTGGGCACCAGCATCGGCGGACGGTCGTACGGCGGCGGATACACCGGCGGCACGGGAATCGGCACGCGCACGGACCCGGGCAAGGACCCGGGCAGCGGCCCGGGCACAACCTCGGGCGCCGGCACGGAACCCGGCAACACCCCCGCCGGCTCACCCCGACGCGGCCACCACGCCGCCGCCAGGTAGTCCGCGAACGACGTCGGCGGCGACGACCGCGGCGGCGGATCGGATGCGTACCCGGGACCCGGCCTCACCTCCGAACCACGCGCCACGCTCCGGGAGTCCACAGCGACCGGCTCCCGCGCCGACGGTCGCGGCAACACCGCCGAGTCCTCCCCCGCCCCGGGCCCGGTTGCCGCCACCCTGCCGGGCCGCCGCGTTCTCCCCAGGCGCTCCACCTCGGCCGCCTTCGCCGCCCGAACCGCCTTCTTCCCGTCCTTCCCGACCTTCTCGTTCTTCTCGTTCTTCGCGACCTTCTCGTTCTTCTCGTTCTTCGCGACCTTCTCGTTCTTCATCCTCACTCCACCCCAATCGGTTTGTCGTCCACCGTCTTTCGCCTGGTCTGCCAGGCACGGGAAGGACGCTACGAGGTCCCGCAAGCACGCACCGCGCCCCCGCCCCAAACCAGTGGAAAAACGATTCACCACCAACCTCCGAACCAGAGCTTTTCCACAAGTCCGACCACGACCGCCGACACCCACCCCGCAAAAACCGAAGGCCCGGGCTCCGAAGAGCCCGGGCCTTCACCCTCACCCGCTGTCTCAACAGCGGGCAAAGGCCAAACCACACGATCAGGAAAACCCAGCCGACCGCGACGTCACCCGACCATCACAGCCGATCACGGCCGACCGACGCCCGACCACCAACCGACCTCACGCCACCTCGACACCCTCACCCGACGAATCAGCCGCAGACGAATCAGCCGCGGACGATCCGTCACCCGCCGAAGCGGACTGACCGGCCCCAGCCCCCTTCGCCACCGGCACCGCGTCGATCCCCGCTTCCTTACGCTGCGCCGCCGTGATCGGCGCCGGCGCGCCGGTCAGCGGGTCGCCGCCGGTGGCGGTCTTCGGGAAGGCCATGACATCGCGGATCGAGTCGGCGCCCGCGAGCATCGCCACCAGGCGGTCGAGGCCGAGGGCGATGCCGCCGTGCGGCGGCGGGCCGTACTGGAAGGCGTCCAGCAGAAAGCCGAACTGCGACTGCGCTTCCTCGTCCGACAGGCCGATCGCCTCGAAGGCGCGCTTCTGCACGTCGGCCTGGTGGATACGGATCGAGCCGCCGCCGATCTCCATGCCGTTCAGCACCAGGTCGTAGGCGTTCGACAGCGCCGCGCCCGGGTCCTTGTCGAACGAGTCGAGCGACTCGGCCGTCGGGGCCGTGAACGGGTGGTGGATCGCGTGCCAGCCCAGGAAGTTGCCCTTGTCGTCCTCGATCGGCTCGAACATCGGGAAGTCGACGACCCAGAGCAGGTTCCACGCCGACTCGTCGATCAGGCCGCAGCGGCGGCCGATCTCCAGGCGGGCCGCGCCGAGGAGTTCCAGCGACCCGGTGCGGCGGCCCGCGGCGAAGAACACCGCGTCGCCGGGCTTCGCGCCGACCGCGGCGGGCAGGCCCGCGAGGTGCTCGGCGGACAGGTTCTTGGCGACCGGGCCGCGCAGCTCGCCGCTGTCGGCATCGACGAGGACGTAGGCGAGGCCGCGGGCGCCGCGCGCCTTGGCCCAGTCCTGCCAGCCGTCGAGTTCCTTCCGGGTCTGCGACGCGCCGCCGGGCATGACGACGGCGCCGACGAACTCGGCCTGGAAGACGCGGAAGTCGGTGCCCGCGAAGTACTCGGTCAGGTCGGTGAGTTCCTGGCCGAACCGGAGGTCGGGCTTGTCCGAGCCGTACTTCGCCATCGCCTCGGCGTAGGGCAGGCGCGGCAGCGGCAGGGTGACCTCGATGCCGTGGACCTCGCGCCAGACGCGGGCGATGAGAGCCTCGGTGAGGCCGATGATGTCGTCCTGGTCGGCGAACGACATCTCGACGTCGAGCTGGGTGAACTCGGGCTGCCGGTCGGCGCGGAAGTCCTCGTCGCGGAAGCAGCGGGCGATCTGGTAGTAGCGCTCCATGCCGGCGACCATGAGCAGCTGCTTGAACAGCTGGGGCGACTGCGGGAGGGCGTACCAGGTGCCGGGCTGGAGGCGGACCGGGACGACGAAGTCGCGGGCGCCTTCCGGGGTGGAGCGGGTCAGGTACGGCGTCTCGATGTCGAGGAAGCGGTGCTCTTCCATGACGTCGCGGATGATCCGCGTGACCTGGGAGCGGAGCCGCAGGTTGCGGGCCATCTGGGAGCGGCGCAGGTCGAGGTAGCGGTGCTTGAGGCGGACTTCCTCGTTGACCGTGCCGGGGGTGTATTCCTCGATGGGGAACGGCAGCGGGGCGGCTTCGGAGAGGACCTCGAAGTCGGTGACGAGGATCTCGACGGCGCCGGTGGGGATCTCGGTGTTCTCGTTGCCGTCGGGGCGGATCCGCACGTCGCCGGTGACCTTGACGCAGTATTCGCTGCGGAGTCCGTGGACGGCCTCGAGGTCGCGGAAGACGACCTGGACGGTCCCGGAGGCGTCCCGGATGTCCACGAACGCCACGCCGCCGTGATCGCGGCGCCGGGCGACCCAGCCGGCGAGCGTCACGGTCGTCCCGGCGTGCTCGGCGCGGAGCGTTCCGGCGTCATGGGTGCGGATCACTGGAGCTTCTCCTTCAGAGTGTCGACCACGGCGTCGAGGGCGACGGGGGTCTGTTCGCCGGTGGCGAGGTCTTTGAGTTGGGCGACGCCTTCGGCGAGGTCGCGTTCGCCGAGCACGATGGCGTAGCGGGCGCCGGATTGTGCGGCGGCCTTCATGGCGCCCTTGAGTTTCTTGTGGTCGAAGGCCATGTCGGCGGGGATGTCCGCGAGGCGGAGCGCGGTGACGAATTTGAAGATCTCGCGGCGCGCGGATTCGCCGAGGGCGACGCCGTAGACGTCGCAGTCGGCGGGCATCTCGATGTCGAGGCCTTCGGCTTCCATGGCGAGCATGGTGCGGCCGATGCCGACGGCCCAGCCGACGGACGGGAGTTCGGGGCCGCCGAGGTCCTGGGCGAGGCCGTCGTAGCGGCCGCCGCCGCCGATGGCGGACTGGGCGCCGAGGCCGTCGTGGACGAATTCGAAGATGGTGCGGACGTAGTAGTCGAGGCCGCGGACGAGCTTGGGCGCGGGCTCGTAGGCGATCTTGAGTTCGTCGAGCATGCCGGTGACGAAGGCGTGGTGTTCGGCGCACGCTTCGCACAGGTTGTCGGTGATGAGGGGCGCGTCGTCGAGTTGGGCCTGGACTTCGGGGCGCTTGTCGTCGAGGACGCGCAGGGGGTTGATCTCGACGCGGCGGCGGGTTTCCTCGTCGAGGTCGAGGCCGCGCAGGAACTCCTGGAGTTTGGCGCGGTAGACCGGGCGGCATTCCTTGCAGCCGAGCGAGTTGAGGAGGAGCCGGAAGTCGCTGACGCCGAGCTTCTGGAAGCCTTCGACGGCGAGGGCGATCATCTCGACGTCGACGAGGGGGTCGGCGCTGCCGATGGCCTCGGCGCCGATCTGGTGGAACTGGCGGGTGCGGCCGGCTTGGACGGCTTCGTAGCGGAAGTACGGGCCGAAGTACCAGAGCTTGACGGGGTGCCGCTGGGCCTGGAGGTTGTGCTGGAGGACGGCGCGGACGACGGCTGCGGTGCCTTCGGGGCGCAGCGTCAGGGAGCGGCCGGACCGGTCCTGGAAGGTGTACATCTCCTTGCTGACGACGTCGGTGGATTCGCCGACGCCGCGCACGAAGAGGCCGGTGTCCTCGAAGGCGGGCGTTTCGATGTACTGGTAGCCGGCGTCCCGCAGTTCGAGGCCGAACTGGATTCGGATGCGGTTGAACGTCTCCGAATAGGGCGGGAGCATGTCGAAGGTGCCCCGGGGGGCGGAGAAAGTACTCACGTCGTGCGTTCCGTCACATTCCTCGGCGAGGTCCCGACCGCGGCGCCAGCTCCTGGAGGTAGGGGTTGGTGGCGCGCTCGCGGCCGATGGTGGTTTGGGGGCCGTGTCCGGACAGGACGACGGTCTCGTCCGGCAGCGGCAGGACCACCCGGGTCAGCGATTCGAGCATTTGGCCGTGGTCGCCGCCGGGGAGGTCGGTGCGTCCGATGGAGCCGGCGAACAGCAGGTCGCCCGAGTAGAGGATCGGCGGGATGTCCGCGTCCTGCCCGGTGCCGAAGGTCACCGACCCCTTGGTATGGCCGGGGGCGTGGCGGACGGCGAATTCGAGTCCGGCCAGGTCGAGGACGGCGCCGTCGGTGAGTTCGCGGACCTCGTCGGGTTCGGTGAACGTCATGTCGCCGAAGATCTGCTGTCCGAGCGCGCGGGAGATGCCCTTGCCGGGGTCGGCGAGCAGGTCGCGGTCGTCGGGGTGGATCCAGGCGGGCACCTTGTGCTCGTCGCAGACCGGGACGACGGACCACATGTGGTCGAGGTGGCCGTGGGTCAGGAGGACCGCGACGGGGCGGAGGTTGTGTTCGCGGACGATGTCCTGGACACCGTCGAACGCGTCCTGCCCGGGGTCGACGATCACGCATTCCTCGCCGGCGGCGGGCGCCACTACGTAGCAGTTGGTACCCCATGCCCCGGCGGGGAACCCGGCGATGATCACGTTGGTCCTCGACTGTTCTCGTTGGCGGCGCGCTGCGGATCGAGCGGTGGTGCGGGTCGTCGATCGACACGCCCGGGTCTTCCCGGGCGGGCGATCAGACGGCAGTATGCGGCGGACGTTGGGAATCCTCGTCCGAGGGTACCGGCGCACGGGGGCGGTTTGCGAACCGGTTCGCGGGTGGCGCGCCTACACTGTGCGCCAGTCGCCCCGGTCCGTGCGCGGGTGCATTGCCGCAGGTGGTGCCGTGCGTACCGGCTGGGCTGCGGGCGGTGTCCCGGCGTGGTCCAGGCCGGCTGTCAGCGAACCGAATCCAGGAGAACACGCGGTGGTCACCAAGGAGCAGCGCCAGCGTGCGCTTGCGCGCGCGAAGCTCGAGCGTCAGGAGAAGCGTCGGGCTGAGGCCTCGGCGCGGCGGCGGCAGCGCAACCAGCTCATCGGCGCGGTTGTGGCGGTGCTGGTGGTCGCGGGCGGCGGGACGTGGATCGCCACGGCGTTGAACGACGACGACGGCAAGGACTCGGCGAAGCCGGCGGCGGCGGATTCGCCGACCCCGGCGCCGACGCCGTCGGTGAACAACAAGCCGAAGACGTGTGCGGCGCCGGCGCCGGGTGATCCGACAAAGCAGACGTGGCCGAACGAGCCGGCGATGTCGATCGACACCAAGGCGCCGTACGAGATGGTGCTGAAGTCGACGTGCGGCGACATCACGGTGGCGTTGGATGCGGCGAAGGCCCCGCACACCGTGAACTCGTTCAACTTCCTGGCGTCGCAGAAGTACTTCGATCACACGAAGTGCCACCGGTTGACCACGGAGGGCATGAACGTGCTGCAGTGCGGTGACCCGACGGGCACCGGATCGGGGGGTCCGGGCTACAAGCTGCCGGACGAGAACCTGACGGGTGCGACGTACCCGGCGGGCACGATCGCGATGGCGAACGGCGGCCCGAACACCGGCGGCAGCCAGTTCTTCCTGTGTATCAACGACACCCAGCTGGGGCCGAACTACACGCCGTTCGGCAAGGTGACGGTGGGTATGGACGTGTTGAAGAAGATCCTCGACGGGGGGATCGACCAGGAGTTGATGGGCCCTGGTGACGGGACACCGCACGAGAATGTGGTGTTCAACTCGGTGACGGTGACCAAGAAGGCGTGACGCGGGCGGCGGGGCGGCGGACGCTGTCCGGCCGAATCGCGGGGATTCGGGGCGGCGGGCCGCCCGCCGCCGCCGGGTCCTGTGTAAAGTGCGCCGCATTCAGCATCGAAGGAGGCCGCTGTGAGCAGCGACCCGTGGGGCCGCGTCGACGAGCAGGGAAACGTCTTTGTCAAGACCGCGGACGGTGAGCGTTCCGTCGGTTCGTGGCAGGCGGGTTCCCCGGACGAGGCCCTCGCCTACTTCCGGCGCAAGTACGAGGGGCTCGTCGTCGAGGTCGAGCTTCTCGAACGGCGTGTGCGGACCACCGATCTTGCGCCGAAGGACGCGGCGACGGCGATCGAGCACTTGCGTGCGCACATCGTCGACGCGCACGCGGTCGGCGATCTGGACGCGCTGGTGAAGCGCTTGGACGCGCTCGGCGGCGTGGTGGATTCGCGCCGCGAGGAGCGCAAGCAGGCGCGTGCGAAGGCCCAGGAGGAGGCGCACGCCGCGAAGGAGCGGATCGTCACCGAGGCCGAGCAGCTCGCGGAGAGCACGGATTGGCGGCAGGCGGGCGAGCGGCTTCGGGCGCTGGTGGATTCGTGGAAGGCCGTGCCGCGGCTGGACCGGAAGACCGACGACGAGCTGTGGCACCGCTTCTCGCAGGCGCGGTCGCATTTCGCGAAGCGCCGCAAGGCGCATTTCGCGGAGCTGGACCAGCAGCGCGAGGGTGTGCGGCGGACGAAGGAGCGGCTGGTCGCGGAGGCCGAGGCGCTGTCGTCGTCGACGGACTGGAACGACACGTCGGCGCGCTACCGCGACCTGATGCGTGACTGGAAGGCCGCGGGCCGGGCGCAGCGGGACGTCGAGGAGCAACTGTGGCAGCGGTTCCGGGCCGCGCAGGACGTGTTCTTCGCGGCGCGCGGCGAGGTGTATGCGGAGCGTGACTCCGAGCAGCGGGAGAACCAGCAGCTCAAGGAGCAGCTGTTGGTCGAGGCCGAGGCGATTCTGCCGGTCGGGGACGTGAAGGCGGCCCGGTCGGCGCTGCGTTCGGTGAACGAGCGCTGGGAGGGCATCGGGCACGTGCCGCGGGATGCGCGTCCGAAGATGGAGGCGCGGCTGCACGCGGTGGAGCGGGCGATCCGGGACGCCGAGGAAGAGCTGTGGCGGCGGACGAACCCGGAGGCGCGGGCTCGGGCGCAGGCGACGGTCGACCAGTTGCAGGCGTCGATCGACAAGCTGCGGACGCAGGGCGAGAAGGCGAAGGCGGCCGGGAACGAGCGCAAGGTCCGCGAGGCCGAAGAGGCGATCGCGGCGCGTGAGGAGTGGCTGGCCGAGGCGCGCAAGGCGCTGGAGGAGTTCAGCGGCTGACCGCCGTCGAGGAGTGACACGAAGGGCGGGTCCGAGGCGCGCACAGCGCCTGGGGCCCGCCCTTCGTGTGTGTCTCTGTGTCGGAGCCGGGGAGCGGCCCCTGGACGCCCGGTCAGCCGTGCTGGCGTCCGCTGGTGACCCGGTAGGCGTCGAAGACGCCTTCGACGCTGCGGACCGCCTTGAGGACGTGTCCCAGGTGCTTGGGGTCGCCCATTTCGAAGGTGAAGCGGCTGAGCGCGACCCGGTCCCGGCTGGTGGTGACGGATGCGGACAGGATGTTGACGTGCTGGTCGGACAGTACGCGCGTGATGTCGGACAGCAGCCGTGACCGGTCGAGGGCTTGGACCTCTATGGCGACGAGGAACACCGACGACGCGGTGGGCGCCCATTCGACCTCGACGATGCGCTCCGGCTGCTGGGAGAGCGATTCGACGTTGCCGCAGTCCTTGCGGTGCACGGACACGCCGCTGCCGCGGGTGACGAACCCGATGATGGGGTCGCCGGGCACGGGTGTGCAGCAGCGGGACAGCTTGACCCAGATGTCCTCGACGCCCTTGACGATGACGCCGGGGTCGCCGCCGGAGCGGCGGGCCCGCCGGGTGGCGCTGGGCGTGGTGACTTCGGCGAGGTCTTCGGTGGCGCCTTCTTCGCCGCCGAGGGAGGCGACGAGCCGCTGCACGATGTGCTGTGCGGAGACCTGCTGTTCGCCGATGGCGGCGTACAGCGAGGAGATGTCCGGGTAGCGGAGTTCGTGGGCGAGGGTCACCAGGGCGTCGCCGCTGGTCATGAGTCGTTGGAGTGGGAGGCCTTGCTTGCGCATGGCGCGCGTGAGGGCTTCCTTGCCGTGCTCGATGGCCTCTTCGCGGCGCTCCTTGGAGAACCACTGCCGGATCTTGTTGCGGGCGCGCGGTGACTTGACGAAGCCGAGCCAGTCGCGGCTGGGTGCGGCCGATTCCGCCTTGGAGGTGAAGACTTCGACCAAGTCGCCGTTGTCGAGCCGGGATTCGAGCGGCACGAGGCGGCCGTTGACGCGGGCGCCGATGGTGCGGTGGCCGACGTCGGTGTGGACGGCGTAGGCGAAGTCGACGGGCGTGGAGCCGGCGGGCAGCGCGATGACGTCGCCCTTGGGCGTGAACACGAAGACTTCCTGCGACGACAGGTCGAACCGCAGCGACTCGAGGAACTCCCCCGGGTCGTCGGTTTCGCGCTGCCAGTCGAGGAGTTGCCGCAGCCACGCCATGTCGCCGACCTGGGCGTTGTCCTTCTTGGACGCCTTCCCGTCGGTGACGGCGCGGTTCCCGCCGACCGCTTCGGCCTTGTACTTCCAGTGCGCGGCGATGCCATACTCGGCGCGGCGGTGCATGTCGAAGGTGCGGATCTGGAGTTCGACCGGCTTGCCTTCGGGGCCGATGACCGTCGTGTGGAGCGACTGGTACATGTTGAACTTCGGCATCGCGACGTAGTCCTTGAACCGTCCCGGCACCGGGTTCCAGCGCGCGTGGATGGTGCCGAGGGCGGCGTAGCAGTCGCGGACCGAGTCGACGAGGACGCGGATGCCGACCAGGTCGTAGATCTCGGCGAAGTCCCGGCCGCGGACGATCATCTTCTGGTAGACGGAGTAGTAGTGCTTGGGTCGGCCGGTGACGGTCGCCTTGAGGCGGGCGCCGCGCAGGTCCTGCTGGACCTGGTCGATGACGACGGCGAGGTACTCGTCGCGCTTGGGGGCGCGTTCGGCGACCAGGCGCACGATCTCGTCGTACATCTTCGGGTAGAGGATCGCGAAGGCGAGGTCTTCCAGCTCCCACTTGATGGTGTTCATGCCCAGGCGGTGGGCGAGCGGGGCGTAGATCTCGAGCGTTTCGCGGGCCTTGCGCTCCTGCTTTTCGCGCTTGAGGTAGCGCATGGTGCGCATGTTGTGCAGGCGGTCGGCGAGCTTGATGACCAGGACGCGCGGGTCCTTGGCCATGGCGATGACCATCTTGCGGACGGTCTCGGCCTGTGCGGCCTCGCCGAACTTGACCTTGTCGAGCTTGGTGACGCCGTCGACGAGCATGGCGACGGTGTCGCCGAAGTCGCGGCGGAGGGTCTCCAGGCCGTAGTCGGTGTCCTCGACGGTGTCGTGCAGGAGCCCGGCCATGAGGGTCGGCGGGTCCATGCCGAGTTCGGCGAGGATCGTGGCGACGGCGAGCGGGTGCGTGATGTACGGGTCGCCGCTCTTGCGGCGCTGCCCGCGGTGCCAGCGTTCCGCGGTCGTGTATGCGCGTTCGATCTCGCGGAGGTCGGCCTTGGGGTCGTTGGCGCGGACGATCCGCAGCAGCGGTTCCAGGACCGGGTTGTAGACGCTGGAGCGCTGCACGCCGAGCCGGGCGAGGCGCGCGCGGACGCGGCCGCCGGTGTCGCCGCGGAGGCTGCGCACGCGGTCGCCGGACGTCGTGCCGCGGCGGACGACCGCGGGGCGGCTGTTCGCGACGCGGGATTCGGGCCCGGCGGCGCCGGCCGCGGCCGCGCCGTGGTCGGTGCCGGTGCGTTCCGCCGTCTCTGCCGCGGCTGCGGCGTCGGGGGCGGGCTCGTCGGCCGCGGGGGCGGGCGGCGGCGTGTCCGGCGCGCCGGTACGCCCCGGCGCCGGGTCGTCGGGGGTTTGCCGGTGGTCCCGTTCCGACGTGCCCGGGTCGGGGTCCGATGCGGACCCGCCCGGTGTCGGTGCCACGGGCACGACCTCGTCCGGCAACGGCTCTCCTCCCGCCGATTCGGTGATCACGGCATCCGGAGGGCGGTCCCCCGGTTTCGGGCCCTGCCGGTCCGTGCGTGAACGCTTTCGAGCCCCGGGGAAATTTCCGGACGGTCCGGCCGACGGATTTCCCGGGGCCTCCATCGTAACGAGAGCGGCCCTGCGGGGGTTCGGGTCGGCGCGGGGAATGTCGATCGGAAGGGTTGCCCGGCCTGCCCGACCGGGGCGCGCCGGGGCTTCGGGGCCGCCGCGGCGCTCCTTCCGGGTCTGCCGCCGTTCTCCCGGGGCGAGGTGTCGCCCCGGGGTCCGGCGGCGGCCGGATTCCGCCCCGGGCGCGGCCGGGACCGCGCGAAGCGTCCTGCCCGGCCGCGGCCGGGCGGGAACCTCGGATCCGGGCCGGAGCCTCAGATGGTGAGGAACGACCGGATCGGCAGATCCGGGTAGCGGTCGGCGAGCTTGGCGGCCGCGCCGAGGAACCCGAGTTCCATGAGGACCGAGACGCCGACCACGTCGGCGCCCGAGCGGCGCACGAGTTCGACGGTCGCGGCGACGGTGCCGCCGGTGGCGAGCACGTCGTCGATGACCAGTACGCGGTCGCCGGGCGCGAAGGCGTCCTGGTGGACCTCCAGGGTCGCCGACCCGTATTCGAGGTCGTAGCTCTCCGCGAAGGTCGCACGCGGCAGCTTGCCCTGCTTGCGGACCGGCACGAAGCCCGCGCCCGCCCGGTAGGCGACCGGCGCGGCCAGGATGAAGCCGCGCGCTTCGATGCCCGCGACCTTGTCGACGCGGGCTTCGCCGCACTGCCCCGCGAACGCGTCGACGAGCGCGGTGAACGCGTCGTGGTCGGCGAGCAGCGGCGAGATGTCCTTGAACACGACTCCGGCCTTGGGCCAGTCGGGGACGTCCCGGATACGGCTTACCAGCAGGTCGTGCAGGTCCACGAAGGTCTCCTCCTGCGGGATCCCGGCGGGACCCCCGGTCGGGGCGGAACGGCGGCTGCCGGCGCCCCGCGGGCTGGAAAACCCGCGGAACGCCGGCCGCCGGTGCTGCGTGCCGTGGCCGGAGCCGCGGCGGTGCGTCAGTGCTTGCGCTTGCCGCCGGGGCGGTTGCGCGCCGCCCGGCTGCGGTTGGACACCGGCTGGCGCCGGGGTCCCGGGGCGCGGGTGCCGGAGCCCGCGCCGGCGGGCTCGCCGTCCTCGTCCTCGTCCTGGGCGTCGTCCGCGTCGCGGTCCGCAGCGGTGTCCGCGGCGGGCTCGCCGGCCGCCGCCGCCTTCGCGGCAGCCTTGGCCTGCGCGGCCTGGTGCTGCTCGACGCGCTTCTTGAGGGCACGCATCTCGGGCGTGCGCTCCTTCATGTCCGCGTAGAGCGGCGTCGCGATGAAGATCGACGAGAAGGCGCCGGCCGCGAGGCCGACGAACAGCGACAGCGCGATGTCCTTGAGCATGCCCGCGCCGAGCAGGCCGCCGCCGACGAACAGCAGCGAGCCGACCGGCAGCAGGGCCACGACCGAGGTGTTGATCGACCGGACCAGGGTCTGGTTCAGGCCCCGGTTGGCGGCCGCGCTGAACGTCATCTTGTTCTGCTTGGTGATCGAACGGGTGTTCTCGCGCACCGTGTCGAACACGACGACGGTGTCGTAGAGCGAATAACCGAGGATCGTGAGCAGACCGATGACCGTGCCGGGTGTGACCTCGAACCCGACGAGCGCGTACACGCCGACGGTGATGACGATGTCGTGGACCAGCGCGACGAACGCGGCCAGCGCCATTCGCCATTCGAAGGCGACGGTGAGGTAGATCACCACCAGGATCATGAAGATCACCAGGCCTTGCATGGCCTTGTTGGAGATCTCCTTGCCCCAACTGGGGCCGACCAGCTCGCTCTCGATGCTGTTCTGCGAGACGCCGAGCTTGTTGCTCAGCGCGTTCTTGATGTCGTTGAACTTGGCGGTGTCTTTGCTGGCGATCTGGATGCGGACCTTGTCGCCGCCGACCTTCTGCACGATCGGCTCGTGGTCGCCGGTGTACTCGTTGATCGCCTCGTGCGCCTGGGACACCGTGATGCCGGGCTTGGACACGGTGTAGACCGCGCCGCCCTCGAACTCGATGCCCTTGGACAGGCCGCGGCCCAGGAGCCCGCCCACGGCCAGGATGAGGATGAGCGCCGACACGGCGTACCAGCGCTTCTGCCGGCCGACGAAGTCGTACTCCATCTCGCCGGAGTACAGCTTGTGGCCGACGCTCCGCAGGTTGGAGAGGCGTGACATCAGGCCTCCTTGGGTTCGGCGGAGCCGGGGCGGGGGCGGGGGCGCCGAGTCGCGCGGTACGCGAGCTTCGGCGTCTTGGCGCCGAGCCGCTTCGGGTCCAGACCGGACCACGGGTGGCCGGACGCGAAGAACTTCTTGCGCGCCAGGATCACCATCAGCGGCTTGGTGAACAGGAACACCACGACGATGTCGAGGAGCGTGGTGAGGCCGAGCGTGAACGCGAAGCCCTTGACCTTGCCGACGGACACCCAGTAGAGGACCGCGGCGGCGAGGAACGACACGAAGTCGGACACCAGGATGGTGCGCCGGGCGCGCGGCCAGGCCTTGAAGACCGCGGGCTGCAGCGAGCGGCCTTCGCGGACTTCGTCGCGGATGCGTTCGAAGTAGACGATGAACGAGTCCGCGGTGATGCCGATGGCCGCGATGGCGCCGCAGACCGCGGGCAGGTTCAGCGCGAACCCGATGCCGCGGCCGAGGACGCTCATCACGCCGAAGGTCAGGATCGCGGAGACCAGCAGGCTGACGAGGCTGACCACGCCGAGGCCGCGGTAGTAGGCGATCGAGTAGACCATCACCAGGAACATGCCGATGGCGCCGGCGATCAGGCCGCCGCGCAGCTGGTCGCTGCCGAGCGCCGCGGAGACCGTGGTGACCTCGCTCTGCTCGAAGGACAGCGGCAGGGCGCCGAACTTGAGGACGTTCGCGAGGTTCTTGGCTTCCTTCTGGCTGAAGCTGCCGGTGATGACGGCCTGGCCGCCCGGCAGCTCCTGCTGCACGCTCGGCGCCACGACGACGGTGCCGTCCAGCTCGACCGCGAAGCGGTTGGTCGGGAACTTGCCGCCCGCCAGGTCACCGGTGATCTGGGTGAACTTGTTGGTGCCGGAGCCGTCGAACTTGAGCGCGACCTCCCAGCCGCCGGCCTGGCCCTGCGGCGGGAGCTGCGCGTTCGAGGACTTCACGTCGGTGCCGTCGATGGCGGCGGGCCCGAGGATGTACTTCTCGATCGAGCCGTCCTGCGGCTTGGTCTCGCATGCGACCGTCGCCTGCTGCGGGTTGGTCACGTTGCCGATGCCGCGGTTGGCCGGGTTCGAGCAGTCCAGCGCGTTGTACTTGGCCTGCAGCTCGGGGGTGACCCCGAAGGCGCTGAGGTCCTGCGTGGTGGGCTGCTGCTGCTGCTGCGTCGGGTCGGTCGCGGCGCCGCCCGGCGACGACATGTCGAACGGCGGCGGCGTGGTCGCCCCGCCGGACGGGTTCGGGGCCGGGGTCTCGTCCTTGAGGTTCGGGATGACCCGGCTCTGCGGCTTCGCGGTCGTGGACGACGTCGCAGTGGCCTTCGCCGAGCCGGTGGCCGTCGGCGTCGTGTTGCCGGACGGCGGCGCGGACGTGGCCTGGCCCTGCGGCTGGTTGCCGGCCGGGCTACCCGTCGGGCTCGGGGAGCCGCTCGGGCTCTGCGACGCGTTGGGGCTCGGCGACGCGGTGGCCTGCTGGGGGGTGACCGGCATCCGCTCGGCGGCGAGCACCGGCCGGAAGTAGAGCTTGGCGGTCTGGCCGACCTGCGCGGCGGCTTCCTTCTCGCCCTTCCCCTTGGGGATGTTGATGACGATGTGGTCGCTGCCCTGGGTCTGCACCTCGGCCTCGGACACGCCGAACGCATTGACGCGGTCCCGGATGATCTGGACCGCGGTGTTCATGCTGTCGGCGTTGACCGCGTTCTTGCCGGAGCCCTGGTCGGGCTTCGCCTGGAGCGTCACGCTGGTGCCGCCCGCGAGGTCGATGCCGAGCCGCGGCGTGGTGTCACCGGTCGCGAACATCAGCCCGTAGAGGGCCACGATGATCGCCGCGATGAGGGCCAACGCCCGGCCGGGGTGCCCTCGCGTGCTGGATTTCGGTGCTGCCACCTTCGCCCATCTCCCTGTTGGTGCCGTGCCGGCGTCGATCGCCGGATCTCGGCACAGCTCCCGAGTCTGTGCCCGGGTGCATCCGTGGCCTGGACATGACTGTATTGCCGGCGGCGGCCGCGCGGGCCGCCGCCCACCTCCCGCGTACGGGAGGCCACTGTCGGTGAACCGGCCCTACTACTTGCTGGGCTGTTCGCCGCGGTCGCCGTTCGCCGAGCCGTTCTCCGGCTTCTTGTCCAGGTCGACGCTGTCCCCGTGGTCGTCGGACGCCGCGGCGTGGTCGCCGGCGTCCGCGGAGGCCCCGTCGTGGTCCCCGTCGTGCTCGCCCTCGTGCTCGTGCTCGTCGTCGGCGTCGTCGCCGGTGGTCAGCACGGCGGCGATCGCGCTCTTGAGGTAGCGGCAGTGCACGTCCGGCGCGATCTCCAGGACCACCGTGTCGTCCTCGACCTCGGTGACGGTCGCGAAGAGACCGGCGATCGTGCGGACCTCGGATCCCGGGCGCAGCGACTGCTGCGTCTGGGCCGCCTCCTGCTGACGCTTCTTCGCGGGCTTGATCATGAACAGATAGACCACGACGAAGATGAGCAGAAGTGGCAGAAGGCTGACGATGTTCACGGCGGGAAACGGTTCCTTTCCGGTGCCGCGCGGCGGCTCGGATCATGACGTGCGATCAAGGCCGACGTGTGGCCTCGGCGGAGTCTAGACGGACGGATACACAAGGAACAACGATCGCGCCGCGTATGCGTTCCCGGACGTCACTCGTTCGCGGAGGGGGCCGGGTGCCCGCCGTCTTCCGGCCCGATACCGAAGAGTCCCGGCTGTCCGGTACGCCCCGACTGGCCGCTTGCGGCGTTCTGCGGGGGTACGAGCCCCAGGTGTTTCCAGGCCGCCGCGGTGGCGACCCGGCCGCGGGGTGTGCGGGCGAGCAGTCCGCTGCGCACCAGGAACGGCTCGGCGACTTCCTCGACGGTCTCGGTCTCCTCGCCGACCGCGACCGCGAGCGTCGACAGCCCGACCGGTCCCCCGCCGAACAGGGTAACCAGAGCGTGCAGCACCGAGCGGTCGAGCCGGTCCAGGCCGGAGGCGTCGACCTCGTACACGTCCAGCGCGAGGGAGGCGATCTCCCGGCTGACCCGGCCGTCCGCGCGGACCTGCGCGTAGTCGCGGACCCGGCGCAGCAGCCGGTTGGCGATGCGGGGCGTGCCGCGGGACCGGCCGGCGATTTCGAGGGCGCCGTCGTCGTCGACGGGCACGTCGAGGAGGCGGGCGGAGCGGTGAATCACCCGTTCGAGTTCGGCGGGGCCGTAGAAGTCCATGTGGCCGGTGAAGCCGAAGCGGTCGCGGAGCGGGGGCGGCAGCAGGCCGGCCCGGGTGGTGGCGCCGACCAGGGTGAACGGCGGGAGTTCGAGGGGGATGGCGGTGGCGCCGGGGCCTTTGCCGACGATGATGTCGACGCGGAAGTCCTCCATGGCCATGTAGAGCATTTCCTCGGCGGGCCGCGACATGCGGTGGATCTCGTCGAGGAAGAGGACTTCGCCTTCGGAGAGCGAGGACAGGATCGCCGCGAGGTCGCCGGCGTGCTGGATGGCGGGGCCCGAGGTGATGCGGATCGGGACGCCCATCTCGGCGGCGATGATCATCGACAGGGTGGTCTTGCCGAGTCCGGGCGGGCCGGACAGCAGGACGTGATCGGGGGTGCCGCCGCGGGCGCGGGCCGCGTGCAGGACGAGGGAGAGCTGCTCGCGGACGCGTTCCTGGCCGATGAACTCGTCCAGGCTGCGCGGGCGCAGGGCGGCTTCGACGGCCTGGTCGTCCCCGTCGGCCTCGGCTGTGACCAGGCGGTCACCGTCGTGCGTCATCCGTAGTCGCCCTTTGCGCGGTCGTGTCGGCGGCGGTCGTGTCGGCAGGCCCGCCGCGGCGTGTGCGGTCGTTGCGGCGGCTGCGGCGCCCGCGGGTCATCCTTCCGCACCCGGCCGACATGCGGAAACGGCCGGGTGCGGGGGCGCACGCGGATCGCCGGGGTCGCCGGGGTCGCCTGGGTCGCCTGGGTCAACCTGGGCTCACCGGCGGTTGAGGGTGCGCAGCGCGGAGCGGAGAAGCAGGCCGACGTCGGGGGTGGCGGCGGCTTCGGCTTCGGGGGCGACCGCGGCGACGGCGTCGTCGGCTTCGCGGGCGGCGTAGCCGAGGCCGACGAGGGCGGCGTGCAGCTGGTCGCGCCAGGACGCGGAGACGGGGGCGCCGACGCGGGCGGTGCCGGTGGGGGCGCCGAGCCGGTCCTTGAGTTCGATGAGGAGTTTCTGGGCGCCCTTTTTGCCGATGCCGGGGACGGCCGTGAGGGCTTTCTCGTCGCCGCCGGCGACCGCGGCGCGCAGTGCGTCGGGGCTGTGCACGGCGAGCATGGCCTGGGCGAGGCGGGGGCCGACGCCGCTGGCGGTCTGCAGGAGTTCGAAGACGGTGCGCTCGTCGTCGTCGGCGAAGCCGTAGAGGGTGAGCGAGTCTTCGCGGACGACGAGGCTGGTGGCGAGGCGGGCGGGTTCGCCGACCCGGAGGGTGGCGAGCGTGCCGGGGGTGCACAGGACGGCCATGCCGACGCCGCCGACCTCGACGACGGCGAGTTCGGGGGCGAGGGCGGCGACGGTGCCGCTGACGAAGGCAATCACGGGGTCATCCTCGCGTACCGCGCGGCAGGCGCGGGGTCGGTGTGCGGGCGGCGGCGACGGCCGCGGCGAGGCGTCCGGAGGCGCCGCCGCGCCAGATGTGGCAGATGGCGAGCGCGACGGCGTCGGCCGCGTCGGCGGGTTTGGGGGGTGCGTCGAGCCGCAGGATGCGCGCGACCATGGCGCCGATCTGGGCTTTCTCGGCGCGGCCGCTGCCGGTGACGGCGGCTTTGACTTCGCTGGGGGTGTGCAGGGTGACGGGGAGTCCGCGGCGGGCGGCGCACACGATGGCGACCGCGGAGGCTTGCGCGGTGCCCATGACGGTGCGGACGTTGTGCTGGGCGAAGACGCGTTCGACGGCGACGCAGTCCGGTCGGTGCCGGTCGAGCCATTCCTCGATGCCTTGTTCGACGGCGAGGAGTCGGGCGTCGATGGGGGCGTCGGCGGGGGTGCGGACGACCCCGGCTTCGACCATGCGCAGGGGTTTGCCGACCCCGCCGTCGACGACGCCGAGCCCGCAGCGGGTCAGCCCGGGGTCGACTCCGAAGACGCGCATGAGGGCCCCCTTGGCTCGGTACGAACACGCATGCGAACACTTGTTCGCCTGCGGGATGACCTTAGCGGACCGGAATGACCCGCACCGCCCGACGCGCCGCGCCCGCTCCCCGTGAGCGGCGCCACTCCCCGCGTCCACCCGGCCTGGGCCGCGGGGCGCCGTCCGTAGACTCGGAAGCCATGGGTCAGGAACGCCGGGACATCGCCACTCGCTCCGATATCGTCGTGCTGCTCGAGGACTTCTATGCGGCCGCCTTCGCCGATCCGCTGCTCGGCCCCGTCTTCGTGGACGTGGCGCGCATGGACTTGGCGGCGCATCTGCCGCGGCTGGCGGACTTCTGGGAGGTCACGCTGCTCAAGCGCGGCACCTACCAGGGCAACGCGCTGGCGCCGCACCGTGCGCTGCACGCCCTCCACCCGTTGACCGCGGAGCACTTCGATACGTGGCTCGCGTTGTGGACCGCGGCCGTCGAGAACCGTTTCGCCGGTCCGGCGGCGACGCGCGCGATCGTGCAGGCGGGGCGGGTGGCCGCGGCGATGCGCAAGCGGCTGGACGTGCCGAACCCGTCGTGGACGGCCGCTCCGGAGGGCCGCCGCATGCTGCCGCTGTCGGGCCACGCAGAGTGACCGTGTCGCGGGGCGCGGCGGGCACGCGCAGTTAAGCTGTGCTCGGCCGGTCAGCCGAGCGGCCGCCGGGCGAGCACCGGGAACGCACCGAGCGGGCCGCTCCGGGCCCCGCGCGCCGTCGCCGCGGGGCACCGCCGAGCACCGATGAGTACCCAGAAGGACCCACATATGGCGTCACCGTCCACCCCGGTCGCTCCCGAGCGCCCGGATTCCGGCGGCCCGGTGCCCGCGGACCGCGCGGCCCGGCTGCGGGCGCGGGCGGCGGCCGCGCGCGGGAGCTTCGTGACCGCGCTGCGCCCCGCGCTGCCGGCGATCTCCGGGTACCTCGCCGCGCGCGTGGTGAACCTGGTGGTGCTGGCGCTGATGGCGCACGCCGCGCACAAGCCGTTCTGGTCGATGGTGGGCTCGTGGGACGGCAAGTGGTTCCGCGACATCGCCGACTACGGCTACGTCGACAAGCTGCCGGTCTCCCCCGCGGGCAAGCCGTACTGGGTCAACGTCGAGTTCTTCCCCGGCTACCCGTACCTCGTGCGGGTGGTGTCGTGGGTGACCGGGCTCGGCAGCCTGAACGCCGGGATGGTGGTCACGTTCGCGTCGGGCGCGGTGGCCGCGTGGGGCGTGTACGCGCTGGGCCGGGAGCTGACCAAGAGCCACCGCACGGCGACGCTGTTCGCGGTGCTGTGGGGTGTGGCACCGGGCGCGATGGTGCTGACGATGGTGTACTCCGAGGCGCTGTTCATGGCGTTCGCCTCGTGGGGCCTGCTGGCGATCGTGCGGCGGCAGTGGACCGCGGCGACGGTGCTGTGCATTCTGGCCGGGCTGACCCGCAACACCGCGGTGGCGCTGGTCGCCGCGCTGGGCATCGCCGCGCTTCAGGTGGTGCTGGCGAAGCGCGAGGACGGCACCCGGGTGGGGCTGCTCGCTCCGGAGGCTCGGCGTCCGGTGGTGGCGACGCTGCTGGCGCCCCTGGGCGTGCTCGGGTTCCTGTTCTGGGTGGCCGTGATCGGCCGGCGGTGGGACGCCTGGATGTGGATCCAGGACAAGGCGTTCAACCTGCGCTTCGACTTCGGCGTGAGCACCGTCCAGATGATGAACAAGTACCTCACCCATCTGGGCAAGCCGATCTATGTGGTGACCACGTTCGTGATCATCCTGTCGGTGGCGCTGATGATCTGGTCGTTCCGGGACCGCCGGGTGCCGCTGCCGGTGCACGTGTACGGCGGGCTGGTGATGGTCCTGGCTCTGACCACGAGCAACGGGTGGTTCTTCCAGTCGAAGCCGCGGTTCATGCTGCCGGCGTTCACGATCGTGCTGCCGCTGGCGGTGCTGATGGCGAAGTGGCCGCGTGCGGTGGCCGCGTCGGTGGTGGCCGCGGGCGCGGCGTTCTCCGGCTGGTACGTCGGCTACCTGGTCTACGTCGTCAACACGAACCCGTAGCCCCGCGGGTCATGCGGGACTACGGGTTCGCATGCGCGCTCAGGCGTCGATCTTCTCCATGACCTCGTCGGACACGTCGAAGTTCGCGTAGACGTTCTGCACGTCGTCGGAGTCTTCGAGGGCCTCGATGAGGCGGAAGATCTTGCGGGCGCCGTCCTCGTCGAGTTCGACGGTGACGCTCGGCAGGAAGTTGGCCTCGGCCGAGTCGTAGTCGATGCCCGCCTCCTGGAGCGCGGTGCGCACCGGGATGAGGTCGCCGGCCTCGCTGACCACCTCGAACGCCTCGCCGAGGTCGTTGACCTCTTCGGCGCCCGCGTCGAGCACCGCACCGAGGACGTCGTCCTCGCTGAGGTCGTTCTTCGGGACGATCACGACACCCTTGCGGGTGAACATGTACGACACGGAACCCGGGTCGGCCATCGAGCCGCCGTTGCGGGTCATCGCCACCCGCACGTCGGACGCGGCGCGGTTGCGGTTGTCGGTGAGGCACTCGATGAGCACCGCGACGCCGCTCGGGCCGTAGCCCTCGTACGTGATGTTCTGGTAGTCCGCGCCGCCGGCCTCGGCTCCGGAGCCGCGCTTGACCGCGCGGTCGATGTTGTCGTTGGGGACCGAGCTTTTCTTCGCCTTCTGGATGGCGTCGTACAGCGTCGGGTTGCCCGAGATGTCACCGCCGCCGGTCCGCGCCGCCACCTCGATGTTCTTGATGAGCTTGGCGAAGAGCTTTCCGCGCTTGGCGTCGATGACGGCCTTTTTGTGCTTGGTGGTCGCCCACTTTGAGTGGCCGGACATCCGCCTCTACTCCTTCGGGTCACCTACTGATGCGCGCGGCCCGGAGGCCACGGCAAAGATCCTACCGAGCCCGGTGCGTCACACCGCGTCGCGGACCAGGTCCACGAAGTACTCGTGGACACGGCCGTCGCCGGTCAGCTCGGGGTGGAAGGACGTGGCGACCAGGTTGCCCTGCCGGACGGCCACGACGCGGCCCTCGTGGGGCGCGGACTCCAGGGTGGCGAGCACCTCGACGCCGGCGCCGACGGACTCGACCCAGGGGGCGCGGATGAACACGCCGTGCAGCGGACGGTCAGGCGAAGGAGTGAACGCGATGTCCGCCTCGAACGACTGGTTCTGGCGGCCGAACGCGTTGCGGCGCACCGTCATGTCGATGCCGCCGACCGTCTCCTGGTCGTCGCGGCCGTCGAGGATCTTGTCGGCGAGCATGATCATGCCCGCGCACGACCCGTACACCGGCATGCCGGCCGCGACGCGCTCGCGCAGCGGGCCGAAGAGGCCGAAGGAGACGGCGAGTTTCGACATCGTGGTGGACTCGCCGCCGGGGATGACCAGGGCGTCGAGGTCGGCGATCTCCTCGGGGCGGCGCACCGGGCGGGCCAGGGCGCCGACTTCGGCGAGCGCGACGGCGTGCTCGCGGACGTCGCCTTGCAGGGCGAGGACGCCGATGGTGGGTGAGGACACGTGAAGACCTTTTCGGTGGTGGCACGGGGCCGGGCCCGGCAGCCGTGCGGCGGCCGGGCCCGGGGGGTCCTGCGGGAACTGCGCGTACTGCGGTGCTGCCTGGCGGGTGGTTACCAGCCGCGGCCGGCGTAGCGCTCGGTCTCCGGCAGCGTGTCGATGTTGATGCCGACCATGGCCTCGCCCAGGCCGCGGGAGACCTTGGCGACGATCGCCGGGTCGTCGAAGTGCAGGGTGGCGTCGACGATGGCCTTGGCGCGCTTGGCCGGGTCGCCGGACTTGAAGATGCCGGAGCCGACGAAGACGCCCTCGGCGCCGAGCTGCATCATCATCGCGGCGTCGGCGGGGGTGGCGATGCCGCCCGCGGTGAACATGACGACGGGCAGCTTGCCGAGCGCGGCGACCTCCTTGACCAGCGCGTACGGGGCCTGGAGGTTCTTGGCGGCGACGAACAGCTCGTCCTCGTCCATCGCGCCGAGCTTCTTGATGTCGCCGGAGATGGTGCGCATGTGGCGGGTCGCCTCGACGACGTTGCCGGTGCCGGCCTCGCCCTTCGAGCGGATCATGGCCGCGCCCTCGGCGATGCGGCGCAGCGCCTCGCCCAGGTTGGTGGCACCGCACACGAAGGGGGTGGTGAACTTCCACTTGTTGATGTGGTTGGCCTCGTCGGCCGGGGTCAGGACCTCGGACTCGTCGATGTAGTCGACGCCGAGGGCCTGGAGGACCTGGGCCTCGACGAAGTGGCCGATGCGGGCCTTGGCCATGACCGGGATCGAGACGGCCTCGATGATGCCGTCGATCATGTCGGGGTCGGACATGCGCGAGACGCCGCCGTCCCGACGGATGTCGGCGGGGACGCGCTCGAGGGCCATGACGGCGACGGCGCCCGCGTCCTCGGCGATCTTGGCCTGCTCCGGCGTGACCACGTCCATGATCACACCGCCCTTGAGCTGCTCGGCCATGCCGCGCTTGACCAGGTCGGTGCCGGTCTGGGGGGCGGTGCCGTTCGACTCGGGGTTTGCAGGGGTGCTGGACACGTGAGACCTCACACGACGGGAAACGAGGGTACTTGTCCATCGTACGGGTGACATGTACCGGCATTCCGCACCAATCGAGGGGCGAAAAACCGGACCACTTCGCCCGGTCCCTCAGGCGACCGGGCCGCCGGGCAGCAGCGCGGGGGGTTCCTCGTCGTCCATCTCGAAGGTCACCGGGTAGGGCGCGTGGCCGGCGAGGCGCAGGTAGCGCACCAGGCGGTGGCGGCGGACGGCGCGGGCCGCCCGGACCGCGTCGTTGTGGAAGCGCCGCGCCATGGGCACTCGGCGGACGGCGGTGCGGAGTTCCCCGACGAGTTCCTCGCCGCCCAGCCGGCCGCGCAAGTCCTCGACCTGGCCGGGGTCTTCGAACACGAGGCGGAGGGCCCGGGTGAGTTCGCTCTCGGCCATCTCGCGGTCTTCCTCGGCGGCGCCGCGGGCGTCGTGTGCGGCGCCGGCGAGGACGAGCGAGCTGGCCGGGTCGAGCAAGCCGGATGTGGCGACTTCCAGGGCGATCGAGGCGCGCCGGACGAGCTGGGCGTCGAGGGCGGCGCGGGTGGAGTCGACGCGGGCGTGCAGCCGGTCCAGGCGTCCGGCGGTCCAGCTGAGGTAGACGCCGATCGCCACGACGGCGATGACGATCCAGACGATGGTCATCATGGGCTACTCCGCGGGCGGCACGGTTCGGGCGGGGCCGCGTTCGGCGGCCGGCGCGGTGTAGCCGGCGGCGCCGTCGGTGACGGTCTCGTAGACGCCGAGGATGTCCGCGCCGACGGTGGCCCAGTCGTAGCGGCGCACGTGGCGGGTGCCGATCTCGCGGAGCCGGGCGCGGCTCTCCGGGTCGCGCAGCAGCGCGATCGCGGCGTCGGCGAGGGCTCCGGCGTCCTCGACGGGGAACAGTTCGCCGGCCCGGCCGCCGTCCAGGACCTGGCGGAAGGCGTCGAGGTCGGCGGCGAGCACGGGCGCCCCGGCGGACATGGCCTCGACGAGGATGATGCCGAAGCTCTCGCCGCCGGTGTTGGGGGCGGCGTACACGTCGACGCTGCGCAGCAGCCGGGCTTTGTCGTGGTCGCTGACCATGCCGAGGAATTCGACTTGGCCGCGGACGTCGGCGGGGAGTCCTTCGGCGGCTTCCTCGGCGTCGCCGCGGCCGGCGACCAGGAGGCGGACGCCGGGGAAGGCGGCGGCGATGCGCGGGAAGGCTTCGAGGAGGACGGGCAGGCCTTTGCGGGGCTCGTCGATGCGGCCGATGAAGCCGAGCGTGGGCGCCTCGGGGGTGCCCTGCCAGTCCGGATGGGGTTCGGTGTCGGCGAAGAACCCGACGTCGACGCCGTTGGGGATGACGACGGCGTCGCCGCCGAGGTGTTCGACGAGGGTGCGGCGGGCGTATTCGCTGACCGCGATCCGGGCGCTGATCTTCTCCAGCGCGGTCTGCAGGATCGGGTACGCGGCGATCATCGCGCGCGAGCGCGGGTTCGACGTGTGGAAGGTCGCGACGACCGGCCCGGATGCCGACCAGCAGGCGAGCAGCGACAGGCTGGGGGTGGCGGGCTCGTGGATGTGCAGGACGTCGAACTCGCCGTCGTGGATCCAGCGGCGGACCCGGGCCGCGGACAGGAAGCCGAAGTTGAGGCGGGCGACGGAGCCGTTGTAGCGGATGGGGACGGCGCGGCCGGCGCTGACCACGTACGGGGGCAGCGGGGTGTCGTCGTCGGCGGGGGCGAGCACGGATACGTCGTGGCCGCGGTCGATGAGCCAGTTCGCGAGGTCGCGGACGTGGTACTGGACACCGCCGGGGACGTCCCACGAGTAGGGGCAGACGATGCCGATCCTCACTCGGCGCCGCCTTCGATGCGGGCGCGGCGGGCGGCGTCGAGGTCGGACAGCCACAGCCGCTGGAGCATGTGCCAGTCCTCGGGGTTGCCGCGGATCCCGTCGGCGAACGCGTCGGCGACGCCTTGCGTCATGGCGGCGATCTTGGCCTTGCGGTCGCCGTCGGCGGGGATCTCCACGACCGGGTGCAGCGTCGCGTGGATGCCGGACTTCTTGCGGTACGCGAGGGTGACCGGGATGAGCGCGGCGCCGGTCTGCAGCGACAGGGCGGCGGGCCCGGCGGGCATGCGGGTCTCTTCGCCGAAGAAGTCGACGGGGATGCCGCTGCGGGTCAGGTCGCGGTCGGCGAGCAGGCAGATCAGGCGGCCTTGCCGCAGGCGGCGGGCGAGGGTGCCGAAGGTGTTGCCGTCGCCGCCGGTCAGCGGCAGGACTTCCATGCCGAGCGACTGGCGGTATTCGAGGAACCGCTCGTACAGGGATTCGGGCTTGAGCCGCTCGGCGACCGTGGTGAACGGGTAGCCGCGTACGGTGATGGATGCTCCGGCGAGGTCCCAGTTGCCCATGTGCGGCAGCGCGAAGATGACGCCTTTGCCGAGCGCGGAGGCTTTCTCCAGCCGGTCGTAGTGCGCGATCGACATGCCGTCCTCGATGGCGTCGCGCTTCCACACCGGCAGCCGGAAGGCCTCTTGGAAGTACCGCAGGTACGAGCGCATGCCCTGCCGGGACACCCGCCGGATCGCCGCGTCGTCCGCGTCCGGCAGCACTCTCCGCAGGTTCGCTTCGAGTTGGCGGACCCCGCCGCCGTGGCGCCACCACACGAAGTCGGCGGCGGCGGTGAAGGCGCCTCGGGCGACCGGTTCCGGCAGCCGCTTGACCATCGCCCAGCCCAGGCCGAACCCCGCGTCGACCAGGCGCTGCTTCACGCCGTTCCACCGCCTTCCGGTGCCGGCTCGGGACGGCCCATGGTCAGGCCGTCGGCTTCCTTGCGCACCGCGATCATGCGCTGGAATACGGTGACGAAGCTACCGACTGCGATGGCCCACAAGGCCACTTCCTGGATGTACGGCACGCCGAGTCCGTCCAGTCCGGTGGCGACGAGGACGCCGACCAGGCGTTCGGCGCGTTCCACGAGTCCGGACACGTCGCACTTGAGGCCGAGGCTCTCGGCGCGCGCCTTCGTGTAGGACACGACCTGGCCGGACGCGAGGCAGAACACGCACAGCACGGTCAGCCGCAGGTTGTCGCCGTCGCCCGCGAACCACACCGCCAGCGCACCGAAGATCGCCGCGTCGGCGACCCGGTCGAGGGTGGAGTCGAGGAACGCGCCCCACTTGGTGGAGCGGCCGAGCTGGCGGGCCATGTTGCCGTCCACCAGGTCGGAGAAGATGAACGCGGTGATCACGAGCGTTCCGACGAAAAACCATCCGAACGGGAAGAACGCGATGGCTCCCGCGACCACGCCGAGCGTCCCGATGAGGGTGACCGTGTCGGGACTGACCCCCTTGCGGACGAGAAAGCTCGCGAACGGTGTGAGCACGCTGGTGAAGAAAGCGCGTGCGTATTTGTTGAGCATCGCCTTCCCGAAGGATCGCTGGGGACCGCGGCCGCGATTCTCCCGGGGTCTCCCCCTCGGGACCCCACACCGCGACCGCCCGGTCACGCCATCGTACTGACGCCGCCGGATGGGGGTGTCCCCGCGTCGCGCGGGCGTGCCGGATCGGCCGCGCGGGCAGGGGGACGGAGACTGGCGGAGACTGGAAGAACGTGCCTTGTGCTCTTGTGCTCGGCCCGCTTTGGGCGGAAAGCTGCCGTGAGGAACCGGATGTGCGGACGTGAAGCGCCGAGCGACCGGCCTTTCCCCGCGCCTCCTCCACGCACAGCTCCCCCACTGACGACTCGGATGACTCCGATGACTCGGATGACTCCGATGACTTCGATGACTTCGAGGCAAGACCCGACACAGAGGAGGTGAGGGCATTGGCGGACAAGTCTGGTGGAGCAACCGGGGCCGCCGGTGCAGGTCCGGCGGTGGACGGCCCGGGTAGCGTCCGCAACGTCGTCCTGGTCGGCCACACGGGCGCGGGAAAAACGACGCTCGTCGAGTCCCTGCTCGTCGCGACCGGAACCATCTCGCGCCCCGGTCGCGTCGAGGACGGAACCACGGTGTCGGACTTCGACGACATCGAGCACCGGCAGCACCGCTCGGTGTCGCTGTCCCTCGCCCCCGTCGAGTTCGGCGGCGTCAAGATCAACCTTCTGGACACCCCCGGGTACGCGGACTTCGTCGGCGACCTGCGGGCCGGCCTGCGCGCCGCGGACGCGGCGCTGTTCGTGGTGTCCGCCGCGGACGGCGTCGACGGGTCGACGCGCATGCTGTGGGACGAATGCGCCGCGGTCGGCATGCCGCGCGCGATCGTGGTCACCAAGCTCGACTCGGCACGTGCCGACTTCGACGAGATGACGGCGATCTGCCAGCGCGTGTTCGGCGACGGCGACAGCGACCGGGTGCTCCCGCTGTACCTGCCGCTGCACGACGACGACAGCAGTGTGGCCGGCCTGCTCGGCCTGCTCACCAAACGCGTGTACGACTACAGCTCGGGCAGCCGCGAAACCCGCGACCCCGAGCCCGAGCACCTGCCGCTCATCGACGAGGCCCGCAACCGGCTCATCGAGGCCGTCATCGCGGAAAGCGAAGACGAGACCCTCATGGACCGCTACCTCGGCGGCGAGGAGATCGACGTCGACACGCTCGTCACCGACCTGGAGACCGCCGTCGCGCGCGGCAGCTTCTACCCGGTGCTCGCCTCGTCCACGGCCAACGGCCTCGGCACCGTCGAACTCCTCGAAGGCATCGTGCGTGCCTGCCCCTCCCCGCCGGAGCACGACGTCCCCGCGGTCACCACGCCCGAAGGCAAGCCGCACGCGCCGCTGACCTGCGACCCGGAAGGCCCGCTCGTCGCCGAGGTCGTCAAGACCACCTCCGACCCGTACGTCGGCCGCATCTCGCTGGTCCGGGTCTTCTCCGGCACCCTGCGCCCGGACATGACCGTGCACGTGTCCGGGCACGGCCTGGCCGACCGCGGCCACGAGGACCACGACGTCGACGAGAAGGTCGGCGCGCTGTCGTCGCCGCTCGGCAAGACCCAGCGGCAGCTCGGCAAGGGCATCGCGGGCGACGTCGTCGCCGTCGCGAAGCTCACCCGCGCCGAGACCGGCGACACGCTGTCCGACAAGGACACGCCGCTGCTCATGGAGCCGTGGATCATGCCGGACCCGCTGCTGCCGGTCGCGATCGAGGCACACAGCAAGGCGGACGAGGACAAGCTGTCCCAAGGCCTGTCCCGGCTGGTCGCCGAAGACCCCACGCTCCGACTCGAACACAACCCCGACACGCGGCAGTTGGTGCTGTGGTGCATGGGCGAGGCGCACGTTGACGTGCTCCTCGACCGGCTGCGCAGCCGCTACGGCGTCGCCGTCGACGCGGTGCCGCACAAGGTGTCCCTGCGCGAGACGTTCGCGGCGAAGGCGCCCGGACGCGGCCGGCACGTGAAGCAGTCCGGCGGGCACGGGCAGTTCGCGGTGTGCGAGATCGAAGTGGAGCCGTTGGAGAACGGCGCCGGATTCGAGTTCGTCGACAAGGTGTACGGCGGCTCGGTCCCCCGGCAGTTCATCCCGTCGGTGGAGAAGGGCGTGCGCGCCCAGATGGCCAAGGGCGTGGTGGCCGGCTATCCGGTCGTCGACCTGCGCGTGACGCTGGTGGACGGCAAGGCCCACTCGGTCGACTCGTCCGACATGGCGTTCCAGATGGCCGGCGCACTCGCGCTGCGCGAGGCCGCCGCCGCGGCGGAGGTACATCTGCTGGAACCGGTGTCGGACGTGCAGATCATCGTGTCCGACGAGTACGTGGGCTCCATCATGAGCGACCTGTCGTCCCGCCGCGGCCGCGTGGTCGGCACCGAACCGGTCGGCACCGGGCGGACGCTGGTCCGCGCGGAAGTGCCCGAGATCGAGATCAGCCGGTACGCGATCGACCTGCGTTCGCTGTCGCACGGCACCGGCGAGTTCAGCCGGGCGTACGTGCGCCACGAGCCGATGCCGACGCATATGGCGGCCAAGGTGAAGGCGAACGGCCACGGCGCCTGACCCCCGCTTTGCTCCGCAGGTGCCCGGCCGGGCCCGTCGGCGGTCCGGCCGGGCACCTGCGCTATTTCCGGTTCTCCGCGACGAGTTCGGACACGGTGGTGAACTCGTAGCCCTTGGCGCGCAGCCCGCTGATCATGTCGGGCAGGCCCTTCAGCGCCACCAGGCGGTCCTGGGCGCCGGTGTCGTGGGCCAGGAGGATCGTGCCGGGCACGACCGAGTCGACGATGTAGGTGACGAGGCCCGGAGGGTTGTTCACGTACTCCGACTCGACCATCTGGAGCGACCACAGCGCCACGTCGTAGCCGAGGTCGGCGGCGGCCAGGAGCGTCGTGCCGCCGAGGTGGCCGTAGGGCGGGCGCAATTGCGTGGGCTCGCGGCCGGTGACCTTCTCGATGGCGTCGTGCGCGCGGGCTATGGCGTCGTGCGCGGCGTCGACGCCCATCGTCGCGAGGTTCTTGTGGGCCCACGTGTGGTTGCCGAACTCGTGGCGTGCCGTGCGGCCTTCCAAAATGCGCGCGTTGTCGAGGACGCGGCGGCCGACCAGGAAGAACGTGGCCGGAACGTCGGCCTTCTCCAGGGTGTCGAGGACCATCGGCGTCCACTGCGGCATCGGCCCGTCGTCGAACGTCAGCGCGACGAGCTTCTTCTCGGTGTCGACGTTCCAGTGCACGTCGACGTGGCCGTGCTTGGGCGGGTGGTGCCGGTCCGGATGCGTGGCAGGGCCGTTCGCCGGGAACTTGTCGTCGTCGGCCAGGGCCGTGCGGTCCACCGTGGCGGCCGCCGCGGCACCGACGACGCCGCCCGCGCCGACCATCGACAAGTCCCGCAGGAATCTGCGGCGCGAACGCTGGGCCGCGCCGTCCCCGCGTCCTGCGCCGTCTCCGCCGTCCGCGGCCGACTCGGCCGTGCGATCCGTCGGTTGGTCCTTGGCTCGGTCCTCTGGTCGGTCCACTACCCGTTCCCCTGGTGGTCCGCCGGTCGGTCGTCCCGCGGACCGGCACGCCCGGTTGGGGGCGCGGCCTCAGCGTAGCCGGGTGCGGTCGGCGGCCCGACCACCCAGGCGTCATACTTGGTGATCGTCTGACGATTCGCGGCCCGCCGCCAAACCGCTCCAACGCTGAGGAGGTCGCGATGCGGATCCGCACGCCGCACCGGCCCCTCTGGTTCACGGCCGTGCTGTTCGGGGTCGCGCTGTGCATCACCCTCGTCGCCGCACTCCGCAGCCCCGCCGACCCCCCACGGCCCGGCACCCGCCCGCTGCTCCTCGGCGGCGTCGCCGACGACCGCGCCGCACCGGGCGGCGTCGCCGAACGCCCGCCGAACGCCGCACCACGCCGGCACACCGCCGAGGAACAGGCCTGGCTCGCCGCCGGCACAGTGCCCGGCAGCACCCCGGCGCAGCGCGAGATGGCCGGCCAGGCACTCGTCGACCTGCGCGTCTTGACCGGCGACGACGGCGCTGTCGCGGCTGCCTGGCACGGCATCTGGAAGTACGTGTGGCCGCGCGACGCCGCCTGGGCCGCGGCCGCCTACACGGTCACCGGACACGGCGACGACGCCGCCCAAGTGCTGCGCCACCTCGCCGGACTGCAGCGCCCCGACGGCACCTGGGAAGCCCGCTACCGGCTCGACGGCGGCAAGGTCGGCGACGGCCGCGCCGCCCAGCTCGACGCCAACGGCTGGATGCCGTGGGCGACCTGGTTCTGGTACGTGCGTCAGCGCCCGGAGGACCCCGGGGTCCGCGGCACCCTCGCCGCGCTGTGGCCCGCCGTCCGCACCGCCGCCGACAAGGCCGCGGACTCGCTCGGCCGCGACGGCCTGCCGCCGGCCGCGCCCGACTACTGGGAGACCCGCACCGACCAGCAGACCCTCGGCACCGCCGCGCCGCTGCTCGCGGGCCTGCGCGGCGCCGCCGACCTGGCCCGCCGCACCGGCGCGGCCGCCGAGGCGCAGCGCTGGTCGAGCGCCGCCGAGCGTCTCGCCGGAGCGGTACGCAAACGTTTCGGCACCCACGGGTACAACCGGACGCCGTCCGAGCGGAGCGGTGCCGACGCGGCCGTGGTGTGGCTGGGCCCGCCGTTCGCCGCGCCGGACCCCGGGGTGGCCGCGGCGGCGGCCCGGACCGCGCACGAACTCACGCTGCCCAACGGGGGAATTCTGCCGGGCAAGGCGTGGCGCGGCGACCCGCATGCGGCGTGGACGCCGGAGACGGCCGGTTTCGCGCTGTACGCCGCGGCGTCCGGCGACCGGGCGGGCGCGGACGCGTACCTCGACTGGCTGGCGGCGCATCGCACCGCGGCCGGGTCGCTGCCGGAGAAGGTCGACGTGCACGGGCAGCCCGCGTCCGTCGCGCCGCTGGCGTGGACCGCGGCGACGGTGCTGCTGGCGCTGGCCGCGCAGGAGCAGCCGCTGCCGGTGCCGCCGGGCTGACCGGTCCGCCAACCCGTCGGCACGTCGGCCCCTGAGTCAGTCGGCCCCTCGGTCGGCCCGTAAGTCGGCCCGTAGTCGAGCGGTCGGTCAGCTGTGGTGGGCGCCCGGGCGGCGGTCCGCGGGCAGGGCGCAGGCGGGGGTCCCGCCGGGGAGCTTGTAGCGGTTCTCGGCGATGAGGCGGTAGACCGCGGCCGCGGTCTTGTCGACGCCGGGGAGCTGGAGCACCGCGCCGGGCAACGTCCAAGGGCCGCGTTCGAAGGCCAGGAGCTTGGCGAACGCCTCGGCGCCGCCGTACACGTCCCCGATCGGGGTGACCAGCAGGACTTCGTGCTGGGCCCGTTCCGCGGTCACGCCGAGTTCGTCGAGGTCGGCGAACTGCCAGGCGACGACCTCGACATCGGGGCCGACGAGGCGCTCCAGGACCTCGACGGACTTCGTGCAGAAGCCGCAGTCGCCGTCGTAGACGAGGACGGGGCGCTGTTCCGCCGGTGCGTGTGCTGCCGTCGCTGCCATTGCTGCCTGCCTTCACCGCCGGCCCGGACGCCGGCGCGGTCGGGTGTCGCGGCCGTTGTGGCCCTGCGTGCTGCGTGCTGCGTGCTGTGTGGGTCGGCCGGGTGCTCAGTCGACCGGCCACGCGTCGGCGATCATCGCGCGCGTGTCGGCCAGCAGCTGCGGGAGCACCTTGGTGTGTCCCACGACCGGCATGAAGTTGGTGTCGCCGCCCCAGCGCGGGACCAGGTGCTGGTGCAGGTGCGCGGCGATGCCCGCGCCCGCGACGTGGCCCTGGTTCATGCCGATGTTGAAGCCCTGCGCGCCGGACGCCTTGCGCAGCGCGGTCATCGCGCGCTTGGTGAAGTCGGCGAGTTCGGCCGTCTCCGGCTCGTCGAGGTCCGTGTAGTCGGCGACGTGGCGGTACGGCACGACCATCAGGTGGCCGCCGTTGTACGGGTACAGGTTGAGCACCGCATAGACGCTCTCGCCGCGCTGCACGATCAGCCCGTCGGTGTCGCTCATCGTGGGGATCTCGCAGAACGGGCAGCCGTCCGCGGCCGCGGGGCCACTGGGCTTGCCCTCGCCCTTGATGTAGGCCATCCGGTGCGGAGTCCACAGGCGCTGGAACGCATCCGGTTCGCCTACCCCGTTCTGGATCTCCGGCTCGCTCGTCATGGGGGAAATCCTATGCCGCGCCGCCGTCACGCCCCGCGCACGGGTCGGTCGCCGACCGGCGGCCCGCGACGCCGCGGGCCGGGCACCCCGTGCGGGGTGCCCGGCCCGGTGTCCGGCGGGTGGCGCGGTCCGGATCAGACCTGGACGCGGTCCGCGACGGCCTTGGCGATCTCGGCGACCGCGTCGTCGACCGGGATGCCGTTCTTCTGCTCGCCGTTGCGGTAGCGGAACGACACCGCGCCCTGCGACACGTCCTCGTCGCCGGCCAGCAGCATGTACGGGATCTTGGACTTCTGCGCGTTGCGGATCTTCTTCTGCATGCGGTCGTCCGACATGTCGACCTCGACGCGGATGCCCTGCGCCCGCAGCTTCGCCGCGACTTCCTGGAGGTACGGCACGTGGGCGTCGGTGATCGGGATACCGACCACCTGCACCGGGGCCAGCCACGCCGGGAACGCGCCCGCGTAGTGCTCCAGCAGCACCGCGAAGAACCGCTCGATCGAGCCGAACAGCGCGCGGTGGATCATCACCGGGCGCTGCCGGGTGCCGTCCGAGCCCTGGTACTCCAGGTCGAACCGCTGCGGCAGCTGGAAGTCGACCTGGATGGTCGACATCTGCCAGGTGCGGCCGATCGCGTCCTTGGCCTGGACGGAGATCTTCGGGCCGTAGAACGCCGCGCCGCCCGGGTCCATGACCAGGTCCAGGCTCTGCTTCTCGGCGGCCGCGCGGAGCGTCTCGGTGGCTTCCTCCCAGTCCTCGTCGGACCCGATGTACTTCTCCGGGTCCTTCGTGGACAGTTCGAGGTAGAAGTCGTCGAGGCCGTAGTCGCGCAGCAGGTTCAGCACGAAGGTCAGCAGCGAGTCCAGCTCGCCGGCCATCTGCTCCTTGGTGCAGTAGATGTGCGCGTCGTCCTGGGTGAAGCCGCGGGCCCGGGTCAAGCCGTGCACGACACCCGACTTCTCGTACCGGTACACCGTGCCGAACTCGAACAGTCGCAGCGGGAGTTCCCGGTAGGAACGGCCGCGGGCCCGGTAGATCAGGTTGTGCATCGGGCAGTTCATCGGCTTGAGGTAGTAGTCGACGCCCTCGTCGAGCTGCATGGGCGGGTACATGCCGTCGGCGTACCAGTCCAGGTGCCCGGAGAGCTCGAACAGCTTCCCCTTGGTGGCGTGCGGCGTGTAGACGAACTCGTAGCCGGCCTCCTCGTGGCGGCGGCGCGAGTAGTCCTCCATGACGCGGCGGATGATGCCGCCCTTGGGGTGGAAGACCGCGAGGCCGGAGCCGATCTCCTCGGGGATGGAGAACAGGTCCAGCTCGTTGCCGAGCTTGCGGTGGTCGCGCTTCTCGGCTTCTTCGAGGAAACTCAGGTGCGCCTTGAGGGCGTCCTTGCTCGGCCACGCGGTGCCGTAGATCCGCTGCAGCTGCTTGTTCTTCTCGCTGCCGCGCCAGTAGGCGGCGGCGCTGCGCATGAGCCGGAACGCGGGGATGTTGCGGGTCGTCGGCAGGTGCGGGCCCCGGCAGAGGTCCTTCCAGCACAGGTCGCCGGTCTTGGCGTCCAGGTTGTCGTAGATCGTCAGCTCGCCGGCGCCGACCTCGACGTTCGCGCCGTCGTCGCTGGACGCGGCCCCCTTGAGGCCGATCAGCTCCAGCTTGTACGGCTCCGCGGCCAGCTCCGTGCGGGCGTCGTCGTCGGCGACGACCCGGCGGGAGAACCGCTGGCCCTGCTTGACGATCTCCTGCATCTTCTTCTCGATGCGCTTGAGGTCGTCCGGGGTGAACGGGGTCTCGACGTCGAAGTCGTAGTAGAACCCGTCCTTGATGGGCGGGCCGATGCCCAGCTTGGCCTCGGGGAACAGCTCCTGCACGGCCTGCGCCATCACGTGCGCGGCCGAGTGGCGCAGGATGTTGAGGCCGTCCTCGGAGTCCATCGCGACGGGCTCGACCTCGTCGCCGTCCACGACGACGTACGCAAGGTCCTTCAGCTGGCCCGCGACCCGCGCGGCCACCACCGAGCGGTCGCCGCCGAACAACTCGGCGGCCGTCGTCCCCGTGGCCACCAAGCGCTCTTCCCGCTCCGGGTCGCGTTTGATGATCACTCGGGCGTCGGACACAGCCTTCTCCTGACTCATGATGTGAACGGATGCGCCTCCGATGCTATCGGGGCGCGGGAGGAAGACGCGCTGCCCGGGCGAGGACCGGGCCCGCCGTTTGCGCAGTCGGCCTCCACCACCGGCCGCAGCGATAGCACGTCCCGTGCTGCCTTGCGGGCCGCGTTCGTCTCGAACCATGCCTCCCCGCGTGCCAGCTCGGCCGCGATCGGCCGTAGCAGGCACGACCGCTCGGGCTCCGGCAGACGGTCGAGCCACGGCACCGCGCCCGCCGACAAACCCTCGAGGTCGCGCACGTCGACGACGCCCTCGGCCCGGTACTGCGCGACCGCGACCCGGGCGATCAGCGCGTCCGGTGACGCGGCGCCGAGCGCGAGCAGCAGCACCGCGCCGGCCAGCGCGGCGATCCGCGGCAGGTGCCGCGCCGCTCGCCGCACCGGACCGAGCACCACGATCAGCACCAGCAACACGCCCAGCCACAACTCGAACGTGGCCGCGCACAAGCGCAGCCGGGTGAGCCCGGAGTACGCGACGTACAGGCGCAGCCGGTGCAGAGCGGCCACGACGACCGCCAATGCCAGCAGACACAGCACGCCGACCAGCGCCTCGAACAGCCGCCGTCCCGGCGTCCCCCGCCGCGGTCCGTACGCCGATGCCACGGCCGTCGCCGGGCGCCTGCACCGGCTCCTTGTGGAAAGCCGCGGACTGTCCCACGGTCTGCCCCGTCGCCGGGTCCAGCACCCGAAGCCGACCGCAGTCGGTCCTGGCGACCACGATCGGACGACCGTCCGCCACCGCCGGCGCCGCCACTGAGGCCCGCCCGCCCGAGCCCGCGAGGCGGGGCCGCTTCTCCACACCACTTCCCGCCACCCGCCCCGGACCAGCCGCTCTCGGCCCCACCCGCGCCCGTCGTCCGCGCCCGTCGTCCGTGCCCGGCACCGCAGACGGCCCCTCCGTCCATCCGTCCCCAGGCGGACGCCAACTGGATTGCCTACCGCCCGCCCGCCTGCTGGGATGCCGTCATGGGTCCGGGCAGTGCGTCGGAAGGGGCTCCGATGGCCGACATGGCCGCGTTCCGTGCCGCCGTGGCCGCATGGGCGGCCGGCGCCCCCGGCGACGACGCGGCCCGCACGATCGCCGCGGGCCCGCCGATCCGGACGACGGTCCTGCTCGAAGGCCCCAGTGACGTCGCCGCGGTCGAGGCACTGGCGACGAGCCGCGGACGGGATCTGCCCGGCGACGGAATCTGCGTCCTGGCGATGGGCGGCGCGATGAGCGTCGGCCGCTTCGCCCGGTTCCTCGGCCCGAACGGGCTCGGCCTGCATCTCACCGGCCTGTGCGACGAGCGGGAACGCGACTTCTACGTCCGCGGCTGGGCCGGTGCCGGAGCCGACGACCGGGACTTCTTCGTCTGCAGGGCCGACCTCGAGGACGAGCTGATCCGCGCGCTCGGCGTCGACCGGGTGACCGAGCTGATCGCCGCGGAAGGCGACCTGCGGGCCTTGGAGACCTTCCTCCAGCAGCCCGCGCAGCGCACCCGCCCCGCCCCCCAGCAGCTCCGGCGTTTCCTCGGCACCAAGAAGGGCCGCAAGATCCACTACGGTCGCGTCCTCGCCGCCGCGCTGACCCCCGACCGGGTCCCCGCCCCGCTCGCCGGCCTGTTCGCCGTGCTCTGAGGCGCAAGACCGCCCACGGCCGCACAGGACCCGGCCGCCCGTTTTGGCGGCATCGCCACGGATCGTGTCCCGATCGCGCTAGGAGTTACGCCTTTGCGGCCGTGAAATATCCCTCCCGGGGCTTACACGGTCACCCGTTCGGGTGAGAATGGGGCCCGTGACGCATCGGACGGACTTCGTGGCCGCATCGCTGCGGCCCGCCGTTCGGGTGTTGGCCGTGGCGTTGTTCGTGCTCGCCGCCGTGACGGGCGGGGCCTTCCCCGCACACGCGGAGCGCGCCGCCACGCCGCCGCCGGTCGTGCCGTTC
The DNA here is from genome assembly GCF_049534875.1 of Uniformispora flossi. NCBI lineage: Bacteria > Bacillati > Actinomycetota > Actinomycetes > Kitasatosporales > Streptomycetaceae > Uniformispora > Uniformispora flossi. The sequence continues at coordinate 175,617 of NZ_JBMULZ010000014.1, forward strand.
ACCGGGCCGATCGCCTGCCCGTACCACGTCAGCGGCCCGCACGAGCCGCAAGGCGGCAGCGGAGGCTGCGGCGGCGAGGTCCGGGTGTGCCAGGTGTCCACGGTGCCGCCGCTGCCGCCGGTGGTGGACGTGCCGGACGGCTCGTTCGTGCCGCCGTGGCTGGTCGACCCGGACGGTTCCGGTCCCGCCCTCGGCGCCGCGCCCAGCGCGGTGTTCCACGACCTGCACGACCTCTGCGTCAGTCGGACCTGACCGGCTTCCCGCGCACCCCTGGCACGTCCCGGGGCGAGTGCGCGTGCCCGCAGACCACCGACACATCACGAATGACTTTCCCCGGAGGGGATCATGGCGCCGCAGTCCGGCACCTCGAAGAAGCAGAACAAGGCCGCGAAGAACGCGAAGATGGCGGCCACCCGCCAGCGGGTGGCCGAGCAGCGGGAACGCGACCGGAAGGCCGCCAAGCGGCGTTCCATCCTGATCGGCGGCACCGCGGCCGTGGTCGCGGCCGGTGTCATCGCCGGCTTGGTCGCGGTCGTGATGACGTCCGACGACGGCAAGAGCGGCAACAACCTGTCGGGCAACATCACCGCCGACGTCTCGGCGGCCCCGAACATCACCAGTCCGATCGAGGGCGTGGCGACGTACACGGCGTCGCAGGGCCACGAGCCGAACAAGAACATCACCTACAAGCAGACCCCGCCGGTCGGCGGCCAGCACGACCCGGTGTGGCAGAACTGCGGCATCTACAGCCAGCCCATCCAGGACCGCAACGGCGTCCACTCGATGGAGCACGGCGCCGTCTGGATCACCTACAACCCGTCGCTGCCCGCCGACCAGGTCGCGAAGCTGCAGACCAAGGCGCGCACCGACTTCATGCTGCTGAGCCCGCACGACGGCATGTCGTCGCCGATCACGGTCACCTCGTGGGGCTTCCAGCTCAAGGTCGACAACCCCGACGACCCACGGATCGACGCGTTCATCAAGCAGTACCGGGTCAACAAGCAGACGACGCCGGAGTACGGCGCCGCGTGCACCGGCGGGATCGGGAAGCCGGAGTGAACCGCCGGATGAAGGCGGCCGCGCTCGTCGCGACCGCGGTACTCGGCCTGCCCGCACTCGCCGCGTGCTCCTCGGACGACGGCGGCAAGAAGCCGGCCGCGACGGGCTCCCCCGTCATGCTGGGCGTGCCGAAGGCCGAGGTCGCCAACCCGCCGTCGGACACCTCCGTGGACGCGGGCTTCGCACGCGACATGAAGGTGCACCACACGCAGGCCGTGGAAATGAGCATGATCGTCCGCGACCTGACGCAGGACGAGGAGACGCGGCGGCTGGCGTACGACATCGCCATGACGCAGCAGAACCAGATCGGCCAGATGACCGGCTGGCTCGATCTGTGGGGCCTGACCCAGACGACGATGGCGCCGCCCATGCAGTGGATGAGCCAGCAGGGCATGACCGCGATGATGGGCGACCACACGATGCCGATGGGGACGCCGGGTCCGGACGACCCGCTGATGCCCGGCATGGCGACCAAGGCGGAGCTGGAAAAGCTCAAGACGCTCAAGGGCCGCGAGGCCGAGGTGATGTTCCTGCAGCTGATGATCAAGCACCACCAGGCGGGTGTGCAGATGGCGCAGGACGCCCTCGACCACGCGCAGTCGCAGGTGGCGAAGGACCTCGCCAAGACGATGGTCGTCGGCCAGAACTCGGAGATCGACCTGATGCGCCAGATGCTGGCGGCCCGCGGCGCCTGACGCGGACACCTGTCGGGGCCGGATGCGCACCGCGTATCCGGCCCCCGGCCTTTCCGGGGCTTCCGGCGGTACGGTCAGCCGATTTCGGCCGCGGCTTCGGCCGGTTCCGCGGCGGCGTCCAGCCGCCGCTGCCGCACCGCGCGCACCAGGCGCGCGGGTATGCCGACCAGCAACGGCACCGACGCCCCGAGGGCCATGCCGCAGCCCGCGACCACCAGCGGACTGTCGTGCACGAACTGGCCGGCGAGCGCGCCGAGGGTCAGCGCGTACGACATCGATATACAGGCACCCACCAGCGTGGCTGCCCGGAAGTCCCGCGGCGGGTAACCCACCCGTCCCGCAAGGATGTTGACCGCGGTCCGACCACCGGGCAGGAACCGTGCCGCCACCAACGCGGCCATCCCGCCGCGGTTGAGCGCACTCTCGGCAAGATCGAAGGCCTTCTGCCGCCGCGGCCCGAGGGTCATGTCCCCGCCCCGGCGCAGCTTGGCCCGGCCCACCGCGTACGCGCACTGGTCGCCGACGAAGGCGCCCATGGCTGCCAGCAGCAGCACGAGGGCGAGATAGCCGAAATGGTCGCGTCCGACCGCCGCGGCGGCCATGACGAGTTCGTCGCCGGGGATGATCGGGACCACGGAGTCCGCACAGACGATGAGCGGCAGTACGAACCAGAGCCAAGGCGAGAACAGTAGGCCTGTTCCGGCCGCGGTCACGGGGTGCCTCCGGTCGACCGGTTGGTGCCGGTTAGGTCGATGTCGGTGTCGGTCACCGACCGATCATCGCGCGTCGCCCCACCCACCCCGACAGCGGGTCCCGCCTCACCACTCACCCGGCTCCCCACGAGCCGATGCCCGAAACCCCAGGTGAACGCCCCTCCACCCCCGAACACCCAACGAACTGGACGCCCCGAAGCCCACGCCGCAACAGGAAGACAAGACAAGAGGACACCCACCCGCCCGCAAGCCCACCACAAAGAGCCGGCAAGGGGCGCAGCCCCAAACCCCTCAGATCCGCACTCACCCCAAAAGCGGGGGCAAGGGGCGCAGCCCCAATCCCCCTCAGATCCGCACTCACCCCAAAAGCGGGGGCAAGGGGCGCAGCCCCAATCCCCCTCAGATCCGCACTCACCGCAGAAGCGGGGGCAAGGGGCGCAGCCCCAAGAGGGGGGTGCGGGTGGGCGAAGCCCCCCGCCGCGGCGAAGCCGCCAAAAAACGACGAGGGCGACCCGGTCTGCGCTCTCCGCAGACACAGGTCGCCCAAGCCCGAGTGGGCGATACTGGTTTCGAACCAGTGACCTCTTCGGTGTGAACGAAGCGCTCTCCCGCTGAGCTAATCGCCCGGGTGCAGAAGAACCTTACCGCATCGCCGGGGTGGCCCCGCACCATCGGGCGGGGCCTCGCGGCCTAGGGCAGCGCGAGCCCGTACTTCCATACGTAGAGGCCGGCCGCGGCGGCGATCAGGATGACGCCGACGATCAGGATGATCAGGTTGCGGCGGCGGGTGCGCGGGTCGAGGGCGCGTTGGGCGGCCTTGGTGGCCTGGTCTTTCGTCCAGAGCAACGTGCGCTGCGCCCAGACGAATTCGGTGCCGAGGATGGCCAGGCCGACGAGCACGGCGGGGATGCCGGGGCCGGGGATGACCATCATGATCAGGCCCGCGACGATGACCGCGAACCCGACGATCGCGACGCCGATCTGCCATGTCAGGTGGAGCGGGCGCGAGCGTTTGACGAAGTGCGGTGCGCGCGAGCCGTGTGCCCGCGGGCGTGGCACGGCGCCGTCGGTGTTTTTGGTCTCGGCGTCGGGCGCCTCGCCGACGTTCTTGGTCGCGTCGGCGCTCTCGGCGCCTGCGGCCCCCGTGTCCATGGCCACGTGTCCCCTCGCTGTCGTGTCGCTGCCGTGCCGGTCGGTGCGTGGTTCCGCGCCGCTTCCCCCGACGACGCGCCCCGCCTGACGCTCCTTGGGCTGCTCTTGGCAACCTGCTGAGCTGCCGTTGGGCTCCGCTTGGGCGCGTGTTGGTACGGGGCGTCCACGGTACAAGGGCTCGCCGCCCGGCGCCGCCTCCGTTTTGCATCGGTTGTGCCACAGGAGGTTGCGGGTTGCGTCACGGGTGTCATGGGGCACCCGGGACGGGGCATCGGTACCGCATGCGCAACCCGTATCAGAACACCTGTTCGGCGAAGTCCGGCGGTCGCCGGAACTACGCCGTACGGCTGCGCGGGACGGGAATCCCGGGTTTCCGGGGACCGTCGCCCTTAAGGATGACCCAGAGCCGCGTATATCGGGCAACGACGTTTACGAACCGCGCGTAGGTGGGATGTTGCGAACGCCGAGTGCGAATCCCCGAGCGCACACTGAGCGAAAGGCCATGGCGCTTATGAACACCACGGTGAGCTGCGAGCTGCACCTGCGCCTCGTCGTCTCCGCGGAGTCTTCGCTTCCCGTCCCCGCGGGACTGCGCTACGACTCCTCGGACCCCTACGCAGTGCATGCCACTTTCCACACCGGTGCGGATGAGACGGTCGACTGGGTGTTCGCCCGCGATCTGCTCGCCGAAGGGCTGCGCCAGCCCGCAGGCACCGGCGATGTCCGCGTCTGGCCTTCCCGGAGCCACGGCCAGGGCATCGTGTGCATCGCGCTGAGCTCCCCCGAGGGCGAAGCGCTTCTCGAGGCCCCCGCGCGGGCCCTCGAATCCTTCCTGAAGCGCACCAACGCCGCGGTCGCGCCGGGTGCCGAACACCGGTACTTCGACCTGGACCGCGAGCTGTCGCAGATCCTCGCGGAGAGCTGACCGGGGCTCGCGCCCCTCGTCGGCCGCGCAGCGGAGCCGACCGGCCCCCCACTCGGGGAAGAGGGCCCGGTCGGCTCCGTCGTCTCTGGAGGCGTTCCGGAGGCCTCCGGGGCCGGACGGACGGACGCCGGCACGTCGTGGACGTGCCGGCGTCCGCATTTCTTGGAACTGCCGTCTTTTGGGTTCCCCTTGGGTTCGACTTGTTCCGGACCTGATTGCGGTTGACTGATCGGGGCCCGCGCCGACTTTCCCGGTATTTGCGCATACCTATTCGCGGGAGCGCATCCCGGGCTTTGCGGAACGCGTGCCGGGGTCGGGCGAGTTCGCCGGAGAAGGCGGACGGGGCGGTCTCGGGATGCGGACGAGCGCGTATCAGCGGACAATACGGCCGCAGGGCAGATGCCCGATATGCACTAACCCACGCGCATTATCCGGTTGCCCGCCGGTCAGATTCCGCGACGCTTGAGGATCTCTTCGATCTCCGCGAACTCGTTGCCCAGGCCGGTGTCGTCACGCCCCCGGCGCGGTTGCTTCTGCTTGGCGGGCTTGGGCTGCCGGCCGGCCGCCGCCTGGCCGCCGGACTGCTGCGCCTGCGCTTGCCCCGTGGGCAGCGAACGCCCGGCACCGCCGGTCAGGCCCGCCAGCCCGGCCCAGTCGGTGTCGCCGCCGGCCCGCGCCTCCGGACGGGACTCCCCCGCACCCCCGCGCCGCGCGCCGACCATGCGCACGACCAGCAGGATCGACACCCCGACGGCCAGAATGGCGACCCCGGCCCAGGCCTGGATGCCGAACGCGAGGTTCGTCGCCCAGTCGGTCAGCGCGCTGCCGACCCGGCGGCCGAGCGTCGCCAGCCCGGTCAGGTACATGCCGATCGGGAGCAAGCCGATCCCGACCCACCGCGCCGCCTTGAGGTACCCGCCCCGCTGCGCCGACCGCACCGCCCACACGAAGCAGAGCCCGGTCAATGCCGCGCACACCGCCCCCGTCACCACGCCCGCGCCGGACATGTCGCGCTCCCTCCGCATTGGAACAACTCCCATAGTGCCTTGCGGGCCGCGCTGCGGTGGCGGTCGACGGGGTGGGGCGGGGACGGCCGAGGGTCGCCGTCGGTGCTGGGAGACTGGGCGGATGACTGGTCGTGTGGTGTCGCGGATCGACGTGTGGTGTGAGTTGCAGTGTCCGGATTGCCGGACCGCGCTGGGTGACCTGGCCTTGCTGCGGGACCGCTTCGGGGACGAACTCGTCGTCGAGCTGCGGCATTTCCCGCTGGAGAAGCACAAGCACGCGCACATCGCCGCACAGGCCGCGGAGGAGGCCCGGGCGCAGGGCGCGCTGTGGCCGTACGTCGAAGCCGTGCTGGCGCGTGTGGAGGACCTGGCGAAGGCGAAGGGGGCCGCTGCCGAGCGCCTGCTGGTGGAGATCGCGCGGTCGGTGGGCCTGGATGCCGACGAGCTGGAGTTGGCGCTGATCGACGGGCGGCACATTTTCCAGGTGGACGCCGACGAGGCGGAGGGTGCGGCGATCGGCGTGAAGGGGACGCCGACGTACGAGGTCGCGGGCCGGCTGCTCGACGGCAGCAAGGACCAGACGGGGCTGCGGGAGAAGATCGAGGAGCTGCTGGCGGCGGCCGGACAGGGCGCCTGAGCACGGAGCAAACGGCCGCGCCCGCGGCCGGACACGTCACGCGGCGCCTGTCAGGCGAAGCGCCGGTTCACAGGATGGCCTTGCCGAGCTGGCGGCTCTGTGTCCGGTAGCCCAGCGCGGCGGCGAGGTGGCGGGGGCCGGGTGCGGGGCCGAGGAGTTCGAGGCCGAGTTCGCCGAGGCCGGCGCGGTAGGCGAGGTGCTCGGCGGTGCGCAGGAGGAGGCGGCCGTGGCCGCGGCCTTGGGCTTCCGGGGCGACGTCGAGGGCACGGATCTCGGCGCGGCCGGGTATGCCGGGCGAGGGGGCGGCCCACAGGGTGCCGAGGAGGCTGCCGCCGGAGTCGGTCAGGGCGTAGGCGGGCATTCCGGTGTCCGCCGGTCCCCCTGCCGGTGGTTCCTCGCTGCCCAGGCGGGCTGCGGTACGGAGGTCGGCGTGTCGGGGCTGCCAGCCGGCGGCGGTGAGGTCGGCGGTGTAGCGGGCGCGGGCGCCGGCGGTGTAGGCGGCGTGTTCATCGGCGCTCATCGGGGCGAGGGTGAGGCCGGGCGGCGGTTTGGGGAGGGTGCGGGCGGCGCCGAGGCCGCCGCGGACGCGGGCCAGGAGGTAGCGGCTGTCGAAGACGTAGCCGAGGGTGGCGGCGAGACGTAGGCCGGCGAGGTTGCCTTCGGGGACTTCGACGGCGACGCGTCCGCAGCCGCGGCCGCGGAGTATCTCCTCGGCGGCGAGCAGCGCGACGCAGGCGTGGCCGCGGCGGCGGCGCGAGGCGAGGATCTCGACGTGGTCGATCCAGCCCGTGCCGGGGCCCCAGGTGCCGTAGGTGGCGAGGTGGAGGCGGCCGATGGGGCGGCCGTTGGCGCAGACCGCGTACCAGTCGCCGGGGTCCGGGTCGGCGTGGTGGGCCGGGGGTGCGGGCCGGAGCGTCGTGGTCACCTGGGCATCCTCCGATCCGGCGGGGCGGCGTGCCCGGCGACGTTGCCACGTCGGGCTCGACGGCGCGGCCGCGCGGGGCGGCGACGCCGTCGAGGTGGTGCTGCCCCGGGGCGGCGGGTGTCAACCGGGGCGGTGCGGCGGCCGGAGGTCCGGCGAACGTCAGGGGTCGATGTCGTCGGCTGCGCGGGCGGCGAAGGCTGCCATCGCGGCGCGGGTCAACGGTCCTGGGGTGCCGGGGAGTTCGCGGTCGTCGACGCGGTCGACGGGTTGGATGTCGCGGAGCGAAGAGGTGATGAACACCTCGTCGGCGTCGGCGAGGACGGCGAACGGCAGGTCGGCTTCTTCCGCGTCGGTCCATTCCAGGACGAGGGCGCGGGTGATGCCGCCGAGGCAGCCGGCCGCGAGGGGCGGGGTGAGGAGCTTGCCGCCGATGCCGACGAAGACGTTCGAGCCGGTGCCCTCGCAGAGGTTGCCGGCGGTGTTCGCGAAGACCGCTTCGGAGGCGCCGCGGCGGGTGGCGTGCGCGAGCATGACGACGTTGTCGGCGTAGCTGGTGGTCTTGAGGCCCGCCGTGGGCGCGTTCTCGTTGCGCGTCCACGGGACGGTGGCGATGGCGGCGCGGTCGGCCGGGGGCCGGGACGGGCCGACGGCGACCACGAGGGTCGCGGGGGCGCCGCCGCGGTCGGAGCCGAGGGGGGCCGCGCCGCCGGTGTAGGTGACGCGCACGCGGGCGCCGCCGTCCGTCGGGTTCGCGGCGAGGACCTGCTCGCATGCGTCGCGGACGAGGTCGTGGTCCGGGTCGGGCAGGCCGAGGCCGCGGGCGGACCGGGTGAGGCGGTCGAGGTGGCGGGTGAGCGCGAAGGCTTGGCCGTCGACGGTCTTCATCGTCTCGAAGACGCCGTCGCCCACGGTGAACCCGTGGTCGACGACGGAGACGGTGGCATCTTCCGGGTGGACGAGGCCGCCGCCGGTGCTGTCGCCGAGCCAGATCTTCATGCGGGTCCTCGGTCTCCTTCGGGTCGTGCGGTGCGCGGGGCTTCCGGGGCCCGGCCGGGGCCGTCGTCGCCCGCGGCGACGGACAGCAGGTGCCAGGCCTTGAGTTCGGTTTCGTCCCATTCGCCTTGCGGGTCGGAGCCGTAGGTGATTCCGGCGCCGGTGCCGAAGCATAGGCGGCCCTCGGCGTCGATGGAGAAGGTGCGGATGCCGACGGCCAGCTCGCCTTCGCGGCGGTCCGCGTCGACCCAGCCGACGGCGCCGCAGTAGGGGCCGCGCGGGACGGGCTCCAGTTCGGCGATGATGCGCAGCGCACTCGATTTCGGAGCGCCGCTGACCGATCCGGGCGGGAATGTCGCGGCGAACAGCTCGGGCCATCCGGCGCCGTCGGCGAGACGGCCTTCGACGAGGGAGACGAGGTGCACCAGCCCGGGGTGCTTCTCGACGATGCACAGGTCGGGGACGGTGACGGTGCCGGTCGCGCTGGTGCGACTCAGGTCGTTGCGCACCAGGTCGACGATCATGATGTTCTCCGCGTAGTCCTTGGGCAGTAGGTCGGCTTCGGTCCGGCCGGTGCCCTTGATCGGCCCGGACTCGATCCGGTCGCCGCGCCGGCGCAGGAACAATTCGGGTGAGGCGCAGGCGACGTGGATGCCGTGTCCGGGCAGGCGTATGACGCCGCCGTACGGTGCCGGGTTGCCGCGGGCGAGGCGGGCGGCGAGGCCGGTGATGTCGGCACGTGCCGGATCGGGCAGCGGAGCGGTGAGCATGCGGCACAGGTTGGCCTGGTAGACCTCGCCCTGCTCGATGGAGCCGCGGATGCGGCGGACGCCCTCGCGGTAGGCGTCGGCGTCCAGCGAACTGGTCCACGCGTCGGGCGCGGGGCCGTGCCACGGGGCGGGGGGCAGCGGGCCTTCGCGGACGTCGTCGAACCGGGCGCACACGAGGCCGCCTTCGAAATCCGCGACGACCGCCCAGAATCCGTGCGAGTCGAGAGCGGCCGGGTCGTCGGTGACGTCGCGCAGCCCGGTCGCCAGGCGGCCGCCCAAGTGGGCGAGCGCGGGAAGGTCGTTGGTTTTCACGGGACCCACGGAAATCGTCGGGGCGGGATGCGGGGCGGACACCTATTGTATGGATGATCCCGACTCCTCACGGTGCGGGACCGCTGCTGCACATGCCGTCCGGACATCGTGATCTGGTCACCCGTTCCGGCGAAGACCGGCACACGGCATGATGCGGTGTCGGGGGGCGAGGAGATGCTTGTGCGCCCGCGGTGGTGGGCGGGACGGACGGCCGGGGCGGACTCCGCGAACGGACGGCCGGAAGCCCTTCCACCGCCAGGCCTGTGGCCTGATTCCCACGCAGTGCCAACCGACTGGCTGTTCGCCATCGACGTCACCGAAGGGTTCCATTCGTGCTCTGTCCCGCTTGCGGCACCTGGTCCACCCAGGCCGACCGCTGCTCGCACTGCGGCGCCGCACCGGCCGCGCCGCCGGCTCCTGTTCCGCCGGCCGGCGCCGCGACTTCCCAGCCTGCCGCGGCGCCCGCGCCGTACGGGCAGCCGTCGCCCGGACAGGCCCTGCCGAATCCTTACGGCGCCGCACCGGGCGCCCCGTCCGCGCCGCCCATGCCACCCGGGTACGCGGCGCCGGGGCAGCCGCCTGGGCAGCCGATGATGCCGCCGGCGATGCCGGGGCAAGCGCTATACCCGTACCCCGGGCAGATGCCGGCCCCGGTGGGGGCGCCCATGGGTGCGCCGATGACCGGGCAAATGCCGATGCCGGGGCAGATGCCGATGTACGGCGCACAGCAGCCGTACGGACAGGCCCCGTTCGCGCCCCCGGCCGTGCCGGGCTACGCGGCGCCGGGCTACGGAGGTGCGTACCCGCAGGTGGCCGGGGCCTACCCCGGTGCTCCGGCCTTCCCGGGCTGGCGCCCGCCGCAGCCGTTCAAGCCGCTGCGCGGCCTCGCGACGGCCGTGTACGCCCTGTTCGCGGTGACCGCGATCGGCGCCGTGGTGACGCTGATCGCCTACGTCATGCGCGCGTCGCTGCTGAACGACCTGATCGACGACCCGAGTTCGGTGTCGGTGAGCGAGGCCAACAACGCGGACGACTTCGTCACGGCCGCGGGCGGGCTGACCGGCACGGTGGCCCTCGCCGCCGGCGTGGTGTTCGTCATCTGGTTCTACCGGGCGCGCTGCAACGTCGACCTGTTCGGCCCGTCGCGCCAGCGGCTGGCGCGCGGGTGGGCGATCGGCGGCTGGTTCTGCCCCGTGGTGTGGTGGTGGTTCCCGAAGCTGATCGCGCACGACGTGTGGAAGGCGAGCGACCCGCAGGCGGCGGAACGCGGCGGCGCGACGCCGGGGCGGAAGCCGCTGCTCTGGGTGTGGTGGGTGCTGTGCCTGCTCGGGTCCGGCGCGACGATCGGGACGCTGTTCCTGTACCCGAACCAGGACGACATCACGGTCGACGACGCCTCCGACCTGCGGACGGCCGACTACGTGTCGGGCGGCACGCAGATCCTGATGGTGCTCGCGGCGGTGGCCACGATTCTCGTGGTGCGCAAGATCACGACGTTCCAGCACGCCCGCGAGGCGGCCGCGTTCGCCGCGATGGGGCTCACGACCGACCCGGCGGCGGCCTGGGCGGGCGCCGCGCAGGTGCCGGCTCCGGCGGGGGCGCCCGCGGTGGAGACGGCCGCGGAGGCGGGCCCGGTCGCCGGCGCGACCGCGCAGACCGCACCGCCGATGCCGACGGCGGCTCCGACGGTGACGGCCGAGGCCGCGGAGGCGGCTGCGGAGTCGGCTGCCGAGGCCGGTGCCGGCGCGGCAGCACTGTCGCTGACCAAGGACGACACCGCGGCGGACGCCGGCGATTCGGCGCCGGAGGCGGCCGCGGCGACGACCGTACTGCCCGCGGCCGGACTCGACGCCGAGACGGACGAGTCCGCCGCACCTGCGGCAGCAGTCCCGAGCACGGACATCAAGCAGACGGACGCCGAGGGGACCGACGCCGAGGAGGCAGTCACCCCGGCGGCCGCGACCACGGTGCTGCCTGCCACCCCGGCCGAGGAGCCCGCCCCGTTCGCCGCACCCGCGAAGGCGGAGATCGGCACGGACGCCGAGGAAGCCGCCGCCGCCCCGGCCGCGGCGGAGACCACGGTCCTCCCGGCCGCACCGGCCGACGCCACCCCGGTTGACGCCACCCCGGTTGACGCCGCATCGGCCGGACCCGCGGATGCCGCGCTCGGCACGGACGCGGAGGAGGCCGCGGCTGCCCCGGCCGCCGCCGAGACCACAGTTCTGCCCGCTGCCCCGGTCGACGCCGCACCGGCTGCGGACGCACCCGCCGACGCGGCGACCACGGTGGTTCCGGCCGCCGCCGCGACACCGGCCGAGGACACGGCCGACGAGGCCCCCGCCGCCGCCCCGACGACGGTCCTGCCCGCCGTGGACACCGCGTCCGCGAACGGCACCTCGACGGCCCCGGCCGCCGACTCGGCCGACGGCGCCACCCCGGCCCGCCCCGCCGACGCCGGAACCGAGGCCCCGTCGGAAGGCCGACGCTCCTGACCGCACGCCGCTGAACCACCCCCAGGTCCCCTGGGACACACGGCCCGGCTGCCGATGACGGCAGCCGGGCTTGGTGTTTCTCGGAAACGGGCGCCGAGCGGATCCGCCCCCCAAGTGGGTGCCGCGCGAGGTGACGGAGGCCGAAGATCGTGCCCGGCCCGCGGACGGCAACCGCAAGGGCGGGAGTGGCCGGTTTGCCGTCCCCGTGCGGCTTGGGAGATGGAGGCATGTGCTGCCGGGTGCACGGATCCGGCGGCGGACGGTCTGGCGCTACACCTCGTGTGGGACGCCGCCCACAGCTGAGCAACCTCCTCGACGACACCCCGGCCCGTCCTGACGCACTCCGCTGCGCCGCCGCACCTGCGCGTCCCCCGTCGGCCGGACGGGGAGGCGATCCGCCCGACGTCAACCAGGACTTCCCGGCGTAGTCGCGGGGCGCGAGGTACCCGCCGTGACCGAGTCCGGGTGGGTGGATGACCCGGAGTGAGCGCGGGACGATGGCCGACCGCGCAGCTCGAAGGCAGCGCCGGGTTGCAGGTAAGTGGCTGCGTGGGGCAAGCAAGCCTGCGGCCGCCCGGTGGCCGGGTCGACGGCTGACCGCTGACCGCTGACCGCTGACCGCTGACGAGCATGGAGTGGGCCGCTACCGGGGCCTGCGACGCCGCGCGCTGCCGGGAACCGTGACCGAACGGGCGTCGCCGCCGAGCGGTTGCCGCGACGGGTCACGTGCGCCGGCCGGCGTCGACGTGGCCGCCGGTTCGACTCGCGAAAGCCCGCGCCGACTGCCCCGCGTCTCCCGCGGCACCGCCTCACCGCACAGCGGGCGGTCGGCCGTGGCCGGGCAGCCCGCCCCCGTCACGCAGCCGGAGCCGGGACACATCACGCACGCTCGCCGGGAACAGACCAGGGGACCGAAGCAGGGCATCCGGTGCGGAGCGGGCGTGACGTCACCGACGACCCCCCTTCCCTCGTGCCTCGGCAGCGCCCCTGCCCGTCTGCCCCCGCCTGCCCCCTCCCTGCCCCGTGACCTGCGCATTCGCCCCCCGCACGCCCTTCACCCCGGCAGGGTGGACATTTCGCCCAGGGGACCCGGGTCGGGGAAACGGAATTTGTCCTGGCGTGGGTTTCCGCTAAAGTTCATCACGTCGCCGGGACACGGAAACGCGAAACGGTCGGCACGCGGACGTGGCTCAGTTGGTAGAGCATCACCTTGCCAAGGTGAGGGTCGCGAGTTCGAATCTCGTCGTCCGCTCGGAAGAAGCACAGGGATCGGCAACGGTCCCAAGCTTGGTGGAGTGGCCGAGAGGCGAGGCAACGGCCTGCAAAGCCGTCTACACGGGTTCAAATCCCGTCTCCACCTCTGGAGTGAGTTCCGGTCCGCCGGAACGATCTTCCCCGCGCGATTAGCTCAGCGGGAGAGCACCACACTGACACTGTGGGGGTCACTGGTTCAATCCCAGTATCGCGCACCACCCGATCGGTCGGGCCGCTTTCGGAGCCATCCGGGGCGGCCCTGATCATGAGGGGTGCAGCACCGTAGTAGGATCACCGTGGATCGCAAGATCCGTCCCGCGCGATTAGCTCAGCGGGAGAGCACCACACTGACACTGTGGGGGTCACTGGTTCAATCCCAGTATCGCGCACCGCAGTTGCACGACGCGCAAGGGCCGCCGGAGGGAACTCCGTCGGCCCTTCTTCGTGTTGGCTTTTGGATAGCATGACGTGCCCGGCGACCGGGCACCGCCGGGAGCTTCCTCGACCGACAGGCCTGCCCCTATGACCTTCCTGAGCCGACGGCGTGCCGGCGACCGGGGGGCGATCGCCCCCGAGCCGCGGCCGGGCGACCGCCGGGCCATGGTCGCGGCGTACGCCGCGGTGCTGGCGATCGCGGTGATCGATGCCCTGGTGGATCCGGCGATTCCCGGCGCGGTGTCGCTCGGCCTGATCGCGCCGGCCGCGGCGGGTGTGTGCAGTCGGCGGCAGGTGGCCGGGCTCGCGGTGGTGTCGACGTTGACCGCGGCGCTGTTGGTGACGTGGTGTGAATCCACCACGGTCACGTCGAAGTTCATCCACGTGACGGTGGTCGCCTCGCTCGGTCTGGTGGCGCTCGGGGTGACGTCGACCCGGCTGCGGCGTGAGGCGCAGTTGCGGCATGCCCGTTCGGTCGCGATGACGTTGCAGAGTGCGGTGTTGGAGCCGGTGCCGCCGCGGCTGCCGGGGCTCGACCTGGCGAGCCTGTATATGGCGGCGGAGGCCGAGACGCTGGTCGGCGGCGACTTCTACGCGGTGGTGGACGGGCCGCACGGCATCCGGATGCTCATAGGAGACGTGCGCGGCAAAGGCCTTCCCGCGGTGCACACGGCGGCGGCGCTGATGGCGGCGTTCCGGGAAGCGGCGTATTACGAGAAGGATTTGACGGAGGTCGCGAGCCGATTGGAGGGGCGCATCCACCGGTTGGCGGCGGAGCGCACCGGGCCCGCGGGCGAGCGGTTCGCGACGGCGCTGCTGATGGCGTTCGACGAGACGGACACGCTGCGGCTGGTCACGTGCGGGCACACCGCGCCGATCCTGCTGCGTGAGGGCACCGCGACCGAGCTGGAACTCCCGGACATCGCCCCGCCGCTGGGCTTGTCCACGCTGTATCCGGGCGGGGTCCGGTACGTGGAGCACACGGTCGCGTTCGGTCCCGGCGACACGCTGGTGGCGACGACCGACGGCATCAGCGAAGCACGCGACGCGGAGGGCCGGTTCTACCCCGCCGCGGCTCGGCTCGCCGGGTGGAGCAGGGCGTGGCCGCAGCACATCGTGCTGCACCTGTACAGCGATCTGCGCGGCCACACGGGCGGCCCGTTGCAGGACGACGCGGCGGCCCTGGTGCTGCAGCGTCCGCGGAAGGAGCGGTCGGCGGGGGGTCGGCGGCGGGTGCCGCATTTGATCTGACCGGTCGGCCGCGGACCGGAGTTGCAGCGGCCGCGGCGGTGTGTTGTCAGATCTCTTTCACGTGGCGGCAACATGCCGCGACGGTCGCGGAAACAGCGCCGCCCTCTACTGGGTGGCGACCCGCCGGGACGGCGGGGCGCGGCTAGGGTTCCGCCGCCGGGTGCCGAAACGGCGCGCGGCGGGGCTGGTCCGAGAGCCGCAGGCGGGGCCGACGCCCCGTTCCACGGCGGGAGAAAAGCCCGGGAGGCCAGGTCGATCCGGTGTGTCCGGATCCCGGTCCCGGGAGCTGCCCGTGCCGTGTTCGCTTCTTCGTTCCTCCGGTGCCCAGGGCGCCCGGGTCCCGTGGCGGTGTCGCCCGGGGCCGGTGCGCGGGGTTCGTGCTGCCGCTTTCCGTCGTGAAAGGACCGCGCCATGACCATGCTCAGTGCCCCGTCGGGGCCTCCCCCCGGACCGGATCCGGCGGGCCGCGCCGATGCCGCGGATCTCGCGTCGTTCGGCTATGAACAGCAGTTGCACCGGAAACTGGGCTCGTTCGCCTCGTTCGCGGCCGGGTTCTCGTTCGTGTCGATCCTGACCACGGTTTTCCAGTTGTTCGCGTTCGGGTTCGGGTTCGGCGGGCCGGCCTTCTTCTGGACGTGGCCGCTGGTGTTCGCCGGGCAGCTGCTGGTCGCGTTGTGTTTCGCCGAATTGGCGGCGCGCTATCCGATCGCCGGGTGCGTGTACCAGTGGTCGCGACGGCTTTCGACCGGGGTGACCGGGTGGTTCGCGGGCTGGCTGATGCTGATCGGGCAGGTCGTGTCGGTGGCCGCGGCGGCGATCGCGTTGCAGGTGGTGCTGCCGCAGGTGTGGTCGGGGTTCCAGGTCGTGGGCACGGACACGGCGCTGGCGTCGGGGGACGGTGCGGCGAACGCGGTCCTGCTCGGCACCGCGCTGATCGTGGTGACGACGACGATCACCGCGGTGGGCGTCAAGGCCATGTCGCTGGTCAACAGCGTGGGTGTGGCGTGCGAACTGGTCGGTGTGGCGCTGCTGGTGGTGCTGCTGTTCGGGCATGCCGAGCGGGGGCCGTCGGTGGTGACGCAGACGGGCGGGGCCGGAGGCGGCGGCGGGTATGCCGGGGCGTTCCTCGTGTCGGCGTTGATGGCGGCGTATGTGATGTACGGCTTCGACAGTGCGGGCGAGTTGGCCGAGGAGACGAAGAACCCGCGGCGTACCGCGCCGCGGGCGATCGTGCGGGCTTTGGCGGTGTCCGGTGTGGCGGGGTTGCTGCTTCTGCTGGGTGCGTTGATGGCGGCGCCGAGCCTGTCGGACGGTGAGCTGGCGGCGGGCGGACTGCCGTACGTGGTGACGTCGCAGCTCGGCACCGGGCTGGGCAAGGCGCTGCTGGTCGACGTCGCGGTGGCGATGTTCGTCTGCACGCTGGCGATCCAGACGGCGGCGACGCGGCTGGTGTTCTCGATGTCGCGGGACGGCGTGCTGCCGGGTTCGGCGCGGCTGGCAAAGGTGTCGCCGCGGACCGGGACGCCGGTGCTGCCCGCGCTGGTCGTCGGGTTGTGCGCGGTGGCGCTGCTGGTCGTGAATGTGGGGCGCGCGGAGCTGTTCACGGCGCTGACGTCGGTCGCGATCGTGCTGGTGTACCTGGCGTACTTGCTGGTCACGCTGCCGATGCTGAGGGCGCGCCTGCGGGGCCTGCTGCCCGCGCAGGAGGGGTTCTCGCTCGGCCGGTTCGGTGTGGTGGTGAACATCGGTGCGGTGGTGTACGGCCTTTTGATGACGGTCAACATCGCCTGGCCGCGGGCGGAGGTGTACGACCCGGCCGGCGGCCACTGGTACTTGGCGTGGTTCGCCGTCCTGTTCCTCGCGGGCGCGCTCGCCGCGGGTGCCGGCGCCTATGCGTGGGTGCGCCGCGAACGCCCGGACGCGGAGACCGGTGCGGAAGCCCGTGCGGAGGCCCGGGCCGCGGCGGTGGCGTCGTGACGGCGGCGCACGGGGCGGCGGCGTCCGCCACGGCTGTCGGCTTCACGCACGAGGTCGCGGCGGGTGCGGCGTGGGCGGTGCGGCTGCGCCGGCATCGGGCGCTGCGCCTGACGTGCCTGGACGGCGGCGCGAACGTGTCGGTGCTGATGTACGCGGCTGCCGACCCGCTGGAACGGCTCGATGTCCCCGACACCTTGAAGGCGCAGATGTCGGCGTGTGTGCGTGCCCCGATGGTGCTGATGTCGGACATGGGGCGGGCGCTGGCCTCGGTGACCGGTTCCTCGCTCGACTGGCACGACGCGGTGACCGGGCACAGCACGGACGGGCAGGTGGCGGCGCGGTTCGGGCCGTCGGACTACGCGGCGGACCGCAACGCGTGGCGGCGCAGTGCCCGGTCGGGGCTGACGGACGAGCTGGCGAAGCACGGCCTGGGGAAGCGCGACCTGCACGCGACGGTGAACTTCTTCAGCAAGGTCGTGCCGACGGGTGACGAGCGGGGCTCGCTGGTCTTTGCGCCGGGTCATGCGGCGGCCGGGGACTGGGTCGAACTGCGCACCGAGCAGGACGTGCTGGTGGTGCTGTCGAGTGCGCCGCATCCGCTGGACCCGAATCCGGTGTGGGCGCCGGCGCGGGTGGCGGCGTCGGTGTCGGCCGTGGCGGCGCCGGGGCCGGACGACGCGTCGCGGGTGTTCCGGGCGGAGTCGGGGCGGGCGTTGGCGGCGGCGGAAAGGACGTTCGTATGAGCGCGGGGAGCACGCGGGACGCCGGGCAGTTGTTCGACGTGACGGTCGGTGCGGGCGACGGGTGGATCGGCGAGGTCCCGGCGGGCGGCCGGCTGCGGATTGTCGACCTGTGCGGCAACCAGGCCGTGGACACGTTGTTCTTCGACGCGCACGACTACGCGAACCGCTACAGCGCGGTCGACACGGTGCGCGAGCAGGGCGCGGTCTACCTGACGACGGGCTCGGTGCTGCTGTCGGTCGACCTCGATCCGCTGGCCGTCGTCGTCGCGGACACGTGCGGGCGGCACGACACGCTCGGCGGCGCGTGCTCGCAGGAGAGCAACGTGGTGCGGTACGGGGAGCACACCCGGCACCAGCACGCCTGCCGCACCACGTTCGTGCGCCAGGCGACGGCGTGGGGGCGGGGGCTGGAGAAGCGGGATCTGACGCACAACGTCAACTTCTTCATGAACGTGCCGCTCACTCCGGACGGCGGGCTCACGTTCGAGGACGGCGTCTCGGCGCCGGGGAAGTACGTGGAGCTGCGGGCCGAGCGCGACGTGCTGGTGCTTGTGAGCAACTGCCCGCAGCTGAACAACCCGTGCAACGGCTATGACCCGACGCCGGTGCGGCTCGCGGGGTGGTCGTCGTGACCGCGGCGACGCAGGCGAACCCGGCCGAGGTCCTGTGTGCCGGAGCCGCGACCGCGTTCACCGTCCTCTCCCCCGGTTTGCAGTCGTTGGTCGTCGACCTCGACGGGCGCACCGGGCTGTGGGGTGTCGGCGTCCCGCCGTCGGGGGCGTTCGACGACCGGTCGTTCGCGCTGGCGAACGCGGCGGTGGGGAATCCGCGGTCGGCCGCCGGAATCGAGGCGGTCGTGCGCGGGCCGGTGCTGCGGTGCGAGCGCCGGGTCCTGGTGTGCGTGACCGGGGCGGTCGCGGATGCGCGGCTCGACGGGCGGCCGGTGGTGCCGGGCCGGGTGACCGTGGTGGCGCCCGGGCAGGTCCTGGACCTGGGGGCGGCGGACGGGCCGGGCATGCGGCAGTACCTGGCGGTCGGCGGCGGCATCGCGGTGCCCGCGGTGCTGGGGAGCCGGACGACGTTCCTGCTGGGCAAGTTCGGCGGTTTGGCGGGCCGGGCGCTCGCCGCCGGGGACGCCCTGCCGGCCGGGTCGGCGGAGAACCTGGCGGCGCCGGTCGATGTGACGCCGGTGCTGCCGGAGCTGACCGACCGGTGGGAGCTTCGGGTCGTGCCGGGTCCGCACGGGGCGCCGGTGCATCTGGCGGACGGCGGGCCCGCCAAGCTGTTCGCCGCCGAATGGCGGGTCGACCACCGCGCCGACCGCACGGGTGTGCGGCTGGTGGGTCCGGCGCCCGCGTGGGCGCGGGCGGACGGCGGTGAGGCGGGGCTGCATCCGAGCAACATCCACGACAGCGCCTATCCGGTCGGCGGGATCATGCTGTCCGGCAACACCCCCGTCGTCGTGGGCCCGGACGGGCCGAGCCTCGGCGGGTTCGCGGTGCCGGCGGCGGTGATCCGCGCGGACCGGTGGAAGCTCGCGCAACTGCGGCCGGACGACCGGGTTCGCCTGGTGCCGGTGACTCCGGCCGAGGCGGCGCGCGCGAACCGGGCGCGCGCGGCGGAACTCGCCGATCCCCGCGCCGCGGCCGCGCGGTGGGAGGCGGCCGGTCGGCACGCGTCGGACGCGCCGGCGTCGGGCGCGGGGCCGGAGCGTCCGGACGCGCTGGTGGAGGTTCCGGCGTCCGGGGTGCGACCGGCGCTCACCGTGCGGTATTCCGGCGACCACCATGTCCTGGTCGAAGTAGGCCCGCCCCGCCTGGATCTGACCGTGCGCCTGCAGGTCCACCTGCTGGCACGCGCGTTGGCCGACCGCGGTTTCGGGGTCGGCGGCCCGGCGGGCGTGGTCGAAATGGTGGAGGGCGTGCGCTCGCTGCTGCTGGCGTTCGACACCGCGCGGCTCGACGCGGCGGTCCTGGCCGAGGCGATCGGCGCCGCATGGGCGTCGTCCCCGGACCCGCGCGGCGTCGAACTCCCCGTTCGCGAGGTCGTGCTGCCGATCTCGCTCGACGATCCCGCGGCGCACGAGGCGATGGCCCGCTACCAGCGCGGCGTGCGTCCGGATGCGCCGTGGTGTCCCGACAACGTGGAGTTCATCCGGCGGGTCAACGACTTGCCGTCGCGCGACGCGGTCTTCGACGTCGTGTCCGCCGCGACGTACCTTGTCCTGGGGCTCGGGGACGTGTATCTGGGCGCGCCGGTGGCCGTGCCACTCGACCCGCGGCACCGGCTGGTGACCACGAAGTACGACCCGGCGCGCACCTGGACGCCGGAGAACGCGGTCGGTATCGGCGGGGTCTACCTGTGCGTGTACGGCATGGAGGGCCCCGGCGGCTACCAGCTGGTCGGACGTACCGTCCCGGTGTGGCGGCTGACCGGCCCCCGCGACGAGTTCCCGTGGCAGCTGCGGCTCTTCGACCGGCTGCGGTTCCGGCCGGTGCCGGGTGACGAGCTTCTGCGCCTGCGGGCGGACATCGCCGCGGGGCGGGCCGACCTGGAAACGCATACGGCCACGTTGACGTGGGCGGACCTGACCGCCGCGAACTCCCTGATCACCGAGGAACTACGCCGCGAGGCGGACGAGTTCACGAAACGACGGCAGTCCGCGTTCGCCGCGGAACGCGAGAGGTGGGCGGCCCGGTGACGGTCTGGATCAACCGATATCCCGAGGAGCGGGTGCGGGCCCGCGAGCGGTCCGCCCCGGCCGACGGCCCGCTCGCCGGGGTGCGCTTCGCGGTGAAGGACAACCTCGACGTGGCGGGGCTGCCGACCACGGCGGCATGCCCGGCGCTCGCCGACCGGGTGGCGGAGGCGGACGCCGAGGCGGTGGCGCGGCTGGCGGCGGCCGGGGCGGTGCCGGTCGGAAAGACGAACATGGACCAGTTCGCGACGGGGCTGGTCGGCACGCGCAGCCCGTACGGCGCGTGCCACAGCGTGTTCGCCGCGGACCGCGTCTCCGGCGGCAGCAGTTCGGGCAGCGCGGTGGCCGTGGCACGCGGCGACGTGCCGCTGGCGCTGGGCACCGACACGGCGGGCTCGGGACGGGTCCCGGCGGCCTTCAACGGCATCGTCGGGATCAAACCGACCCGCGGCCTGGTGTCCGCGCGCGGCCTCCTGCCGGCCTGCCGCTCCCTCGACTGCGTCACGGCGTTCACCCGCACGGTCGCCGAGGGACGCACCGCACTGCGGGCGATGGCCGGGTTCGACCCCCGCGACCCGTGGTCGCGGGCCGCGCCCGCGGTGCCGCCGCCGGGCATCGCGGCATCCCTGCGCGTCGCCGCCGTTCCGGCCGGACCGCTCGACCTGGACCCGAAGCACGACGCGGCATGGCAGGCCGCGGTGGCGCGGGCCCGGACCGTGTTCGACGCCGTGGTCGAGGTCGACATCGCACCGTTCCTGGCCGCGGCCCGACTCCTGTACGCGGGACCGTGGCCCGCCGAGCGCTTCGCCGCGTTCGGGTCGCTCCTGACCCCGGACGGGCCGCACCTCGACCCGACGGTGCGCCGGATCGCCCTGGCCGGGCGGGACGTCGGCGGTGCCGACGTGTTCGCGGGCCTGGACCGGCTCGCGGAACTGCGGCGCGCGACCGAGCCCGTGTGGTGGGAGGTCGACACGCTGATGCTGCCGGTCACGCCGGGGCATCCGACGCTCGCGGAGGTGGCGGCGGATCCGGTGGGGGTCAACGCGCGGCTCGGGACGTACACGAACTTCGTGAACCTGCTGGACCTGGCGGCGGTCGCGGTCCCCGCCGGCACGCGGGCGGACGGGCTGCCGTTCGGCGTGCAGTTCGTCGCGCCCGCGTTCGCGGACGAGCCGCTGCTCGACGCGGCGGCGCGGTGGTGCGGCGAACCGTACGCGGACCCGGCCCCGGCTCCCGGCCGGGTCCTGCTCGCGGTCGCGGGCGCGCACCTGAGCGGACTCCCGCTCAACGGGCAGCTGCTGTCCTTCGGGGCGCGCCTGCACCGCCGTACGCGGACGGCCGCCGGATACCGCCTGTTCCGGCTGCCCGGCCCCGGGATTCCCCGGCCGGGGCTGGTCGCGGGCGGCGACGGGCCTGCCGCGGGCATCGCGGTCGAGGTATGGGACGTGCCCGAGCAGGGCGTGGGGTGGCTGCTGTCGCAGATCCCGGCGCCGTTGGGCCTGGGGCGGGTGGCGCTCGCGGACGGGACGTCGGTCGCCGGGTTCGTCACCGTGGAAGGTGCGGTGCGCGACGCCGAAGACGTGTCGCGGTACGGGAGTTGGCGGCGCGTCCTGGCTGCGGCGGACGGCTCGCCGGGGTGAGGGGGACGGTTCCGCACCGGTGCCCGGGTCCGTAGCATGCCGGGCATGTCAGGGGCATCGGGGCGGGAAAAGCCGTACGGGAGCGTCGTGTTGGGTGCGGCGGCGCTGGTGTTCCTGATCGGGCCGCTACCCGTGGCGTTGCGGAACGACGCGTCGCCGTTCGAGGCGGGGAACGCCACGTCGGACGGCGGGCCAGGGCCGGTGCCCACGCCGACGGTCCGGTCGGGGACGCAACTGCCGTCCGACGAGGACGATTTCCCGGGCCCGACGCGGACGCCCCGGGTCCCGGCGACGCGGGAGCCGTCGCCCAGCCGGGCGCGCGACCCGCAGGCGGACGCGTTCGCGGCCGCGGCGCGGGTGGGGACGTGCCTCAACGCGTACAAGACCGGCTACCGCGACGGCGCCGCGTGGAACTCGGACGTGCCGGTGATGGTGGACTGCTCGGCGGATGCGGCGTATGCGCGGGTGGCGGGCGTGAATTCGACGTGCCCGAGCGGGGAATCGGCCTATGCGCGGTTGTCGTACGGCGACGTTTCGCTGTGCCTGGAGCGCCGGTTCCAGCAGGGCCAGTGCTTCCTGGTGAAACGGACGGGCGGGCCGGACAGTGCGCCGGAGTATTCCGCGAACCTGTTCACGTGGGTGGACTGCGGGGCGGACCGTATTCCGGCGGACTTCGATTCGATGCTGGTGATCACCGGGGTGTTCCGGGCGCCGAGCACGATCCCGCGCGGGGCGTGCTCGCGTGCGGCGAACGACCGGACGCGGTACTGGACGTGGGTGGTGAGCGATATGAACGCGCTGATCTGCGCGACGTACCCGGCCCGGTGACGGGTGTGCGGGGCGTCAGTCGCGGGTGGATGCCCACACGAGGCCCAGGCTGAGCGCGATGACGGGGATCGCGCGCCCGCCCGCGAGGAAGAAGTAGGCGCCGGTGATCGCGGCGACGACGCAGTAGGCGGCGGTGACGTACGAGAGCGCGAGTTGGAGCTTCTCGGGGCCGTGCCGGTTGAGGCGGACGACGAGGGCGAAGAACACCGCCGCCCACAGCGCGGCTCGGCCTTCGCCGAACGAGATCTTCTCGTAGACGTCGACGGCCGCTTTGTGCCAGTCCTTGTCGGACACGCTGACGAGGGCCTTGTAGAGCCGACCGGTGCCGCTGGGCGTCGTGCCGTTGCCGGACGCGGCCTTGAGGTCGGCCCGCCAGAGTTCGGAGAGCGCGAGGACGGCCAGGCCGGCTGCGTGGGCGGCTTTGACGGGGGTGTCGTGGGGTCCCAGACGGGGTGGGGCTTCGGTTGTGGCCGAGGGTGGTTCAGGGGTGAGCGGATCGGTCTGGTAGTCGTCCCCGTTTGACACCATGAGGCCAGCGTACCCAGGCGAATTCGCCAACTGGAGGGTGTATGGGCCGTGTTGATCACTCGGGCTGCGCAGCGGCCAAGGCGGCGCGGAGGGCCGTGACGGTGGGGGCGCCATCGGTAGACGCGTCGGGGTTGCGGCAGATGCGGCAGGTGTAGCCGGTCGGGGCAAAGCCGGACCGACGGCACCCCCGGCGTAGCGAGCGAGCGCGCCGTCAGCCCGTCTGACTTGCCTCACCGGTCGCGCCCTCGCCGGTCGCGCCCCTACCGGCTGCGGACGGCTCCCTCGGCTCGCCAGCCGGCGTCGGCGTCGGCGTCGGATCCGGAGTGGGAACGGGACTCGGGGTCGGCGCAGCCACGCTCCCGCGGGGCTTGGGGGCCGTCTTCTTCGCCGTGGGCTTGCGGTCCGGCTCCGGTACGCCGAGGCTCCGCAGTTCCTCCGCCGTCCAGCCGCCTGCCAGCGCCTCCGACCAGGCGTCGCGGACGCGTTGTTCGCCTCGTGCCGCGGCGCGCTGCAGGGGTTCGAGTTCGGTGGTCGCCGCGGTGAGTTCGCGGATCAGTTCGATGCGGCGGTCCAGCAGGGCGCGGGCCGCCGCCTCGGCGTCGCTCATCAGAGTGTCGTCAACCATGTGCGTAGAGTAGTCATATGACGTGCGCAGCCGAAATCGCCGCACGCCGGAGGCACTCTCACCAGTCCTCCCCCACCCGCCCGTTCGGCAACGCCGGCACGAACCGCTCGTAGGAGATCCGGCAGCTTTCCAAGCGCGCGTACGTCCGGGCCGACAGCGCCACGATCTGTCCCCCGTTCCCAGCCCCGGACAGCGGCGGCATCGGCACAGCGGTGCGGCTCTGCCGGTCGCGGATATACCGCGCGGCGGGGTGAGCGGCCTCCCGAAGACCGCCACCCCGCCGTCGACCGTACGGCGGGTCCCGATTCCCGCCGTACGCCCGGGTCGGCGGTGCCGGATCGCGGCGCCGCCGGGCTTCGCGTGCGGCCGGTCCGTGGCGCTCTCGGGCCGGTCGCCTGCTCCGCATTCCGGGCGGTTCATCCGACTTACCGACTTACTGTCTGTCGGATAGCCGGACTTAGCCCGACTATCGAGGGGTGGCGCCGCCACCTACCGGATGTTTGCGGCGACGCGCGCCAAGACCACCCGTACGGCGTATCGACGGACGCCGATTCTTCATTCTTTCCGCAGCCGTCGCGTCATGGCCCGCAGTTCCGCGTCCCGATCGGCGCGCTCACGCGGATGCCCCGGGGTGTCCGGCCGGGTCTGCCACGGGTGCGGCCCGGCGAGCGGCCGGTACTCGATGCCGAGCGCGTCGAGCCGCGGCACGTGGTCGCGAGCGAGGCGGGCCAGGAACTCCGCGGTGTCGCGCGGGCCGCGGGTCCACAGGGCTTCGGCGAACGCGCACAGGCGCGGGTAGGCCGCATAGTCGACCGCGCGCGGCGAGTCGAGCTGTTCGGCCCACAGCGCCGCTTGGCCGCCGAGCACGTGCCGGGCTTCGGCGGGGGTGAGCGCGTCGGGGACCGGTTCGAAGCCGTGGATGTCGGCGACGGTCACCAGCGTGCCGATCGGGATGGGCTCGCCGGGGTGCTCGCCTTGGCGGTAGTCGAGGTAGACGGACGTGTCCGGGCTTGCCACCACGTCGTGTCCGGCGCGGGCGGCGGCCAGCGTGCCGTGGTCGCCGCGCCAGCCGCCGACGAGCGCGCCGTCCGGGGCGCCGTCCTCGAGGATCTCGTCCCAGCCGAACAGGGTGCGCCCGTGCCCGGCGAGGATGCCGGCGAGTTGCGCGGTGAACCAGTGTCGGAGCGCGCCGCTGTCCGGCAGCCCGAGTTCGGCCGCGCGCGCGAGGGACACCGGGTCGCCGCGCCAAGGTCCGCGCGGGACTTCGTCGCCGCCGACGCAGACGTATCGGGACGGGAAGATCCGGCACACTTCGTCGAGCACGTCGCGGCAGAACGCCAGCGCGGTGTCGGAGGCGGCCAGCACGGCGTCCGAAATACCCCATCCGGTGCGGACCCCGTCGGGTGCGGGTCCGGCGGCGAGTTCGGGGTAGGCGGCGAGCACGGCCTGCGCGTGGCCGGGCAGGTCGACTTCGGGGACGACGGTGATGTGCCGGTCGGCGGCGTACGCCACGATCTCGCGCAGGTCGTCGGCGGTGTAGTAGCCGCCGTGCGGCCGCCCGTCGAACTTCGGCGCGTGCCGAGTGCCGACCATGCTCTCCGCGCGCCACGCCGCCACGTCGACCAGCCGCGGCCATCCGGGCACGGGGAAACGCCAGCCCTGGTCGTCGGTCAGGTGCAAATGGAGGACGTTGAGGTGGTGGACGGCCATCGTGTCGACGAACCGCAGCACGTCCGCTTTCGGCAGGAAGTGCCGGACCACGTCGAGCAGGACGCCGCGCCACGGGTACTTGGGCCGGTCGCCGATCGACACCGCGGGGATCTCCCACGGCCCTTCGGCGATCCGGGCGCGGCGCAGCGCGGCGGGCGGCAGGAGTTGGCGCAGCGTCTGGAGTCCGCGGAAGACGCCGGCGCGGTCGCCGCCGACCAGGACGACGGTGTCGGGGCGCACCGACAGCCGGTAGGCCTCGGTGCCGAGGCCGGCGTCGAGGCCGAGGCTGACCGTGCCGGGCCGCAGCGCGGCGGCGTCCGGCAGCGGGCAGCCGAGTGCGGCTCCGACGACTGCGCGGAACCAGGCGGCTTCGGGGGCTAGTTCGGGGGCCTCGGGGTGGACGTGCAGGCCCGTGGCGGCGTCGAGGCGGAAAGCGCCGTCGTGCCAGGCGAGCCGTTCCGGGAGCGGCACGGGCGTGCGGCGCCCGGCAGCGGGGTCGGGCAGTTCCGGCAGTTCATGGCGGGTGTTCACGCGTTCAGTCCTTCACCGCGCCGCCGAGGCCGGAAACCATGTGGCGCTGCACGAGTACGAAGAAGATCAGCACCGGCACGGTCATGAGGGTGGAGGCGGCCATGATGCCGCCCCAGTCGTTCTCGTCGGGTTTGAAGAAGACGAGGAGCGCCGACGGGAGGGTGCGGTTGTCGTCGTTGCCGATGATGAAGGTCTTGGCGAAGACGAAGTCGTTCCACGCGGTGATGAAGGAGAACACGCTCGTCGCCGCGAGGCCGGGCGCGATCAGCGGGAACAGGATGCGCCACAGGATGGTGAACCGGTTCGCGCCGTCCAGCCGGGCGGCTTCCTCGAGCGAGTCCGGCACCGCGGCGACGAAGCCGCGCAGCATCCAGATCGCGAACGGCAGCGAGAACGCGAGGTGGACCAGCATGAGCGAGCCGAGCGTGCTGAGGCCGACCTGCGGTACCGCGTCGCCCATGTCGCGGACCAGGAAGAACAGCGGGATGGTAAGCGCTTCGACCGGGACCATCTGGGCGACGAGGAACATCACCAGGATCGTGGTGCGGAACTTGAAGTCGAACCGGGTGAGCGCGACCGCGGCGAGGAAGGCGATGGCCGCGGACAGCACGACCACGACCGTCGCCACCAGCAGGCTGTTGAGGAAGTAGCGGCCGAATCCGCTGACGCCGAGCGCGTTGCGGAAGTTGTCCAGCGTGGGCGCCCACGTCCACGGGCGCGGGTGGGCCGAGTTGATCTCGTCGTCGGGCTTGAGTGCGGACAGCACCATCCAGTACAGCGGGAACGCCGCCACGATCGCGGCGATGATCGCGGTGGTGTTCGCGAGGTGCCGGCCGATGCGCCGGTCCCCGGTCAGCCGACGGCCGCGTCCGGTGCGGGGCTTGCGGGTGCCGGCGGCGGGACGGGTCGCGGTTTTCGTCACTGGGCCGGTCGCTGAGCTGGTCGCTGAGTTGGTCGCCGAGTTGGTCGCTGAGTTGGTCGCTGAGTTGGTCGCTGAGTTGGTCGCTGAGTTGGTCGCTGAGTTGGTCACTGGGTTGGTCACTGGGTTGGTCACAGGGCCTCCCCGGAACGGCGCAGCGCGCGGATGTAGACGGCGGTGACGGCGAGCAGGATGAGCGTCATGACGACGCCGATGGCCGAGCCGAGGCTGTAGTCGTCGGCGGCGAACGCCTTCTGGTACGCGTACACGTTGAGCGTGAGGTTCTGTCCCGCGATGCCGCCGCCGTTGGTCATCACGTAGACCTGGGTGAAGACCTTGAAGTCCCAGATGACCGATTGGATGACGACGATCGTGAGGATCGGCCGCAGCATCGGCAGCATGACGCGGCGGAAGGTCGTCCAGGTGCTCGCGCCGTCGAGGCGGGCGGCTTCGAGGACGGAGCCGGGGATGGCCTGGATCCCGGCGTAGAGGGTGATCATGACGAAGGGGAAGGAGTGCCACACCACCACGGCGCCGACCAACGCGAACGCGGGCCATTTGTCGTACATCCAGTTGTGGCCGTCCATGCCGAGCACGTCGTTGACCAGGCCGAGGTTGGTGTCGAAGAGGAACATCCACACCGTGGCGCCGGTCATCGCCGGCGCGGCCCACGCGCCGAGGGCGGCGAACATGAGGATCAGGCGCGGCCACTTGCCGACCCGGGTGAGCAGGACGGCGAGCGCGGCGCCGACGGCGAGGGTGCCGACGACGCAGGCGCCCGCGAAGACCACCGTCTGGGTGAGCACGTCCCAGAACTGCCGGTCGCCGAACAGCGTGCGGTAGTTGTCGAGGCCGACGAACCGGGCCGGGACGCCGCCGGAGGCCTGCTCCTGGCCGAAGTCCAGGAAGGACAGGAGGCCCAGCTGGTAGAGGGGGTAGCCGAACAGCGGGATCAGGACGACCGCGGCGGGCAGCAGCAGGACCAGCGGGACGGGGATCCGGCGTCTGCGGCGCGCGGGGGCGGCGGGCGCGCCCGCGCGCGGGCGGCCGGGGTTGTCGTCCCGGTCCGCCCGCGCGGGGCTCGTGGTGGTGGCGGGCACGTGGAGTCCGTCACTTCCCGCCGAAGGCGGCGTTCATGGCGTCGGCGGCTTCCTTCGACGCGCCGGACACGTCGGCCTTGCCGGTGACGACCTTCTGGAACAGCGTCGGCACGACCGCCTGGGCGTCGATCTTGGCCCACGCGGCGTCCTTGGGCACGAACTTGGTGCCCGCGTTCAGGGTGTCCATGAACGGCTTGAGGAAGGGGTCCTTGGCGACCACGTCTGCGCGGGCGGAGGCGAGGGTCGGCAGGTTGCCCATCGCGTCGAACATCGCCAGCTGGTACTTCTTGCCGGCCAGCACCTTGAGGAAGTCCACGGCGAGCGTGCGGTGCTGGGAGGACTTCATGACGCCGAGGTCGTTGCCGCCGGCGAAGGCGGGGGCGATCGACCCGGGGGTCTGGCCGGGCAGCGGGACGACCGCGTACTTGCCCTTGGCGGCGCCCGCCTCTACGGCGCTGCGCGAGGAGTTGGGGAGGATCGCCATGCCGGCCTTGCCCGCGGCGAACGCCTCGACGGTCTTGCCGCCGGTCAGGTCCGCGCACTGCTCGGGCGGGCAAATGTCCTTCGCGAACAGGTCGGTGTAGGCCTTGACGCCGGCCTGCGACTGCGGCGAGTCGATGGCGGCCTTGTAGGCGCCGTTGTTCTGCGCCGCCAGGTCCCCGCCCGCGGCCCACACGAACGGGAGTCCGCCGTACGTGTATTTTCCGCCGACCGCGATGCCGAGCATGTCCGGCTTGGCCGTCCGGACCTTCTTGGCCGCGTCGACCAGCTCGGCGTAGGACGTCGGGGCCTTGATGCCCAGCTCGGTGAACACGTCGGTGCGGTAGTAGAGCGAGCGGAGGCCGATCCACCAGGGCACGCCGAACTGGGCCCCGTTCACGACGGTGGTGTCCTTGAGGTCCTGCGGCAGGTCGGCGCCCTCGGTCCAGGAGGCGAGGTCGGCGGTGATGTCGGCGAGACCGCCGGCCGCGGCGTAGCCGAACAGGTCGGTGTTGCCGAATTCGACGACGTCCGGGGCGCTGTTCGGGTCGTTGAACGCGCCCTTCATCTTCTCCGCGCGCGGGCCCGCGTCGGTGGGTATGTAGCTGACCTGCACGTCGACCTTGGGATGCGCGGCCTTGAACTCGGCGATGACGTCCGCGACGACCTTCTCCTTGGGGGCGCGGTTCGCCTCGTCGTACAGCCACACCTTGACGGTGCCGGTCTGCTCGTCCGCGGAGTTCTTCTTGGAGGCCGTGCCGGGGGCACATGCGGCGGTGGCGGCGAGGACCGCGCCCGACAGGGCGACAGTGGTCCATCTGCGGATCTTCACGACTTTCCTCCAGGATCTCCGCTGTGCTCGCGGAAGCGGACGGACAGGCCGGTGCGGCGTGATGCGGGACGTTAGGGAGCCGTTCACTTCGGCGGCAATAACCGCGGGCGATCGTTGTGCACTGCAAAACACGGTGCCGCGAAACTGGCACACGGCACGGTGTTGGTCGTAACGTCCCTGGTCATCGCTCTCTGGCCGAACATGGTCTAGACCGCCTGGGCGGAATCGGCGAAGATTTCGACGGCATACGACGGGAGGACGCGGGTGTACGACGTGCTGCTGCGCGGCGGCTGGGTGCTCGACGGCACCGGGGCGCCCGCGTTCCGTGCGGACGTCGCGGTCGAGGACGGCCGCATCGCCGCCGTGGGCGCCCTGCCCGGCGCCGGCGCGGCGACGGTGGTCGACGCCACCGGGCGCTATGTGGCGCCCGGATTCGTCGACGCGCATGTGCACGGCGACGCCGCGGTCCTCGACCCCGCGGTGCAGTTGGCCGCGCTGCGGCAAGGCGTGACCACCTTCGTCCTCGGCCAGGACGGACTGTCGTACGCCCCCGCCACACCCGCCGCCCTGGCCTTCGCCACCCGCTACTTCGCCGCCGTCAACGGCACCCACCCCGGGCTCGGGCCGGGACCGGTGTCGGTCGCCGACCTGCTGGCCACTTACACCGGCACCACCGCGCTCAACACCGCCTACCTGGTGCCGCACGGCACCGTGCGGCACAGCGTGCTGGGCGCGACCGCCCGCGCCGCGGACCCGGCCGGCCTGGCCGCGATGGCCCGGCTGGTCGAGCAGTCCCTCGACGAGGGCGCGTGCGGGATCTCCACCGGCCTCGAATACGTCCCCGGCCGCTACGCCGACACCGCCGAACTCGCCGCACTGGCCGCCGTCGCCGCCCGCCGCGGGCTCCCCCACGTCTCGCACATGCGCGGCTACGAGTCCGCCGCGTCCGGCGCGATGACCGAACTGCTCGCCGTCGCCCGCGCCTCCGGCGTCGCCACCCACGTCTCGCACTACCACGGCCCCGCCGACGAACTCGTCGCCCTGGTCGACGACGCCCGCGCCTCCGGCCTCGACCTGACCTTCGACGCCTATCCCTACCTGCGCGGATGCAGCATCCTCGCGATGGTCGCGCTGCCCCGCGAGCTCGACGACCCCGACCCGGACCGCACCCTCGACGCCCTCGGCGACCCCGCCGTCCGGGCCCGGCTCGCCGCCGAGACCGACCCGGACCTGTGGCCGCGGATCGTCCTCGCGCACGTGCCCTCCGACGACTTCGCCTGGGCGGAAGGCCTGCGGCTGACCGACGCGGCCCGCAAGGCCGGCTCCTCCCCCGCCGCGTTCTGCGCCGAGCTGCTGCTCGCCACCCGCCTCCAGGCCGGCGCCGTGTTCGACCAGCCGCCGACCAACTCGGACGCGTCGGTCCGGGCCCTGCTGCGCCACCCCGCGCACATCGGCGGCTCCGACGGCATCTACATCGGCGGCAGCCCCCACCCCCGCGGCTGGGGCGCGTTCGCCCGGATGCTGGCCCGGCACGTCGTGGAACTCGGCGACTGGACCTGGGAGCAGGCCGCCGTCCACCTCGCCGCCCACCCGGCCCGCCGCTTCGGCCTCGCGGACCGCGGCCTCGTCCGCACCGGCATGGCCGCCGACCTCGCCGTCATCGACCCGCACGCCGTCGCCGACCGCGCCGACTACGGCGACGCCCGGCAGGTCGCCGACGGCATCGCCGACGTCCTCGTGGCCGGCGTCCCCGTCCTGGCCGGCGGCGCCCTCACCGGGCGCACCCCGGGCCGTCCGCTGAGCCCGAGGTGACCCGCCGATGACGAATCCCGCCCGTCCGCGCACCGGCGTGTCCGTGACCGCGATCGGCGACCGCAACCAGTCCGCGTCGCTGCGCCGCGCACTGCTCGTCCTCGAGCACGTCCGCGACCACGCCGGGCACGCGCCCGGGCTCACCCTGACCCAGATCGCCGAGGCGCTCGACCTGTCCAAGAGCACCGTGCTGCGCCTGGCCACCCCGCTGCTCGACGCCCAGTTGCTGACCCGCGACCGGGAATCCGGGCACTTCCGGCTCGGCTCGGGGGCGCTGGCGCTCGGGCAGGCCTACCTGGCCGGGCTCGACCTGCGCACGGTCGCCTCCGACGAGGCGCACCGGCTGATGCGCGAGTGGGGCGGCACGGTGCACCTGTGCGTCCCCGACGCACCGCACGTCGTCTACATCGACAAGGTCGAGAACGAGACCCAGGTGCGGATGGCGTCCCGGATCGGCTCCCGCGCGCCGATGTACTGCACGGCGGTCGGCAAGGCCATGCTCGCGTGGCTGCCCGAGGAAGCCGTCGGCACGGTGATCGCCGCCGGCCTGCCCGCGATCACCGCCCGCACCCTCACCGAACCCGACGCGCTGCGGGCCGAGTTGGCGCGCATACGGACGCGCGGCTACTCCGTCGACGACCGCGAGAACGAACCGGAGGTGCGCTGCGTGGCAGCCCCGATCTTCGACCACGACAACACGGTGACCGGAGCACTGTCGCTCTCCGGCCTGACCTCGCGCGTCACCGCCGCGCGGGTGCGCGACCTCGGCCCGGCCGTGGCCGCTGCCGCACAGCGCGTGTCCCGGACGCTGGGAGCGACGCGATGAGCGGCCTCGGCACGTTCGACGGCTTCGACAAGGGCCTGTGGCTGACCGGCGACGCCGTTCCGGAAGCCGACCTGACGTCCGGCGAACTCTCGCTCTTCGACGGTCCGTTCACGTATCCGGTGATGGTCGCCCGGCAGTCCGCGCTGGGCGCGAACATCGCCACCATGGCCGCGTACACCCGCCGCCACGGCATGCTCTTCGCACCGCACGGCAAGACGTCGATGGCACCCAAGCTGTTCGCCTCCCAACTCGCCGCCGGGGCTTGGGGCATCACCGTCGCCACGCCCAACCAGGCACTGGCCGCGCGGAACTTCGGGGTACCGCGGCTGCTCCTCGCCAACGAGGTGCTGGATCCGCGCGCCCTGCGCTGGATCGCCGCGCAGGTCCGCGACGGCGCCGAACTGCCCTTCTACGTCGACTCCCCCGAGGGCGTGGCGGCCGCCGCGCGCGCGGTCGCGGAGGTGCCCGGCGGCCGGCTGGACGTGCTCGTGGAGCTGGGCCGGCCGGGCGGCCGCACCGGCTGCCGCTCGACCGCGGAGGCCGTGGCGCTCGCCCGCACCGCGGCCGACGCGGGACTCGGCGTGGCGGGCGTCGCCGGATACGAAGGCGGACTCCCCGACGCCGACGCCGTCACCGCATGGCTGCACGAGCTGGTCGCGGTCGGCGACGCCGTCGCGGCGATCGCACCGGGCAAGCCGGTCGTCTCGGCGGGCGGCAGCGCGTGGTTCGACGCGGTCGCAGCGGTGCTCGGCGGACTGCCGGACCGCACGGTGATTCTCCGCAGCGGCGCGTACGTCTCGCACGACGACGGCTACTACCGGCGCGTCACGCCCTTCGTCCGGCACCCGGACGAGGGCACCCTCGACGGCGCCCTCGACGTGTGGGCGCAGGTCCTGTCCGCGCCGGAGCCGGGACTCGCGATTCTCGGAGCCGGGCGCCGCGACGTCCCCTTCGACCTGGACCTGCCCCGGCCCCGCGGCATCCGCGGCGCGGACGGCACCGTCCGCCCGGCGGGTGCCATGGCGGTCGTCAAACTGGACGACCAGCACGCCTACGCGGAGACCCGCGGCACCGACGTCCGACCGGGCGACCTGGTCCGCCTCGGCATCTCGCATCCGTGCACGGCGTTCGACAAGTGGCGGGTCATTCCGGTCGTCGACGACGCGTACCGGGTGACCGACGTGCTGCGCACCTACTTCTGATGCCGTTCCACCGGCTGCCCCTCGGCGTCCGCTCTGCCGCTGCGGCGCCGGCCACGCAATTCTTTCGCAAGAGACGGGGATTCGGATGAACAGCCACGGCGGTCCGTTCGACGTGGTGACGCTCGGCGAGACGATGGCCTTGCTGAGCGCGCCGCGGATCGGCCCCCTCAGACACGCCCGCAGCCTGGACGTCGCGGTCGGCGGCGCGGAGTCGAACGTCGCGGTCGGGCTGACCCGACTGGGGCTGCGGGTCGCCTGGCTCGGGCGCATCGGCGACGACGAGTTCGGGCGTCTCGTGCACGGCACCCTGGCCGGCGAGGGGGTAGACGTGTCCGGGGCGGTCGTCGATCCCGGGGCACCGACCGGGCTCATGGTGAAGGCCCGACGCACCAACACCTCGACCGAGGTGACGTACTACCGGGCCGGCAGCGCCGGTTCGCGGCTGTGCCGGAAGGACGTCGACGCCGCGCTGCTGCGCGGCGCCCGGGTCCTGCACGTCACCGGGATCACCCCCGCGCTGTCCGCCTCGGCGCGGGACGCGGTGGACGCCGCGCTCGCCGAGGCGGACCCCGGCACCCTGGTGTCGGTGGACCTGAACTACCGGCAGGCGCTGTGGGCGCCCGCCGACGCCGCGCCCGTCCTGCGGCGCTTGGTGGAACGCTGCGACGTGCTGTTCGCGACCGAGTCCGAAGCCCGCCTGGTGCTGGGCGACCCGCGGGCGGGCTCCGGCGCCGACGGCCCGTCGCCCGTGGAACTCGCCGTGCAGCTGGCCGATTTGCCGGGCGGCCCGCGGCAGGTGCTGCTCAAGCGCGGCGCGCGCGGCGCGGTCGCGGTGGTCGACGGCGCCGTGTACGAGGCGCCGCGGCACCACGTCGAGGCGGTCGACCCCGTGGGGGCGGGCGACGCGTTCGCGGCGGGCTACCTCGCCGAGCTGCTGGCGGGGTCCGACGTACCGGCCCGGCTGGCGACCGCCGCCGCGGCGGGTGCGTTCGCCGTGACCGTCAGCGGCGACTGGGAGGGCCTCCCGCGCCGCGACGAACTGGCGCTGCTGCAACTGCTGGACGCAGACGACGCCGTCGTCCGCTGATCACCGACCCGCACAAGAGAACGCAAGGAAGAGAAGGCACATGACCCGCATCGAACTCCGCAGCACCGGCGCGCCCGCCCCGGGCGGCACCTACTCGCAGGGCATCGACGCAGGCGCGTTCGTGTTCACGTCGGGGCAGGGCCCGAACGACCCGGAGACCGGCAAGCCGGTCGGCGACGACATCCGCACCCAGACGCGGCGGACGCTGGACAACCTCAAGGCCGTCCTGGCCGAGGCGGGGCTGGACTTCAGCCATGTGGTGAAGGTGACGACGCACTTGCAGCACCTGCAGCGCGACTTCGCCGGCTACGACGAGGTCTACCGCGAGTACTTCGAGGAGCCGTACCCGGTGCGCACGACGGTCGGGTCGGATCTGATGGGCATCCTGGTGGAGATCGACGTGGTGGCGCAGCGGCCGTAGGGCACCGGCCCGGGCCCCGGGCCGAGCGGAGCCGAACGCCGGGCGGCCGCCTCCCGACGCACGTCGCGTCGGGAGGCGGCCGTCTTCGTCGTGCGGCTCGTGTGGCTTGTTCGGGTTGTTCGGGTTGTTCGGGTTGTTCGGGTTGTTCGGGTTGTTCGGGTTGTTCGGGTTGTTCGGGTTGTTCGGGTTGTTCGGGTTGTTCGGCTTACCGCGCCGCGAGCGTGTTCGCGTCCGCGACGACGGTCTTGGCCGCCGCGGTCGGGATGCTGCGCCCGGCCTGGTTGTCCGCCCACTGCGCGATCTGCTTCCAGTGGCCGTGCGCGAGCATCGTGGTCAGGGTCGCGACCGCGTTGTCGTCGGCCTTGGAGGTGAGGATGACGTGCGCGAGGCCGGTCGGGGTGACCGCGACGGTGAACGCCGCGGAGGCGGTGGCCTTGCCGCCCGCGCCGGTCGCCTCGGCGCGCAGCGTGTGCGGGCCCGCGGGCAGCGTCCGCAGGTCGAGGGCGGTTCCGTCGGCGAGCGGGGTGCCGTCGAGGGTGAGCACGGTCGTGTCGGCGCCGGTGGCGGCCGCCCCGGCGAGCGGGGTCTGGGCGCGGTCGAGCGTGGCCCCGTCGGCGATGCCGGTGATGCGCACGGTGGGCGCGGCGGGCGGCTGCGGTGCCGGGCGCTGGAGGAAGGCCGAGTTCCAGCCGGCGAGTTCCGCGGGCCGGTTGGTGATGACCCCGTCCACGCCGGCCGCTTCGAGGGACTGCCAGCGGTTGGCCGCGTCGACCGTCCACACCATGAGCGCGACTCCGGCCTTGTGCAGGTCGGCGATGACGCCCGGCCGCGCGGACAGTGCCGCGTCGGACGGGTTGTAGGCGGCCAGGCCGAGTTCCGCGGAGATCGCCACCGGGTCGGCGTCCAGCGTGCTGCGCAGCAGGCCGCGCGGCAGTTCGGGCGCGAGGTCGCGGACGTGGCGCAGCGCGTCGACTTCGAAGCTCTGCACGAAGACCCGGTCGGTCATGCCGTGGTCGCGGATATCCTGGACGATACGGGCGACTTCGTCGCGGGTGTGGGCGCCCTTGATCTCCAGCAGGAGTTTCCCGCCGCGGGTGCGGAGGTCGTCGAGTTGCGCGGCGAGGGTCGGGATACGGGCACCGGCGTACTGCGGGGCGAACCAGGATCCGGCGTCCAGGGCGGCGAGTTGCGCGGCGGTGAGGCCCCGGATCGCGCCGGTGCCGTTGGTGGTGCGGTTCACGGTGTCGTCGTGCAGGACGTGCGGGATGCCGTCCTTGCTGGGCTGGACGTCGTTCTCGATCCACTCGGCGCCGGCCCGGCGGGCGACCTCGTCGGACGCGAGCGTGTTCTCGGGGGCCGCGGACGAAGCACCGCGGTGCGCGATGACGGTGAGCGGCGAACCGGCCGGGCGCAGGTACCCGCCGGGCGCCAAGGCGGTGATCCGGACGTCGTCGAAGGCCACCTTGGCCCCGTTGACCAGCAGGGCTTGGCCGCCGTCGGCGGAGCGCTGGACGCGGGTGGTGCGCAGGACTTCGCGGCCGTCGAAGAACCAGCGCGCGGTGCTGCCGTGCACCTCGACGGCGACCTTGACGTCGCGTCCGGTGCCGGCCGCGGCGGGTGCGGAGCCGGTGTCGGTGACGTTCCAGGCGTTGGCGGCGGTGCGCTGGGCGAACTCGATGCCGTTGGCGGCGGTGGTGCCGGTGCGCATGGTGGCGATCGACCAGGGGACCGCGCCGTCGGCGGGGACGTCGAGGCCGAGTGCGGTCCAGCGGGCCGCGTCGGCGGCGGTTTCGAAACGGGCGGTGGCCTCGAAGCGGAAGTCGGCGAGGTGGCGGCCGAAGGTGATGCGGCTCTGCTGCCCCGAGGACGTGGAATTCCCGTACAGGCGGCCGCCGCTGACGGCCCATTGGCCTTCCACGGCGGTCCAGCCGTCGGGCAGGCGGCCGGACGAGAAGTCCTCGTCCACCACGACGTCGCCGGGCTTGGGCGCGGTCTTGGGCGCGGTCGCAGACGGGGCGGCGGCGGTTGCGGAGGCATTGTCGGGGACGTTTTCGGGGACGTTCTCGGGGGCGGCGGCCGCGACGGTGAGCGGCAGGACGGCGGCGGCCAGCACCGCCGCGCCCAGCATCGTGGCCCGGCGGGAACGGGCCGGGGTGTGCGTGATCGGCATGGCCGCGACGCTAGGAAGCCGAGGTCAACGCCCGGCGACGCGGCGGCCAAGCCCCCGGCAACGCAGATCGACGTCTTTTGCTCGTCGATTACCGGCAGATGACTGCCTCCTTGCCAACTGCGGTGCCGGGGGGCTGTGCGGGACTCGTCAGCGAGCGGCGGGCGCCGCCGGCAGTACGTCGCCGTCCAGGAGCTGGCCCGCGAGCCGGAACAGCACCGCTTCGTCGCCGTAGGCGGCGGCCAGCTGCACCGACATCGGCAGCCCCTCGGGGGTGCGCCCGCCGAACGGGACGGCCGCGGCGGGCTGCCCGGTGACGTTGAAGAGGCTGGTGAACGCGGCCATCCCGCGCATGCCCTGGAGGGTGGCCGCGGCGTCGCCGTTCGGGTCCAGGCGCCCGAGCGGCGGCGGGGTCACGGCCATCGCCGGGGTGAGCAGCACGTCGATGCCGTCCATGAAGCGGGCGATGAGCCGTCCGGTGGCGTGCATGCGCTCGATGCCGTCGAGGTACTGCGGCAGCGTGATCTTGCGGGCGTGGGCGACGACGATTGCGGTGGCCCCGTCGAGGTCGTCGTCGCGCAGGTCGCGGCCGAGTTCGGCGAGGCGCTTGTCGACGGTGCGGGCGGTGTGCGGGCCGCTGACGGCGGCGACGATCTCGCCGGGCCGGACCAGGTTCGCGGGCCAGGAGAGCTGTTCGATGCGGTGGCCGAACGAGGCGAGGCGGGCGGCGGCGTCCGCGGCGGCGCGGCGGCACGCCGGGTCGACCTCGACGGCCGGGTCGGGGGCGTCGACGAGCAGGCCGATACGCAGCCGGCCCGGGTCGGCGCCGACCTCGTCGCGGTAGGGGCGGCGCGGTGCGGGGGCGGCGTACGGTTCGCCGGGTGCGGGCGCGCCGAGGATGTCGAGGAATGCGGCGCTGTCGCGCAGGCTGCGGGTGACCACGTGGGCGCCGGACAGTCCGGCCCACGCGTCGGCGGTGTCCGGGCCGAGGCTGACCCGGCCGCGGCTGGGCTTGAGGCCGAAGAGGCCGCAGCAGGCGGCCGGGATCCGGATCGATCCGCCGCCGTCGGTGGCGTGCGCGAACGGCACGATGCCGGCGGCGACCGCGGCGGCGGAGCCGCCGCTGGAGCCGCCGGTGCTGTGCGCCGGGTTCCAGGGGTTGTGCACGGCGCCGGTGAGGCCGGGTTCGGTGCTGGTGCCGAAGCCGAATTCCGGGGTGCCGGATTTGCCGAGGATCGCCGTGCCGGCGGCGCGCAGCCGGGCGACGACGGTGCTGTCGTGGTCGGCGGGGGCGGCGTCGGCGAACAGCCGGGAGCCGTTCTTGGTGGGGAGGCCGGCGACGTCGCAGCCGAGGTCTTTGATCAGGGTCGGCACTCCGGCGAACGGCCCGCGCGCGTCCGCGGCACGGGCCTGGTCCTCGGCCGGGGTGACGACGGTGTTGAGGGCCTGCCGGTCGGCCAGCACGGCGAGTGCCGCGTCGAGGACTTCGGACCGGGTCACTTCCCCTTTGGCGACCAGTGCCGCGATGCCCGTGCCGTCCAGCTGCGTGTACTCGTCCGCGCGCAATTCCGCTCCTCCCGCCGGGCCCCCGTGGGAAGGACGCTAGGCGAAGACGGAGGAAAAGTGCAGGGGGCACACAGTCGCGCGGGCCCCGTGCGTGCCGTCCGTCACGCCCGCTCCCCCTGCTTATCTGACTCTCCGTCAGCTATGGTGGCAAAGCAGGGTGGACACCCCTGACGCGGCCCACTCCACCCCGGAAGGCGCTGGTCAGGGGGCTCATCCCGGCGGAACGCGGCACCACCATGGACGGAGACACAATGCGCGTCGGAGAGGTCGTTGGCGCCGACCGGACACGGTACGGCAAGCCCCTGGACGGGATCCGGGTCCTCGCCATCGAGCAGATGCAGGCCCTGCCCTTCGCGACCCAAATGCTCGCGCGCTTCGGCGCCGAGGTGATCAAGGTCGAATCCCCCGGAACCGGTGATTCCGGCCGCGGCTCGCTTCCCGCGATGTCCGACCCGGACGGCCGCAAGGTCGGAATCACGTTCCTGCGCAACAACCTCGGCAAGCGCAGCATGACCGTAGACCTCAAGAACCCCGAGGGCCTCGCCCTCGTGCGCGAGCTGGCCAAGAAGGCCGACATCGTGTGCGAGAACTTCAAGGCCGGCGTCGCCGCCCGCCTCGGGCTCGGCTACGAGGACATCAACAAGATCAACCCGCGGGCGGTCTACCTCTCGGTGTCCGGCTTCGGCAACACCACCGAGACCCCCTACGCGGGCTGGCCCGCCTACGCCCCCGTCGCCGAGGGCATGGCCGGACTCTACGAGTTCAAGCGCACTCCCGGCGTCGCCCCCACCGTGTCCCCCCTGGGCGCGCTCGGCGACACCGGCTCCGCGCTGTTCGCGATCATCGGCGTGCTCGCCGCCCTGCGGCACCGCGACGCCACCGGCGAAGGCCAGTACGTCGACATCTCCATGTACGACGCGATGGTCGCGCTCAACGACGCCGGCCTCAGCTACTGGTCGATGGGCATGAAGGACCCCGGTCTCGCGCCGCTCATCAACCACTCGTTCAAGGCGTTCGACGGCTACCTGATCATCCAGTGCGGCCGCCCGCACATGTTCAAGGGCCTCGCCGAACTGGTCGGCCACCCCGAGTGGGTCGACGACCCGCGCCTGGCCGGTCCGCAGGACTGGTTCAACCACATCGAGGACGTCATCCGCCCCGGCATCGAGAACTGGGCCGCGGACAAGACCCGTCTGGAGGCGTGCGCCGCGCTCAGCGCGGTCGGCGTCGCGTCCGGCCCGGTCTACAACCCCGGCGACGTGATCGACGACGACCACATCAAGAACCGCAACATGGTCGTCGAGATGTCCCGCACCGACGGCAACCCCGAGCCGGTCCTGTCGCCCGGCAACCCGGTCAAGCTGTCCAAGATGGCCGAGGGCCCGGAAACCCGCGTCCCGTGGCTCGGCGAGCACACCGAGGAAATCCTGCGGGACGAACTGGGGTTGTCCGAAGAGGAGATCACCCGGCTCGCGGCAGTCGGCGCCACCGGCTGACAGGGGCCGGCACCGACCGGCACAGTACTGCCGAACAAACGCACGGCCTGAGCACACGCACAGCTCTGATCGGAACTGCTGGAATGCGACGACTCGGCGGGCCACGCTGCGGGGCCCGTACCGCGAGCGTCGACGAGCGGAAGTGACGGTACCGACCACGATGACCACACCGAACCACGGAGGCGCCGTGCGCGGCATCCTGGGCTACGGCGCGTACCTGCCGTACCGCCGGCTCGACCGCAAGGGCATCGCCCCGGTCGCGGGCACCGGCGGCGGCCGCGGCACCCGCACCGTCGCGTCGTTCGACGAGGACACCACGACCCTCGGCGTCGAGGCGGCCCGCAACGCGCTGCGCGACACCCCCGGGGCCGCGCCGCGTTCGCTGCTCTTCGCCACGGTCGCGCCCGCCTACGCGGACCGCACCAACGCGACCGCCATCCACGCCGCGCTGCGCCTCGACGGCGGCGTGCCCGCGATCGACGCGACCGGCTCGGTCCGCTCCGCGGCCGGCCTGCTGCGCCTGGCCCTGGACGGGTCCGGCAGTGCCCTGGTGATCGGCGCGGACATCCGCGGCGGCCTGCCCGGCAGCGGCGACGAAGCAGCCGGCGGCGACGGCGCCTCCGCGCTGCTCGTCGGCTCCGACGCGGACGGCCCGGTCCTCGCCGAATACCTCGGCGGAGCCAGCGCGACGGCCGAGTTCGTCGACCGGTGGCGCACCCCCGGCGACACCCGGTCGAAGCTGTGGGAGGACAAGTTCGGCGAGAACCAGTACCTCGCCGCGGGCCGCACGGCGTGGACCGACGCGCTCAAGGCCACCGGCCTGACCGCGGACCAGGTCGACCACGCCGCGGTTGCGGGCCTGCACGCCCGCGCCGTGGGCGGCCTCGGCCGCAAGCTCGGCGTGCGCGAAGGGGTGCTCGCGGACGACCTCGCCGCGACCGTGGGCACCACCGGCGCCGCACACCCGGGCGTGCTGCTGGCGTCGGTGCTCGACTCCCTCGCCGGCACGGAGGCGGCGGTCGGCAAGATCGTCGCCGTGGTCGTGCTGTCCGACGGCGCCGAGGTGTTCCTGTTCCGCACCACCGAAGCGCTCGCCGCGCACGCCCCGTCGCGGCCGGTCGCCGCGCAGGTCGCGGGCGGCGCGCCGATCGCCTACGGCAAGTTCCTCGCGTGGCGGGGCACCCTCCAGGTCGAGCCGCCGCGCCGCCCGGAGCCCGCCCGCACCTCGTCGTCCGCCGCGGTCCGGTCCCTCGACTGGAAGTTCGGCTTCGTCGGCTCGCAGGACCGCAGCTCCGGCGCGGTGCACCTGCCGCCCGCCCGCGTGTCGATGCGCGGCGGCACGGTCGACGACATGGACGCGATCCCGATGGCGGACTCTGTCGGCACCGTGAAGACGTTCACGATCGACCGGATGGCCTACTCGCCGTCCCCGCCGGTCGTGTTCGCGGTCGTCGACTTCGACGGCGGCGGGCGCCTGCCGATCGAACTGACCGACATGGACGCCGACCAGGTCAAGATCGGCGACCGGGTCGAGCTGACGTTCCGGCGCATCGGCACCGCGGACGGCATCCACAACTACTTCTGGAAGGCCCGCCCGGTGCGGACCGCTTCCTCCGAGTCGGCGCAGGAGGCCTGACCATGGGATCCCACGGCATCAAGGACCGCGTCGCCATCGTCGGCATGGGCTGCACGCCCTTCGTCGAGGCCTGGGACAAGGGCACCGACGACCTGCTGATCGACGCCGCGCAGGACACGTTCAAGTCGGCCGGCATCGCCAAGGACGACATCGACGCGTTCTGGCTCGGCACCGCGCAGACCGGCATGAGCGGCATGGTGCTGTCCAAGCCGCTGCAGCTGCAGAACAAGCCGGTCACGCGCGTCGAGAACATGTGCGCCACCGGGTCGGAAGCGCTGCGGCAGGCCGCGTACGCGGTCGCGTCCGGCGCCTACGACGTGGCGATGGCGATCGGCGTCGAGAAGGTCAAGGACGGCGGCTACCAGGGCCTCAACGCCTTCCCGGTGCCCGGCGACGGCACCGCCCGCACGCTGACCGCGGCCGCGATGTTCTCGATGGTCGCGCCCGCGTACGGGCACAAGTACGGCGTCTCCGAAGAGGAGATGCGCTCGGTCCTGTCGCACATCGCGTCGAAGAACCACTACAACGGCGCCCGCAACCCGCGCGCGCAGTTCCGCAAGGAGATCGCCCCGGAGAAGATCTCCGCGATGCCGAAGCTCGCCGGCCAGCTCGGCGTCTTCGACTGCGCGGGCGTCGCGGACGGTGCCGCGGGCGCGATCGTGGTGCGGGCCGAGGACGCGTACAAGTACACCGACAAGCCGCTGTTCATCAAGGCGCTGTCGATGGTCGCGGGCAACGGGTCGGGCGTCATCGACCCGGACTACGACTACACGACGTTCTGGGAGATCGCCGAGTGCGCGCGCGACGCGTACGCCCAGGCCGGGGTCACCGACCCGCGCAACGAGATCGCGATGGCGGAGGTGCACGACTGCTTCACGCCGACCGAACTCGTCCTCATGGAGGACCTGCAGTTCGCCGACCGCGGCACCGCGTGGAAGGAGGTCCTCGCGGGGGCCTTCAACCTCGACGGCCGGCTCCCGGTCAACCCGGACGGCGGCCTGAAGTCGTTCGGACACCCGGTCGGCGCGTCCGGCCTGCGCATGATGTTCGAGGCGTGGCTCCAGATGCGCGGCGAGGCCCCGGCCGAGCGGCGCATCCCGGAGACCGGCCGCAAGCTCGCGCTGACCCACAACCTGGGCGGCTACCCGGGCGAGATGGTGTCGTTCATCTCGATCCTCGGCAACGAGCTGGGCTGACCCTCCGCCGCAGCACGCGGCACGCAGCACCGGAAATCCCGTCCGCAAGGGCGGGATTTCCGCATGTCAGGGGGTCTTTGGCGGGGCCCGGCGGCGGTGGTTGACTTGAAGCCGGGTTGAACTCCTAGGCTCGGCTGGACCGGGTGCCGAAGCCGGGGGAGCCGCCGGGACGGCGGCCGGCGCCAACGAAAGGGGCGTGCGATCGTGAGCGTCAAGCATTATCCCGCCGAGGTGCTTGCCACCCAGCCCATCGGCTTCTGGACGGGCACCGCGGACCGCGCCATCGTCGCCTACCTGCGCCGCACTCTCGCCAAGGAGCAACTCACGCTCCCGCAATGGTGGTCGCTCCACCAGATCGCCGCCTTCCCGGGCCACTGGACCTGGGACACCCTCGCCGCCCGCCTCGCCCCGTTCGCCTGCCCCGGCATGGAATTCGGCCCGGTCTTCGCCGGACTCGTGGTCCGCGGCTGGGCCGACGACCGGGACGGCGCCGTCCGGCTCACCGCGGCCGGCGACGCCGGATTCGCCAAGGCCCGCGCCCGCATGGAGAAGGCGCACGCCCGCATCCGCGACGGGATCACGGAAGCCGAGTTCGTCGCCGCCGTGGACGTCCTGCGCCGCATGGTCGACAACGTGGGCGAGGACAGCGACCTGCTGTAAGTCCCGGCCGCCCGGCCCGGTCCGCTGCCCGGGTCCGTCTCCGCGCGCTATCCCGCGGTCTGCCCGCTCCCTTGTCCCGCCGGCTGTCCCGCCGACTGTCCGGCCGGCTGTCCGGTCGCCGCAAGCAGCCGGCTCTTGAGCCTCGCGAAGTCCGCCTCGTTGAACTCGTACGGCACCGTGCCCGCGTCCCCGTAATCGTCGTACGTCGTGTACGGCGTCACCGTCAGGCACACGAACCCGCCCTGCGCGTCCCGCCATTCGAGCCCGGCCTCGTAGCCCTTGTCCGGCGCCAGCGAACGGCACGGCACCGCGCCGTGGTCCGTGCCGAACACCGCGGTGATTCTCCAGCGCGCGGCCGGCGCCCCGCAGTCCACCGTCGCGGGCCGCGGCGCCGAGCCCATGAACCCGTCGAACGCGGCCAGGCAGGTGCCGACCTGGGCGTCGGGCTTCGGATCCGCGTCGTCCCGCAGCACGAACCGGTACACCGGATACGCCGCGGCCGCCGCCAGCACCAGCACCGACGCCCCGACCCGGAGCCCGCGGCGGCGCCCCGGCACGGCACGCCGCGGGGCACGGTGCCCGGCACCGGCATCGGACGGTGCCGGGGCGGGCGCGGGGTCGTACGGGCGTGCACTGGACGGTTTCACCATGCGTGTCTCCGGGGCGTTGCTGGGACTGGCGAATCGCGGGTGCGTCGTGCGGTAGCCCCGCACCCTATCCACGCCGCCCGGCACACGGAATGGTCTAAACCAAATTGATGCGCAGCGGTTTGCGCCCGGCGCCGAGCGGCATCCCCTCCGGCACCCCCGCCGCCTCCTCCGGCCGGTCGGAGGCACGGTCCGCAGGTCGGACTTCCGTCTGATCGGGCGTAGTTCTCAGGACTCACGCGCGAACCGCCTTGAAGCTGACGTGCAACCGGACTCCTCGCCGCAATCATGGAGAGAAAGGGGGCTGCGTCCGCGGCCTCCCGGCACACAGCGTCGCGAGGGAGACGTGCACCATGCTCAAATCGGTCCTGGTCGTCGGGGCGTC
Source organism: Uniformispora flossi (assembly GCF_049534875.1). NCBI lineage: Bacteria > Bacillati > Actinomycetota > Actinomycetes > Kitasatosporales > Streptomycetaceae > Uniformispora > Uniformispora flossi. The sequence goes on from NZ_JBMULZ010000014.1 coordinate 219,949, forward strand.
CGTGGCCGCATTGGCGGGGATCGGCGTGGTGGCCGGCGTGCCGATGGTGCACGGGTGGCTCGACGAACGCCACGAGCAGGAGGGCACTTACCCCACAGGCAAAGAGGCCAAGGCGGATCGCGTGGCCATGCCGGTGTGGCTGCCCGACGGGGCGACCGACGTGCATTTCAAATTCCGCACCACCGACGGCAACCGGATCCTGACCGCGCGGCTGCCGGACGGCAAGCTGCCCCCGGCGTGCGTGCCGGCTGCGGGGCACCACCGGCCGGGGCTCACCGCGGCGTGGTTCCCGCAGGGTGTGGTGCACAAAGAGACGGTGCGCTGCGGAAAATACTGGGGCTACACCGAGAAGAACACGTTGTACGCGTGGCAGCGGGACCGCGACGCGGGCAACGAACACGCGGCCGAACCGGTCCACCTGCCCTGACGGTTTCCCGCGGGAGATAACGCTTCCGGGCACCGGCACGGGCGGACTTCCACCGGTCGTGCCGGGGCACCGCTCGACATGCCGGTGCCCGGGCGGTCTGCCCGCACCCCTGTAGCGGGCAGCCTCGCAGGCAAACAATAGAACAGGTTCTATGGTTCGGGAAACCGACCGGTTCCGGTTCGTCCGGGCTTTTTCCCCAGGCAGGCTTACAGCGTAAGGCTGCCGGGCGCCTGCGGTTCGGGTCCTGCACCAATCCGCGGAATTTCCCGCGGAAATCGACGGGCTCTGCGGGCGGGATGATGCAGATTTTCCGGTATTTGCCGGTATTTTCCGTGGTTCCGCCGAAGGCGCCGCACTCACCGGCCGAGCAGGTCGTGCTCCCGGATCAGCCAGCAGATCGCGGTCAGCCGCAGTGCGGCGAAGTCGTAGCCGACGGGTTCGCGCCAATCGGCCTCGGCAAGGACGTCGGTGAAACCGAGGACGTAGTCGACAAGGTCCTCGCGGTCGACCGTGCGCGGCTTGGGGAGGGCCAGGACGGGCCCGTACGGCTGCGGACCGCGCTGCCCGGGGATCAGCGCATCGCACACCGCGGCGGCGTGCTGATCGACGGCCGCGACCAAGCCGGGATCGAAGGCGAACTCGGCCAGGCGCGGCGAGTACGCGGACGCTATCCCGGCCAGCGGCGAGCCGGGCTCGCCGGCGTCGGGGGATATGTCCACCAGTCGACTGTAACGCGGAGTATCGACACACCTCGCCGATTCCGCGATCCCGCACGTCCGCGATGCGAGCATCGGGAACATGACCGACCCCAACGCCTGGTACTTCTGCCTGAAGCACCACACCGCCGAGCAGGGCGCCGGATGCCGCGCCCTCGACCGCCTCGGCCCCTACCCGGACCGCGCCGCCGCCGAACACGCCCTGGAAAGCACGGCCGAGCACACGCGCGAAGAAGACGCCAAGGACGCCGCCTGGGAAGACGGCGCCGGGCCGGAGAGGCAAACCTGAGCCCCGCTCCCCCTCACCCCCGAGCCGAGCCCGGAACCCCCACCGGGCCCGGCTTACCCGCGCTACGCCACCGGCGCGAACTCGTCCGGCTCCCCGACCGGCTGCTCGCCGATGTCGACGCGCGACGGCTCCGGGTCCTTCGGCGTGCGGGCCGCGCCGCGGCCCTCGGCCAGCTTCGCCAGACCCATCACCACCCGCAGATGCGGATCGTCCGCCACGTGCACCGGCATCCCCGTCGCGGACCGCACCAGATCGTCCAGGCCCGGGATCAGCGCGCCGCCGCCCGTCAGGATGATGCCGCGGTCCGCCAGGTCGACCACCAGGTCCGGCGGCGACCGGCGCAGCACGCCGGTGATGCCGTCGATCAGCGCCGCCAGCGGCGTGCCGATCAGGTCGCGCACTCCCCCGGCGTCGATCGCGACGTTGCGGGCCAGCCCGCTGCCGACGTCCTTGCCGGTGACGGTCATCGGCTGCGCCTCGGCACCGCTCAGCCGCAGGTAGATGTCGCGCACGGCGCCGTTCGGCAGGATCACGCCGTGCTGGCTCAGCAGGTGCTCGGTAATCGCGTGCTCGATGGCGTCGCCGCCGACGTGCACGATCGTGGACGCCACCACCGCGCCCAGCGACAGCACCGCGATCTGCGACGTGGCCGCCCCCACGACCACGACCATCGCGGCCTCCGGCACGTCGACGGTCAGGCCGCAGCCGACCGCGGCGGCCACCGGGACGTCGACGAGTTCGACCCGTTTGATGCCCAAGCCCTGCATCGCCAGGGTCGCGGCGCGCCGGGTCAGCGGGCCGCTGTCGTGCGGGACCCCCACGATGGCCCGCATGGTGCTCGGAAGCCGCCAGATCGGCGCAAGCCGACGGCTCATCAGGTGGCGCAGCATCGACTGCGCCAGTTCGGCGTCCACGACGGTGCCGCTGGCGATGGGCCGGGCGACCCGGATGTGGTCGGGCGTGCGGCCGACCATCCGCGCCGCGACCGAACCGACCGCGACGAGGCTTCCGGTCCGCGTGTCGACGGCCGCCAGGCTCGGCTCGTCGACGGCGAGGCCGTGATTCTTGAGGTGGATACGTGTCCGTGACGCCCCCAGGTCCACGGCCACATGGCAACGCCGCATTGCGGCGGGATCGACTCCCACGGGATCCTCCCGTTCGGTACGACTCAGCACTCCGCCGCGGGCTGTGCGGCTTTGCGCCGCGGGACGTACTGCGGAACGAGATTCCATCCTGTGTCGGGACCAACCGGTCCGCGCGCCGACTGCGCCGTGCGGGTGACGCGCGCCGGGGGCGGCGGAGGGTCAACACCCGCCCGTGCAGCCGGTTCCGACCGGTGCCGGCCCCGAACGGCCCAGCGCGCCGGTCGATTCCGGTCACCGCCGCGGTTACTCCGGATGGGCGGAGCGCGGAACGCCCGAGCCTCCACCAATGTGGTGAAAACACCCCCGGCGCGCGGTTGCGTATGCGAGAGTCGGTGCGGCGGCACGGGACGGGCCAAGGCGGGTGCATGCACGAGCGGCCGGAGTTCGACGCGGCGGATCTGACGGCGATGATGTCAAGGGTGGCCCAGCTTCGCGCGCAGGTCGACGGCTTGCGGGACGGCTACGTGGCGCACCGGGCGAGCCGGAACGCGCACGTGTGCGAACTCCTCGCCGAGAGTCTCGAACAGTCCCTCGACCACCTCGCCCGGCTCTGCGCGCCGATACGCGACGACTCCCCCACCCGCGAGCACTCCGGGTCGGCGGCGCCCCGCCGCCCGGCCGGATCCGGCGGGTCGCCCGGCCCGGTGCCGGACGTGTTCCGGTCGCAGCGCTACCTGCGCCCGCGCCTGATCGACACCGTCGTCGGCGAGACGCTCCTCCCCGCCCGGCCGACCGCACCGCGCGACCTGCTGCTGCCGCCGGACGAACCGGTGCGCGGCCGCGGGCACGACGTCCACCCGTCGGTCGACCGCCCGCTGCCCGGCGGCGCCGAGCCGCCCGACGACGAGACCGCCGCCGACTCCGGCATCCCGCAGCAGCGCGGCAACGCCGGTCTCCTCGCCAGCGCCGAATGGCATCTCGACACCGACGAGATCCGCTGGTCCGACGAGATGTACGTGATCTTCGACCGCGACCCGATCTGCGGCCCGCTGCGCCTCGACGACCTGCCCCGCCACGTGCTGCCCGGCGATCTGCCCGCGGTGCAGGCGCTGGTGACCGGACTGCTGGAGGAACTCGTGCCCGTCGAGGGCGAGTTCCGACTGCTGCGCCGGGACGGCACGACGCGTTCGGTACATCTGGTCGGCGAGCCGGTGCTGAACGCGGACGGCACCCCGCGCAGTGCCTGGGCGATCCTCCGCGACGTCACCGAACTGCGGTGGACGCAGGCCGCGTTGACGGAGACCCGCGAGCAGTTGGTGGCGCAGCGGCAACTGGCGCGCGACGAGCACCGCATCGCGTCCCAGTTGCAGCAGGCGGTGATGCCGCGGTGGACCCGCGCCATCGCGCTGCCCGGGCTGCACGTCGCGACGCGCTACTTCCCCGCGGAGGCGACCGCACGCGTGGGCGGCGACTGGTACGACGGAATGGCGCTGCCCGACCGGACGGTCCTGGTCAGCCTCGGCGACATGGCCGGGCACGGCCTGGCCGCCACCGCGGGGATGACGACCCTGCGCAGCGCGCTGCAAGGCTTCGCCGTCACCGGGGCGTCGCCCGGCGAAATGCTGTACTGGCTCAACCGGCTGCTGTTGCACGCGCTGCCCGCGGAGGCGATCGCGACCGCGATGTGCGGGCGGTACGACCCGGAGCGCCGGGTGCTGACATGGGCGCGCGCGGGACATCCGGCACCGCTGCTGTTCCGCGGCGGCCGCGGCCGCGTGCTGCCCGCGCCCCAAGGCCTGGTGCTGGGTGCGCACGACGAGCCGGTGTACGAGGAAGCGCGGCTGGAACTGCGCGCCGGGGACGTCCTGTTGTGCTTCACGGACGGGCTCGTGGAGCGCCGCGGCCACGATATCGACGAGTCGCTGGACGGGCTGCTGGGACTCGCCCCGCTGATCGCCGAGGCGGACGCGCCGTCGTGTGTGGACCTGGTCGTCAGCCGCCTGGGCACCACCGACTACGAGGACGACGCGTGCGTGATGGCGCTGCGGGTCGAGTGAGTCGGCGGCACGCCGCCGGGTGAACCGGGTCGGGTGAACCGGGTCGCGTGGGCCGGGTCGCGTGGGCCGGGTCGCGTGGGCCGGGTCGCGTGGGCCGGGTCGCGTGGGCCGGCCGCCTTCGCGGAACGGGTGGATGCCCGGGCCCGCGTGGGGCCCGGGCGCGCCGCGGGATGCCGCTCGGGGTCAGGCCGTCGTCGGCCCGGACAGTCCGCCGCGTTCGGCGATCTCCTCGTGCAGGTCGCGAATTTCCGGGACGTCGGTGTAGCGCCCGGTGAGCTTGCGCATGTCGGTGAGCCGGTCCCAGGTGCGGTGCGAACTGACGTCGCGGGTGGCGTCGACGGCCATCCGGGCGTAGCGGGCGCCCGCGTCGGGCTGCCCGTCGATGAGGTAGGCCGAGGCCAGGGAGATCAGGTCGAACGTCTGCGACCGGGCGTGGCCTTGGGCACGCAACTCCATGGCCTTCTGGGCATGTTCCTGCGCGGGCCGGACGGCGGACGGGTCGGTTTCGGCGAGCGTCCGGTAGACGAGGGCCTGCATGCCGTGCAGGTCGGCGGTGTCGAAGAAGCCGACCCAGTCCGGGTCGTCCTGCGGTTTGCCCGTGGTGAACTCGCTCTCGGCGAGGCCGAGGGTGCGGCGGCAGGCGGCGCCTTGGCCGAGCGCGGCCTGGGCCCAGGCTTCGACGGTGCGGAACATCGCGCGGGTGGTGGCCGTGGCCCGGTCGCCCGCGGTGTGCTGGGCGAGTTCGATGAGGGCCAGGGCGTCGCGGGGCTTTCCGAGGTGCACCATCTGGCGGGCGGCCCGGGAGAGGGCCTCGGCGGCGCGCGGCAGGTCGCCGGCTTCGCGGGCGGCGTGCGCGCCGATGACGAAGTAGTTCTGCGCGGTGGGATTCAGGCCGACATCGTGGGACATCCAGCCCGCGAGCACCGCGAGGTTCGCGGCGACCGCCCACAGCCGCCGGGTGACCGGGGCCGGGTTGGCCGCGGTGAGCAGGTTGCCGACCTCGTTCAACTGGCCGACCACGGCCTTGCGTTGCAGTCCTCCGCCGCGGTTGGCGTCCCAGGCGCGGAACACCGTGACGGCGTGTTCGAGGGCGGCGACCTCGTCCGCGCCGACCGGCCCCGCGTCGACGGGCGCGTACGAGGCGCGGTTGCCGAAGCTGCCGCGCTGCGGTGGCGGGACGACCGGGCGGGGGCCGTCCCCGCCGAGCCAGCGGTCGAAGTTGGTGACCAGGACGGGGCCTGCGACCAGGGCGAATCCCGTACCGACGAAACCGCGCCGATTGAGCATGAGGTCCATTCCCGTGAACTCGGTCAAGGCGTCCACGGTGCGCTTGGTGCTCCACGGCAGTTCCTCGGGGATGGCGGGAACGTGGTGGCGGAGGCGCCCGGTGAGGCCCAGATCCTCGGAGGTGACGACACGTCCGAGTCGCTCGGTGAACAGCGCGGCCAGCACCCTCGGCACGGGATCGCGGGGGCACTCGCCGTCCTCCAGCCAGCGCCGCACCCGGGAGGTGTCGGTGGCGAGCTGGGGGTGCCCCATGCTCGCCGAGCGCCGGTTGACCAGCCGGGCGAGTTCGCCTTTGGACCAGCCTGTCAACGCGAACAGTTCCACCAGCTTGGTGTTGCGTTCGCGCCGCATGTGGCCCCGCCCCTCTTCCGGCCGCGGGCCGGCATCCGCTGTCTGATTCCGTGTGTGGTCCGAGTTGTCCGAACGGCGGACGGACCAGGGTCCGGTCCGCCGTCGGTGGTGTCCGCAGGATGGTGCGTCCGCGGTTCACGGCGAGCCCCCAGGCCGCTCGGCTTGACTCCGAGGCTAGTGCGGGGCGCGGAAGCGGAACCGGATTCGCCAGGGTTCGCCACGGTCCGCCACATGGATCACCACCCGGCGCCGACGGTGTCGTGGATGGTGGATCCGGTCCGTGGGCACCCACCCGCCGACGCGGCCGGGTCCACCACCGGGGTCCGCCCCGGGGGCCCGGGCGAGGCACCACACGGTACGGCCGAACCCGGCGGCCCACAACCGCGGTTCCGGCCACCCGGTCCGCGCGGACGGCGCGCACGGAGAACGCACCGCCCGCGCGGCACCGGGCACCGGCCGGAACCGGGCACGACAGGCACGGACCCAGACCGAGATCCACAGACCCGCACAGGAACAGACCCGCACAGGAACAGACCCTCAGACCACCGAGCGAGTACCAGCACAGGCACCTGTCAGCACCACGATCGGAACCACGGCACGGCACCGGTCCACCGGTGCCGGCGGCCGGGCCGGGGCGGCCCCCAGGACGCTCCGGCCCGGCCGCCGCGCCGGATCGTGCGGAGCCGCACCGCGGCCGTCGGCGTCGGGTCGGGCGAGGTGTCGGGCACTCCGGGAGCTTCCCGGGAGGCCCGCACCGCGCCCGGCCGGAAGCCGGCGGAGGCGGGCTCCGCAGGGCCGGTGCGGGGTGTGCATCCCCCGACGGCAACCGCGTCCGCGCGGCCGGGGGTGCGGTGCGGTCCCTCCCGCGGAGCGGAGTCTCCGGCGGGCGGGGCCGTCCCCGCCCCCCGGCCGGTCCGCGGGGCACCGGCCCGCCGCCGGCCGCACCCCGGCCGCCGTGTTCCGGTCGTCTCCCCCACGCCGGCCGACGGGTCGTCCCGGCGGACGGGGCCGCGGGGCAACCGCCTCGCGGCCGCGGCCGCCGGACGGCGCCCCGGTCCCTCGCGGACCGGGCGCCCGACCCGCCGGGCCCGCCCTGCTCCCCAGGGCGCGGCGCTCCCCCCGGCATCCCCCCGGAGCAGGAAGGTCCTCGATGTCACCCTCTCCCTCATCCCCCGGCCGCGGCACCGCCGGTGCCGCATCGGCGGCCCGGTCCGGTGCCCCGCGCGGGTCCGGCCACGGTCCGGCGGCAGCGCCCGCGCGGCGGCCCGCACAGCCCGACACACCGGGCCGGCCGAGCGGCCTGTCGGGGCCGCGCACACCGGGCATGTCCGCCGCGGATCCCGCGGGCCGGCGTCCGGCCGGGTCCGCCGCGGGGGCGTACTCGGCGGGCCGCGGCACCGCGCGCGAACCGGGGCACGGGGGCGAGTCCGGCGGGGGGCGGTCGATGCGCGAACCGCACGATCCGGGCCGTCCGGCCCGGGGCGCCGAGCCGCGCGGCGACCGGCGCGGCGTCTCGCCGGTGCCGCCCGCGGTGGTCGCCGCGGCGGCGGCCCGGGTGTGCCCGGGGTTCTCGGCCGGCGCGGTCATGCGGGTGACCCGCAAGTCGGTGCTGATGACCGGCTCGGTGGGCCGCAATCCGGTGGTCGTGAAGTACCTGACGGACGATTCGCCGGCCTGGACACAGCGGTTGCGGCACGAGATCTCCGCGTACCGGACGTTCACCCGGCAGCGGCCGCCGGTGCGGGTGCCGCGGCTGTTCGGCGCGGATCCGGAGCGCCGGGTGCTGGTCCTCGAGCACGTGCCGGGCCGGCCGGCCGCGGTGGAGCGCCACCCGGGGTCGGCGCTGGCGCGGGCGGACGTGCGGTCGGTGCTCCATGCGTTCGGGGCGCTGAACGCATGGAAGCCGCCGTCCGGCTCGTTCCAGGCCGCGTTCGACTACCTGCCGCGCGTGCAGCGCTACCACGCGCTGGGGCTGCTGACCGATCGGGACGCGACCGATCTCGCGCAGTTGATCCGCGGCCTGGCGCGGGCGCCGCTCCAGCTGTGCCACGGCGACGCGATGTTCTCCAACATCCTGCTGACCTCGCACGGCCCGGCACTGGTCGACTGGGAATTCGTCGGCTACCACCTGCCCGGGTACGACCTTGCCGTGCTGTGGTCGCTGCTCGCCCGGGATCCGCTGACGCGCCGTCACATCGGGCAGGTGGCTCAGCAGGGCGGGTCGTTCGCCCGCGACGCGTTCCTGGTGAACCTGATGCTCGTGCTGGTGCGGGAGATCCGCATCCACGACCAGGCCGCGGCGGGCGAGGAAGACCGGCGCCTGCTGCGCCGCCTCCACGACGACAGCACCACCGTGCGGCGTGCCGTGCGCGCGGCGGTGGGCACGCACTGAGCAACCGGCGCAGGGGGACCGCGCTGCACCGGAAGGGAGGGTGAGGCCTCAGGGAGACACGCGACTCGGGACGAACGGCCGGAAGGCCGGCGGGCTGCCATGGTCCGCCGGCCTTCCTCCGTGTCGGTGAAAGAGCGGTGCCGTGCGCGGGCGGCGCGGGTGGGCGGGGCGGGCGGCTCAGCCGCCGAAGGACTCCGCCGGGATGGGCTTGAGCAGCGCGAAGATGTCGTCGGTGATGGGGCGGTCCCACGAGACGATGCGGACCAGGACGCCGTCGCTGCGGTCGAATTCCACGCAGGCGAGGCGGCCCTCGGCGTACTTGACGCGGCGCACGATCAGCAGGCCGTCGTCCTGCATCACGGGGTGCTCCTCGACGGACAGCTCCTCGGGCATCTCCTCGTGGCCGAGGGCGGCGACGAGCTGCTGCGCCTCGATGCGGCCGACGCCGTCCTCGCGGGCCGGGGAGCCGGCCGGGAGATTGCCGACGAGCATGGCGGGGCCGCGTCCGGCCAGCAGGTCGTACCGCACGAAGATCCCCTGGCAGGAGCCGTCGGCTCCGGGCAGCATCGCGACGACCACCGACCCGGGCCAGTCGGTGAAGGGGATGGCGAGGACGTCGAAGTCCGGCCCGGCGGGCGGGCGGCGGCGCAGGAAACCCATGGCCCCATGCTACGGCGTGTGGACCGGCGCATTCGCGCCGAGGGCTGCCCGCGGATTGCCCGCCCGTCCCGCTTGCACCGGCATTGACCTGCGGATACGGTCACCCCGTCCGGGATGGTGACGAAGTCAAGGATCTGCCGGGGGCGGCGGAGGGGCGGAACGCGTGGGCGAGCGCATCCTGGTGGTCGGCGGCACGGGCCCGACCGGTGTCCCTCTGGTGCGCGGCCTGGTGGCGCGCGGACACGAGGTGACGATCCTGCACCGGGGTGTGCACGAGTCCGACGAGACGCCGCCGGAGGTGCGGCACCTGCATGCCGACCCGTACGACGAGGCGGCGGTCCGCGAGGCCGCGGCCGGTCCGGCGTTCGACACCGTGATCGCGATGTACGGGCGGCTGCGCCGCATCGCCGAGGCGTGGGCGGGCCGCACCGGCCGGTTCCTGTCGGTGGGCGGCGTACCGGCGTACCGCGGCTGGATGAACCCGGAGCTGGCCGGGCCGGGCGGGCTTCCGGTGCCGGTGGCGGAGGACGCGCCGCTGGTCGCGGACCCCGGGCAGGACGCCAAGGGCTACCGGATCGTGCGGACCGAGGAGGCGGTGTTCGCCCACCATCCGCGGGCGACGCATGTGCGCTACCCCTATGTGTACGGCCCGCGGCAACTCGCCCCGCGCGAATGGTGCGTGGTGCGGCGGGTGCTCGACGGGCGGCGCCGGATCGTGGTCGCCGACCAGGGCCTGACGCTGCATCACCACGGCTACACGGAGAACCTCGCGCACGCCCTGCTGCTGGCCGTCGACCATCCGGAGCAGTCCGCGGGGCGGATCTACAACGCGGCCGACGACGAGGTGCTGACGGTGCGCCAGGTGATCGACGTGGTCGCCGAGGCGCTGGGGCACACCTTCGAGGTGGTGTCGATGCCGTACGACCTCGCGGTGCCCGCCCGGCCGTTGCTCATGCAGCCCGCCCCCGAGCACCGGGTGCTCGACCTGTCGCGGATCCGCGCCGACCTGGGCTACCGGGATCTGGTGCCGCCGCGCGAAGCGCTCGCGCGCACCGCGCGCTGGCTCGCGGAGAACCCGCCGCGGCCGGGCGGCACCGAGGAGACGGTGCTGACCGATCCGTTCGACTACGCCGCCGAGGACGGGCTGATCGCCGCGTGGGAGGGCCTGCGCGCCGCACTGCCCGACATGGCGTTCGACCCGCTGCCGGGGTTCGGCCTGGCCTACAGCGGCCCGGGCGGACGGCCGCGCAGCAAGCCGGAGTTCACCGCCTGACGAACTCCGGCGCACGACCTTCTGTACCGACCGTCACGTGTACACGAAAGGGACTGCCCATGAGTGAGACCGGTCCGCTGCGGGGAATCCGCGTGCTCGATCTGTCGATTGCCGCGACGGGTCCGTACGCGGTCGCGCTGCTCGCCGACCAGGGCGCGGAGGTGATCAAGGTCGAGCGCCCCGGCATCGGCGACATCGCGCGCTGGGTGGGGGTGGCCATCGGGGGGACGAGTGCGCTGTTCGCGTCGTGCAACCGCGGCAAGCGGTCGATCGTCGTGGACGTGCACACCGAAGAAGGCCGCGACGTCGTGCGGGCGTTGGCCGCTACGTGCGACGTGGTCGTGCAGAACTTCCGGCCCGGCGTGGTGGAACGGTTGGGCCTCGGCTATGCGGACCTGGCAAAGGGCCGCGACGACCTGGTCTACGTATCGCTGTCCGGTTTCGGCCCGGAAGGCCCGTACGCCGGCAAGTCCGCCTACGACCCGGTGATCCAGGCCTACGCCGGCCTGGCCGTCAACCAGGCGGACGTGCCCGCCGACGGCGAACCGGAAATCCCGGTGTTCCTGCGCCAGTCCGCCGCCGACAAGGTCACCGCGCTGGTGGCGTCGCAGGCGATCACCGCGGCGCTGTTCGCGCGCGAACGCGGCCTGGGCGGCCAGCACGTGGAGCTGTCGATGCTGGACGCGGTGACGTCGTTCCTGTGGGTCGACGCGACGGGCAACGAGGTGCTGCTGGACAGCGACGGCAGCCGGAACTCCAGCTTCAACAAGACGCTGAAGCCGATCCGGTTCCGGGACGGCTGGGCGGTCGTCGCGCCCACGTCGGACGCGGACTTCGCGGGCATGTGCCGGGCGTTCGGCGTCGAAGGGCACGACGACCCGCGGGTCGCCACCATCGGCGAGCGCATGAAGCACCCGGAGTTGACCAGCGCGTTCGTGCAGCGCTGCTACAAGGCGGCGCTCGTCATGGACGTCGGCGCGGGCATGGCCGCACTGGAGGCGCAGCGGGTGCCGTGCGGGCGCGTGCTCGCGCCGGCCGAACTCCCGGACGACCCGCACGCGGTGGCGGTGGGCCTGTTCGAGGAATCCGTGCACGCCAAGGCCGGGCGGCTGCGCATGCCGCGGCATCCCGCGCAGTTCGCGGGCACGCCCGCGGCGCTCGGTGCGCCGTCGCCGCTGCTCGGCGAGCACACCGACGAGGTGCTCGCGGAACTGGGCATGGCGGACCGGATCACCGCGCTGCGTGCGGCCGGGGTCGTGGGCTGATCTTCAGGCCGGCCCGAAGGCGGGTCCGGAACCGACGGCCAGTAACGCTTGTACCCTGCACGCATATACGCGAAGGCCCGCCCGCGGTTCCCCGGGGCGGGCCTTCGCCGGCCGTTCCGGCCGAAGCGTGATCAGAGCGGGCGAACCATCTCGGCCTGCGGGCCCTTCTGGCCCTGCGTGACCTCGAACTCGACCCGCTGGTTCTCCTCAAGCGAACGGTAGCCGTTCGTCTGGATTGCCGAGAAGTGGACGAACACGTCGGCGCCGCCGTCATCCTGGGAGATGAAGCCGTAGCCCTTGTCCGCGTTGAACCACTTGACCGTACCGGTGGCCATGTCTTCTTCCTTCATGAAAACCTCGGCCGCCGCACTTCGCGGCGTCCGGGTCGCTTACGTCGAGTGGTCCCACTCCCCGCGAAGTACTCCGGGATGGAAAAACGCCTACGGGGCAGTCAAGTCCGCAGGCGTCGGTCTTGCGAGGGAACTACTTCTACTGCTTGCAACCGCGAGCAACGTTACACGGGAAGATCCGGGTGCAACAGCCCTTCGCCACCCGAATCGTACGGTCCGCAGACGGCGGGTCCGCGGCTGTTTCGCGGGCCCGCCGCCGTTCGCATACCGGCCATGTCGCCGTCATCCGGCCTGCGGATTCACCCGCCCGGGGTGGGTATCACCATGGTCGGAAAATCGTGCGGAACAGTCCCCAGAGTGACCGCGATCTTCGAGAAGCCCATGAAGAGCGCGAGCCCGGCGGCCAGCTCCACGGTGCCGTCCGGGCCGTACGCGGCGAGCAGGTCGTCGCGCACCTCGGCGCCCCTCTCCTCCCCCATGCCGTGCGGGTCGCCGAGGAAGAAGTCGGCGAACCGGATGACCACCTTGTGGCGTTCCTCGAGGGCGCTTTCCTCGAAGCCGTCGGCGATCAGCTCGACGAGGTCTTCACCGAGGCCGTCCTCGCGGGCTTGCGCGAAGCGGACGTTGCGGCAGTAGCGGCAGCCGGTCACGCGGGCGTTGCGCAGCCGGGCGACCTCCTTGGACGGGTGGTCGACCACGCCGTCCCACCACAGCGTCGCGTACATCCGCAGGAACGACGCCAGCAGGTCGGGCTGGAGCGCGAGCGGGCTGGCCGCGATCGGGTCGGCGGGGTCGAACACCGGCGGGCCGGGCGGCGCGTCGGGGTCCGGGCCGGGCGGATGGACGAGCATCGGGTACGGCAGGTCGGGATCGGTGTCCTGCGCACCGAGCACGACCTGGAACCGGTCGAAGCCGTCGAAGATCGCGCACACCATGGCGAGCCCGACGAGCCCCCTGTCGCCGAGCAGCCCGGCGAGCTGCTTGCGCTGCTCGTCGGTCACCGACTCGGGGGCGAGCACGAACTGCTCGGCGAACAGCAGGCATGCGGACTCGGCCGGCGTGAACACCGGGTCGTCCGAGCCGTACGGCACGCGCTCGATCCGGGCCTCGTCGAGGCCGGCGTGCACGGCGGCGCGGCTGCGGGCGGCTTCCTCGACGCCGCACTCGAGCAGTCCGGCGATGCGCAGCCGGACGAGTTCGGTGAGGACGGGGTCGAGGACGTCGGGCGACCAGACGCGGGTCACGTAGTCGCGGTAGCGGGTGTAGAGCGAAGGGCGCAGTCCGAGTACGCCGTCCAGCTCGGTGAGGCCTTCGGCGCTCTCCGGTAGCCAACTGGGCACAGCGGCACCTCTCCTTCCCACGTTGGCGCGTACGGGCGGCGTACGCGGGCGGCTCCGCCGCGCCGGGCACGGAGAGCCCGTCGCGGCGGAGGAAGTGGCGGGTCTCCGGCGATCCGGCGGCATATGTAACAGATGCTCCGTGCAGCCGGAAGAGGCGTGCGGGCGGCGCGCCGAGGCGGGTTTCCGGCGTGCCGCCGGCCCCGGCGGCGGTGCGTGACGGCGCGGCGACACAAGGTGCGACACGGTGTCCGCTGAGCGGACACGAGGCCGGAAAACCTGGGGCGCAACCGTCCGATTGGGGTCGCCTACGGAGCGCGCAAGTAGCCCGTTTTGTTCTGTTCGTCACCCTTGCTAAACCCGCGAAGGTCGACAATTTCCGACATTTCGGTGTGACTTAGCTCATCTTTTGACGCGTTCGGCGGTCTTCAGGCCGCATCCTGTCCAAGGCGGTCTGATCCACAGGCCGGCACCACACACGCAGCCTGTGCAGTAGACCGCAACAGACCCCGAGGAGCCGGACATGGACCTCGACCGCAAGGATTTGACCCCGGAATGCGCCGCCGCCGCCCGGAAGCTCGCCGGCACGGTGATCGCGCAGCGCACCGGGTCCGCCGTACGCCACCCGGCGTTCGCCGGCTGGGCCGGCGTCGTGGCCGGGCAGGCCGACGACATCGCCGCGGGCGCACCGCCCTTTCCGCGCGCCAGCCTCAGCTACCTGGCCCGGTCCCTGAGGGACGCCGCGCACGCGCACGGCAGCCGCGACCACGAGGCCGCCGCCGCGTCGTTCGCGTCCGCCCTGCGCTTCGCACGCAGCCTCCTGCGCACGCTAGAGCGGTATGCGCCCGCCGCCATGCCGACGCTGTGCGACGCGTGCGGGGAGCCGTACGTCGCCGGACTCGCGCGCGTCCCGCGGCAGATGCCGTCCCGGCATGCCGAAGACGGGCCCGCGCACTGGGTCACCAGCCACGGCGCGACGTTCCGGGCGGAGAGCCACGTGCCGTGCTCTGCGGCCTAGCCGTACCGATCACGAGCACGGACCGCTCCGGAGCCTCGGCTCGCCGCCGCGACTGAGCATCCCGGACGGACACCGTGCATCGGGCCGGGGCTTCGGCTCCGGCCCGCCTGACGTTCACGCGGACTTCGCCCGCACGCCACCGCACCGTGAGGAACGTGTCGACGCGGTCACCTAGCGTGCGTCCATGAGCGAGCGAAGCGAGCGATTCAGCCTGGGGGATGCGCTTCGCGATTGCGGCGCCGAGCCCAGTGAGGTGCCGGTATGAGCGCGCCGGCGGCCGCACCGGCTGCCCCCTCGGCCGCGGCCGCTCCCCCGCCGCGCCGGACCCCGGCGGTCCCCGACACCTTCCCGCGCCCCGCGCGCACCTCGCGTCCTTCCCTGCGGCCGCGGCTGCGCGGCGCGCCCGCCCGTATCCGGGCCACCACCGCTCTGGTGATCCTGCTGGTGGCCGCGCTGTTCGCGGCCCTCACCGTCGGCGTCGCCAAAGCGCGCGGCAACGTGCACGCCGTCGGCCGCAGCGCCGCCCCGCAGGCCGCGACCGCGTCCGACCTGTACTTCGCCCTCGCGGACATCGACGCGCAGGTCGCCAACGTGCTGCTGATCGGGCACGACGAGCAGATCGGCAACAAGCAGTCCGCGCTGCGCCAGTTGCGGCTGCGGCGGGCCTCGGTGAACACCGACGTGCAGGCGCTGATCGACCGCGGGCTCGGCACCGCGGACGCCGGTACCGCGGGCCGGCTGCTCGCCGGACTCGCCCGCTACGACGCCTTGGCCGCGCAGGCGCAGGCCGCGGACGACCAGGTTCAGGACCGACCCGTCGGCCGTCCGCCCGCACTCGCCGTGAACTACTACCTCGCCGCGACCGCGCTGATGCACCAGGACCTGCTGCCGGCCGCCGACCGGCTCGGCCGCGGCGCCGAGGACCGCTTGTCGGCGGCGGCGAGCGACGGGAGTTCGACGGCGAAGCTGACCTCGGCGGCCGTGTGGGCGGTCGGCGGAGCGACGCTGCTGACCTTGCTGGTCTGGCAGTTCACCCTCGCCCGGCGCTTCCGGCGGATCCTCAACCCGGGGCTGGCCGCGGCGACGGTCGCGGTGGCGGTGCTGACCGTGCTCGGCGGTTCCCTGCTGTCCGACCAGGGCACGCGTGTGCGGGACGCGAAGAGCACGTCGTTCGACCCGTTCAGTGCGCTGGCCCGCACCCGCGCGGTGGCGTCGGACGCCAACGCGGACGAGAGCCGCTACCTGATGCTGCCCGAGCGGGAGGGCTACTACCGGGCCCAGTTCGCCGCCAAGTCCACAGCCCTGGAACCGACTTCGACGTCCCCTGGGCTCACCGCGCGGCTGGCCGCGTTCCGCCGCGACGACAGCACGCTGCAGGCCGCGGTCGCCTCGGGCCGCCGCGACGTCGCGATCGGCATGGCGACCAACGTGGGCCGCGGCAACCTGGCCTTCGAGTTCTACGACTACCAGAGCACCCTCGACACCGAGGCCGACGCGCACCGCGCGTCCTTCGACACCGAGATCGCGGACACGGAGAACGCCCTCGACGGGTGGACGTGGCTGCCGGGGGTGGTACTCGGGGTGGGCGTGGTGCTGGTGGTGTTCGGTATCCGGCCGAGGCTGCGGGAGTACACCTGAGCGCGACGCTCGCGGGCGTCGGCGTCAGTCGTCCGTCCGTGCCCCTTCCGCCTGCGACGTCTCGCTCGCGTGGGACGTCTGCTCGGATGTGACGTCCTCGTCGGACGGGTGCATGTCCCGGCCGGTGACGATCACCCGCTCCGGCGACAGCACCACGTGGACGTCTTCGTGCGACTCCTGCTGGCCGGGCTCGTGGACCTGCGTGTTCGGCATGGAATCCTCCAGCGGCATCGGTGCGCGCCGGAACGCGCGGTTCCGCCGGACTCCATTGTCCCTCGCGGGCGCCCGGTCGGGCACGCCGTCGCGCTCCCGACCGGTGCGCCCCGCGCCGGCACCGGCGCTGCCGCGGCTCACCCCGCGGCGGAGGCCCCGCTCACGCCCGGCGGAAGACCGGCTTGCGCTTCTGCGCGAACGCCGTCGGGCCCTCCTTGGCGTCCGCGGTGCCGAACACCGGCTGGCCGATCTCCAGTTCGCGCTTGAGGGCGTCTTCCTCGGACAGGTCCGCGGTCTCGATGATCGAGCGCTTGACGGCCTCGACGGCGATCGGGCCGTTGCCGTTGATGACGGCGGCGATCTCCAGCGCGGCCTCGACGGCGGTGCCGGCCGGGACCACGCGGCCGATCAGGCCGATCTCGCGGGCTTCCTCGGCGGTGTAGCGCCGCCCGGTCAGCAGCATCTCCATCGCGTTGGTGTAGCCGATCTGGCGCTGCAGCCGCACCGTCGAGCCGCCGAGCGGGAAGAGCCCGCGCTGCACCTCGGCGATGGCGAACACCGCGGTGTCGCCCGCGACACGGATGTCGGTGCCCTGGAGGATCTCCGTGCCGCCCGCCACGCAGAAGCCCTCGACCGCGGCGATCAGCGGCTTGCGCGGCCGGTGGTGGCGCAGCATGGCCTTCCAGTGCAGGTCCTTGTCGGCGGCCATGCGCTCGCGGTAGACGGCGGTGTCGCCGTCCGCCATGTCGGCGCCGGCGAGGGCCTTGAGGTCCATGCCGGCGCAGAAGACGCCGCCGGCGCCGGTGAGGACGATCGAGTAGATGTCGTCGTCGGCGTCCGCCTCGAGCCACGCGTCGTAGAGGCCCACGAGCATCGGCAGCGAGAAGGCGTTCTTCGCCTCGGGGCGGTTGAGCGTCACGAGCAGCGTGCCGTCGCGTCGCTCGACCAGCAGGTGCGGGTTGGCGGCCAAGGCTCCTCCTTGAACGTGGATGTACGTGGATGTACGTGGATGTACGTGGATGTGCGGGGATGTGCGCGTGTGGCTGCCCACGGGTGGGCGCGGACGCACGGGAACGGCGATCATTGTCTCAGTCAAGGGTGTGTCGCGGTCAACAGCGTCACAACCTCCGCGGCACAGTAATTGCGTCACACTATGGAATTCGGCGATGCTGTCGGCCTACGCTCCGGGCCATGGAATTCAACCTTGCCGACCTCTTCGAGCACGCGGTTGAGCAATACCCCGACCGCGAGGCCGTCGTCGCCAATGGGGCGCGCCGGACATACTCCGAATTGGAGGAACGCGCGAACCGCCTCGCGCACCATCTGGCCGACGCGGGTGTCCGGCCCGGCGACCATGTCGCGGTTTATGCCTACAACATCATCGAGTGGGCCGAAGCGATGCTCGCGATCTACAAGATCCGCGGCGTCTGCATCAACGTGAACTTCCGGTACGTCGCCGACGAGCTGGCCTACCTCCTGGACCAGGCCAAGCCGGTCGCCATGCTCTTCCAGCGCCAGTTCGCCGACCGGGTCGCCGAGGTCGCGCCCAACGTCACCGGACTGCGGCACCTCGTGGTGATCGAGGACGGCACGGACGCCGACACCGACGCGCTCGGCGCGGTGCGCTACGAGGACGCCGTCGCGGCGGGCAGCGCGGACCGCGACTTCGGCCCGCGCTCCGGCGACGACATCTACCTGCTGTTCACCGGCGGCACGACGGGCATGCCCAAGGGCGTGCAGTGGCGCCAGGAGGACGTCATCTTCGCGCTCGGCGGCGGCATAGACCCGACCAACGGCGACCGCGTCGACCGCCCGGAGCAGCTCGCCGAGAAGGGCCGCGGCGGGGTCGGCACGTTCTTCCCGATCGCGCCGCTGATGCACGGCGCGACCCAGTGGGGTCTGCTGAGCAACCTGGCCAAGGGTCAACGCGTGGTGCTGATCGACAAGTTCGACGCGCACGACGTGTGGGCGACGGTCGAGCGCGAGAAGGCCAACGTCATCATGATCACCGGCGACGCCATGGCGCGGCCGCTGATCGAAGCGGTCGACGAGCCGCGCCCGGACGGCCGCGAGGGCGGGTACGACCTGTCGTCGATGTTCGCCGTGTCGTCCAGCGCCGCACTGTTCTCGCCGTCGCTGAAGGAGGCGTTCATGGAGCGCCTCGGCGTCATCGTGTCGGACGCGATCGGCGCGTCCGAGTCGGGCGCGAACGGCGTGGGCGTGGCGGTCAAGGGCCAGGCCGCGAACCAGGGCGGCGGCATCACCGTCAAGGCGGTGCCGGACTCGGTGGTCCTGGACGACGACCTGAACCCGCTGCCCGCGGGCGTGGTCGGCCGCCTCGGCCGCAAGGGCAACATCCCGCTCGGCTACCTCGGCGACCCGGTCAAGACCGCCGAGGTGTTCCGCACCGCGCCCGACGGCACCCGCTACGTCGTCCCCGGCGACTTCGCGCGCCTGGAGGAGGACGGCCGCATCACCCTGCTCGGCCGCGGCTCGGCGACCATCAACTCCGGTGGCGAGAAGATCTTCACCGAAGAGGTCGAGGGCGCGGTCAAGGACCACCCGGACGTGTACGACGCCATCGTGGTGGGCGTCCCGCACGAGCGCTGGGGCCAGACCGTCGCGGTCGTCGTGCAGCTCCGCACCGGGTCGGCGGAGCCGACGCTGGAGGGCATCCAGGAGCACTGCCGCACGAAGATCGCCGGCTACAAGGTGCCGCGCGTGCTGCGCTTCGTCGACGAGACCCGCCGCACGCCGACCGGCAAGCCGGACCTGCCGTGGGCGCTGGCGGTGTGCACCGCGGAGTAGTCCGCGGCCGCCCGGAAGTATTCGGCCGGATTCCCGTTCCCGGGAGTCCGGCCATTTCCGTCTCCGGCCCCGTCCACGGTTTTTTTTCCGCCGGCCGGTCGACACGTGTCACCGGAATTCCGCACGGAAATCACCGGCGGCCGCGGGCGGAAAAACCCAGCCGAATACACCGCCCGGTCCACCTCCGGGCGGTGTATTCGGACAACCGCCTGTGCGGGCTGCTTGACGCCCCTGGAATTCGCGTCAGACGGCCCGCTCGCGCCCCTCCCAATAAGGGTCGCGCAGGCGGCGCTTGCGGAGTTTCCCGTTCGGGTCGCGCGGCATCTCGACGACGAAGTCGACGCTGCGCGGACGCTTGTAGCTCGCGAGCTGCTCGGCGCAGAAGGCGATGAGGTCGGCGGCCAGGGCCTCGCCCGGCTCGTGCCCGGCGGACGGCTCGACGACCGCCTTGATCTCCTCGCCCCAGTCCTCGTGCGGGACGCCGAACACCGCGACGTCGCCGACTGCGGGGTGCCGCAGCAGCGCGCTCTCGATCTCCGCGGGGTAGATGTTCTGGCCGCCGGAGATGATCATGTCGATCTTGCGGTCGCGCAGGAACAGGTAGCCGTCCTCGTCGAGGTAGCCGACGTCGCCGACCGTGAACCAGTCGCCGATCCGGCCGCCGCGGGTCTTCTCCTCGTCGTTGTGGTACTTGAACGACCCGGTCTTCATGATCATGTAGACCGTGCCGACCTCACCGGGCGGCAGCTTCTCGCCGTCGTCGCCGAACACCGCGACCTCGCTGATCGGCCACGCCTTGCCGACCGTGCCGGGCTTGCCCAGCCAGTCCGCGGCACTGGCGAACGTGCCGCCGCCCTCGCTCGCCGCGTAGTACTCCTCGATGCAGGGGCCCCACCATTCGATCATGCGGCGCTTGAGGTGGTCGGGGCACGGCGCGGCGCTGTGCACGGCGTGCCGCATCGACGAGACGTCGTACTTCTCCCGGACGTCGTCGGGCAGTTGCAGCAGCCGGTGGAACTGGGTCGGCACCATGTGGGTGTGCGTCACCCGGTGGCGCTCGATCAGGCGCAGCATCTCCTCGGGCAGCCACTTGTCCATGAGCACCACGGCATGGCCGATGTGCAAGGACTGCGAGGCGTGCTGGAGGACGGCGGTGTGGTAGAGCGGCGACCCGACCAGGTGCACGTTGCCACGGCCTGGGCGCAGGCCGTAGATGAGCAACGAGCCGCCGTGGCGCGCGTCTTCCGGCGTACCTGTGGGCAGGGGGCGGCGAACTCCACGCGGGCGCCCGGTGGTTCCCGAGGTGTAGTTCATCGGCATGCCGATGCTGCGGTCCTCGGGCGCGGTGTCGGGCTGCCCGGCGGTGAGTTCGGCGACCGGTCGGAAGCCGGGCACGTCGCCGACGGCGAAGCGCGCCTCGGGGGGCAGGCCGGCCTCGTCGGCGGCCGCGGCGACCACGTCGGCGAAGCGCTCGTGGCCGATCAGCACCTTGGATCCGCTGTTCTCCAGGATGAACGCCAGTTCCGGGCCCACGAGATGGTTGTTGACCGGCACGATGTACATCCCGGCCTGGGCGGCCGCCAGGTACGCCACGATGTAGTCGGCGCCGTTCGGCAGCACCACGCTGAACACGTCGCCGGACCCGAGCCCGGCCGCACGGAGCCCGTGCACGAGCCGGTTCGAGGCCGCGGCGAGTTCGCCGGCCGTCCATTCCCGGCCGTCCGGGTCGACGAGGGCCGTCTGTCCGGGATTCTCCTGCGCGTACGCCCAGAACCCGTTCGCCACGGAGCCTTCCCTTCGTCGCCGCCCACGCCCGGGGCGCGGCCGCGATTGCTTGACGTCGTCCAGCACTGGCGGCCCCAGTATGTCCCCAACGAACGTTTGATGGAAGACTGAGCGCCGATGCGACCGCAACAGACTCCCCGAGCCCCCACCCCGGCGACGGCCCCGCAGGCCTCCCCGCCCGCCCCCGGAACCGGCCCGCAGCGCGCCCGGATCCTCGGCACCGCGCTCGCCCTCATGAGCGCCCAGGGGTTCGCCGCCACCTCGATGCGGACCATCGCCACCGCGTGCGACCTCAACGTCGCCACGCTCTACCACTACTTCCCGTCCAAGGCGGACATCCTCCGCGCCCTGGTCAAGGAACGCGCCTACCCCGACCGGTTCACCGAGACCCCGGCCGTCGACGCCGCACTGCCGCCGCGCGCCCGCCTCGTCGCGCTGATGACCCGGCTGTGGCAGGCCGCCCTCGCCGAACGCGCCTTGCTGCGCCTGATCCTCAGCGAGGGCCTGCGCGGCGACGAACTGTCCCGCGGCGTCGCGGGCGGCCTCACCATCGCCGCCGACGCCAGCATCGCCCGCTGGCTCGCCGAACTGTTCCCCGAACTCCCCTCCGGACGCACGCGGATCGCCCGGCTGCTGCGCGCGCTGCTGGAAACCGCGCTCGTCGACCACCTGGCCGCGGCCCGGCCGGGGGTGCGCGAGCGGCTCCGCGAGGAGGTCGCGGACTTGGCGGCACTGATCTTTCCGGAGGACCAGAGCTGAGGGGGACGGGGGTCCGCCGGAACAGGCGGACTCCCCCGCGCTTCGGGCCCCGCCGAGACGGTCGAAGGGGCGGCTGCCGCGCGTTACCGCGCGGCGCCCCGCCCCTTCGACCTGCGTCTGTGCTTCCGTACCCGCGTCAGCGGCGCGCAGCCGTCAACGCATCACGTGTCCCGCGTTCACCAGCAGCATCTGCCCGGTGATCGCCTTCGACCGGTCCGACAGGAAGAACGTCACGGTCTCCGCCACGTCCTGGTCCGACGCCATCTCCGGCAGCGCCATCGGCTCCACCAGCTGCGCCAGCACCTGGTCCGCGCTCTGCCCGGTGGCCTGCGACTGCATCGACACGAAGCCCTCCACCGGCGGACCCCACATCCAGCCCGGGGCCACCGAGTTCACCCGGATGCGGTGCGCGCCCAGCTCGTGCGCCAGCGCGTACATCGCCGACGTCAGCCCGCCCTTGGACGCGGCGTACGCCATCTGCGGCGCCTCGCGCGGCGGCACCAGCTGCGACTGGGTGTTGATGAACACCACCGAACCGCCGCCGTCCTTCAACGCCGGAAGCGCGGCCTTCGTCATCGCGAGGCTGCCCACCAGGTTCACCTCGACGACCTGCCGCAGGACGTCCCAGTCCATGTCGGCCAGTCCGCCGAACACCGTGTCCAGCGCCGCGCAGTTCACCAGGCCGTCGACCTTCCCGAACCGGCTCACCGCGAGGTCCACCAGCGCCTGGCACTGCGCCGGGTCGGTGATGTCGGTGACGGCCCACGCCACCCGCTCACCGGACGGGTCGATCTCCTCGGCCGCCTTCACCAGGTTCGCCTCGGTCCGCGCGCCGAGCACCACGTTGGCGCCGTCACGCGCCGCGGCCAGCGCAATACGGCGGCCCAGACCCGGGCCCACCCCGGACACGACGACGGTCTTGCCTGCGAGAATCATGCGCTCCGCTCCCAATCCCCCGTCACGTCGGTCTGACGATCCGTCAGATTACGGGCGGAGGCGCGCGAAAACCAGACCTGCGGACCGGCTGCCGCGGCAGTATCCGCTCCGGATCTACTCCGCCGCGGCCGGGTCACGGGGCAAGCGCGCCGGCGAGGGCATGACATCGGGGCCGAGCCGCTCGACCGCGGCCTTGATGTGCGGCGACTCGTACACCGTGCGCACCACCGGCAACACCGCCGACATCGTCGTCCGCAGCCCCCGCACCCCCGCGGTCACCGCGAACGGCGGCAGCGGACGATGCCCGTACATGGCATGCGCCCACGACGGGAGGGCCCCGTACGCCAGATCGGCGATCCGCCGCCACAGCAGCTCCCGGGCCGGCCACAGCACCGGATGCACCGGCGGCCGCCGCAGGAACTCCCAGACCTCGTCGGACTCTTCGGAACGCCCCAGGGCCGGCCGCACATCCTCGAAGTACGCCCGCATGGCCGCGCCGTTGTCCGGCACCTCCCGCGGCCCCAACCCGACCAGCGCGGCGGCGGACCGCTGCTCGGCGAAGTACCGGTCCAGTTGACCGTCGGTCAGCGGAAAGCCGGCCCGCCGGGCAACGTCGGCGTACGACACGATCGCCGCACAGTGGATCCAGCGCAGCAGAGCGGTCTCGTCTACGCGGTACCGCTCGCCCGTCTCCGGATCCACGGCGGTGAGATGGCTGTGGATCCGCCGCACGCGCTTGCCGATCCGCTCGGCCTCGGCGCGCGAGCCGTAGGTGCTGATGCCCACGAAGTCCGCGGTGCGGAACAGCCGGCCCCACGGGTCCTTGCGGAACTCGGAGTTCTGCACGACGCCCCGCACCGCACGCGGATGCAGCGCCTGCAGGTACAGGGCGCGCACGCCGGCCACCCACATGATGGGGTCGGCGTGCAGCTGCCACGTCACCGACTCCGGACCGAACAGACCGGGGTCCGGAGCCTCACCGCCCGCGACCGCGTCGCCCTTCGCCACCGTTTCCGTCACACGACGACTGTACGACCTGATCAGTCGACGGGCTGATACTGGCTGGTCTGTCCCTTGTCGTCGGTGAACTTGAGGACCTGCTTTCCGCTGTACGAGTCCTTGGTGAACTCGTACGTCGCGACGCGGGTCACCTTGGTGCCGTCCTTCTCCGACTCGTCGCTGCTGCCGCACCCGGTCATCCGCGTCTTGACCTTGCTGGGCTTGAAGGTGGTCTTCGCCCCCTCGACCGACACCTTGCCTTCGGTCCTGGTCGTCAGCTTGGTGGAGCACGCGTACACGGTGTTCTGCAGCAGGCCGTACTCGGTGTACGAACCGTCGCTCTCGATGGTCAGGATGATGCCGGTGCCGTTGGTCGGGGCGGCCGCCCCGGTCATCGCGTCCTCGTACTGGGTCAGCGAGATCGACGTCGTCGACCACTTGCCGACCAGGTCGGCCGGCACCTTGCCGCCGCCCTTGTCGTTGTTGCCGTCCGAGTTGCCCGGCACGCCGCCGCCCGCGAACGGGTAGCCGTCGCCGTCGTCGTCGCCGCACGCGGTCAGCAGGCCGGCCAGCAGGACCGCGCCGACGACCGCGGCAGCGCGCGTACGCATCGTGGATCGCATTTCGGGATCTCCCCCCAGAGAAGAAAGCCGGCGCACCCGAAGTCCCCCCAGACAACCGGGCGTTCGCGAACGCCCCGGTCGGTGCACCGTGTTGCGACCACGGTAGCGCGGCGGGCGTGCGGCGTCCGCCCCGGGGACAGGCCTGTGACAGAACACGAACGGCACCGGAACGCGAAAGGCCGGCGGAAGTCGCGGCGAGCCCCTGCGTTCGCATATGCCCGGAAATGCAGATAGCCCCGCCCGGTCACCCGGGCGGGGCTATCTGTAAGTAAATTCCGGCGGCGTCCTACTCTCCCACACCCCTTCGAGTGCA
>NZ_JBMULZ010000015.1:0-231893 GCF_049534875.1 Uniformispora flossi
GCCCCGGCGCCCGCGCCGGCCCAGCAGGCCGCTCCCGCCGCGCCGGCCGCTCCCGCGGCGCCCGCGGGCGAGGCCGCCGGCACCCCGGTGCTGCTGCCCGCGCTCGGCGAGAGCGTCCAGGAAGGCACCATCACCCGCTGGCTCAAGCAGGTCGGCGACACCGTCGCCGCCGACGAGCCGCTGCTCGAGGTGTCGACGGACAAGGTCGACACCGAGATCCCCGCGCCGGTCGGCGGCGTACTGCTGGCCGTCAACGTGGCCGAGGACGAGACCGTCGAGGTCGGCGCCCAGCTCGCGGTGATCGGTGCGCCGGGTGCGGCTCCGGCCGCTGCCCCGGCTGCCGCGCCGGCAGCTCCGGCTCCGGCGCCCGCCGCGCAGGCACCCGCCCCGGCCCCGGCTCCTGCTCCGACCCCCGCGCCCGCTCCGGCGCCCGCCGCGCAGGCACCCGCCCCGGCTCCGGCTCCGGCCGCTCCCCCGGCGCCCGCGCCGGCCGCGCAGGCTCCCGCGCCGGCCGCCGCCGAGGCCGAGGGCGAAGCCGCGTACGTCACGCCGCTGGTGCGCAAGCTGGCCGCCGAGCACAACGTGGACCTGTCCACCGTGTCCGGCACCGGCATCGGCGGGCGCATCCGCAAGCAGGACGTGCTCGACGCCGCGCGCACCCAGGCCCCGGCTCCGGCACCCGCCGCCGCCCCGGCCGCGGCCGCCAAGCCGGCCACGACCGTCGAGGCGTCGCCGCTGCGCGGCCAGACGGTGCCGATGACGCGCATCCGCAAGGCGATCGCCAAGCACATGGTCGACTCGCTGCAGGTGTCGGCGCAGCTGACCACCGTGGTCGAGGTGGACGTCACCAACATCATGCGGCTGCGCACCAAGGCGAAGAACGACTTCCTGGCGCGCGAGGGCGTGAAGCTCTCGCCGATGCCGTTCTTCGTCAAGGCGGCCGCCGAGGCCCTCAAGGGCCACCCGGTGCTCAACGCGCGCGTCAACGACGACGACACGATCACCTACCACGCGGTGGAGAACATCGGCGTCGCCGTGGACACCGAGCGCGGCCTGATGGTGCCGGTCATCCACGACGCGGGCGACCTGAACATCGCCGGCATCGCCAAGAAGACCGCCGATCTGGCGGCGCGCACCCGCGCCGGGCAGGTCAAGCCGGACGAGCTGGCGGGCGGGACCTTCACGGTCACCAACACCGGCTCGCGCGGCGCCCTGTTCGACACGCCGATCCTCAACCAGCCGCAGGTCGGCATGCTGGGTGTCGGGGCGACGGTGCGCCGCCCGGTCGTGATGCAGTCGGCCGAACTGGGCGAGACGATCGCGATCCGCGACATGGTCTACCTGGCCCTGTCGTACGACCACCGCATCGTCGACGGCGCGGACGCCGCACGATTCCTGACCACGCTCAAGGCCCGCCTGGAAGAAGGCGCGTTCGAGGGCGACCTGGGTCTGTGACCCGGAGCTGAGTGCGCATCACCCGCGAGGGCGGTCCCGGCCACGTGCCGGGGCCGCCCTCGCGGCTTACCCGCCTTCGGTGCCCGGGGATGGCACGATGACGGCATGCGTATCGCCGTCGCCGGTTCGTCGGGGCTCATCGGTGCCCCGCTCGTCCGCGCCCTCCTCGCCGATGGCCACGAGGTCGTGCGGCTGGTCCGCCATGCCCCACAAGCCGCGGACGAGGCCCGCTGGGACCCCAAGGGCGGCATGGTCGACGCCGCCGCCCTGACGGGCACCGACGCGGTGGTGAACCTCGCGGGTGCGGGGGTGGGCGACCGCCGGTGGACGGCCGCCTACAAGCGCGAACTCCGCGATTCGCGGATCCTCGGGACGTCGACGCTCGCCCGCGCGATGGCGGCGATGGACGAGCCCCCGAAAGTGTTCCTGGCCGGCTCCGCGGTCGGCATCTACGGCGACACCGGTGACCGCGTGGTCGACGAGTCCGAGCCGCCCGGCTCCGGGTTCCTGGCCGACTTGTCGGTCGACTGGGAGGCCGCCGCGCGGCCCGCGGTGAAAGCCGGGGTGCGGGTGGCGCATCTGCGCACCGGGCTGGTGGTGACGGCCAAAGGCGGGGCGTTCGGGCCGCTGTTCCGGATCTTCCGGCTGGGCCTCGGCGGACGGCTCGGTTCGGGGCGCCAGTACTGGAGTTTCGTGTCACTGGCCGACGAGGTCTCCGCGATCCGGTTCCTGCTGACCGCGGACGACGTGCGCGGCCCGGTCAACCTCACCGCCCCGCAGCCGCTGACGAACGCCGAGGCCACCAAGGCGATGGGGCGGGCGCTGCACCGTCCGGCGGTGTTCCCGGTACCGGGGTTCGCGCTCCAGGCGGCCTTGGGCGAGTTCGCCGACGACGTGCTCACCGGGCAGCGCGCCGTGCCGCATGTGCTGACCGACGCGGGCTTCACGTTCGCGCATCCGACGTTCGACCTCGCGCTCACCGCGGCCTTGGGCCCGTCGCCCTCGTCGTCCTCGTCGTCCTGATCGTCCTCGTCGTCCTGATCGCGCGGCGCGGAATCCGCGCCGCGCGCCGATCGCGGTGATCGATTCCGCACATTTTCCCGCCGCAATACCGGAGTTCACCGGGACGGACGATCAACTTCCGTTTGCCGTTTGCCAATTCCTGACCGTTTCGGCGCGCTCGGCGGATACTGCGCGCTTTCCGGCGGTTGCGTTGGGTATGAGTCCAGGGCGACCGCGCGGCCGCCCGCGCCGCGCTCCGGGCAACGGGAGGGGAAACCGTGGCCGAGGCACACCACAGCGATGTGATCGTCGTAGGGGCAGGGATCGCCGGACTCAGCGCGGCCCAACGGCTGGCCGAGGCCGGGGTCGACGTGGTGGTGCTGGAAGCCGGCGACCGGCCGGGGGGCCGCGTACGGACCGATGTGGTCGACGGCTTCCGCATCGACAACGGCTTGCAGACCCTGGCGACGGCATATCCGCAGGTCGCGGCCCGGATCGACCTGGCCCGACTGGACCTGCGGGCGTTCGCGCCCGGCGTCCGGGTGCCGGGCGGCGGGGCCGCGCTCGACGGCGTGTGGCACACGGGCGGACGGCGCATCGGAGACATCCGCCGGGTCCGCGGCGCGCTCGGGGCGCTGCGGAGCGGCGGACTTCCGGCCACCGCGGACCGCGCCCGGGTCGCCGCCGCGCTCGGACGCGCGTCGGCGATGCCGGTGGCGCGGATCCTCGCCGCGGCGGACGGGCCCGCCGCGGAGGCCGGGTGGCCACGGGCCTTGCGGCCGCTGCTCACGGCGCTCCTGCACGACCCGGAGCTGGCCTCGTCGCGGCGTTTCGCCGACCTGGAGCTGCGCTCGTATCTGCGCGGCCGTTCCACGGTCCCGGCGCTCGGCATGGGCGCCGTCCCGGAGCAGCTCGCCGCGGCGCTGCCGGCCGGCACGGTGCGCTACGGGGTGCGCGTCACCGCGATCGCCACCGACCGTGTGGCGACCGACGTGGCCGGCGAGATCCGGGCCCGCGCGGTGATCCTGGCGACCGACCCGGCCACCGCCGTCGAGCTGCTCCCGGGCTTGCGGCGCCCGGCGTTCCACCGGCTGACCACGCTGTGGCACGTCGTCCCGGAGGCGCCGACGACGGAGCCGGTGCTGATCGTGGACGGCGACGATCCAGGCCCGCTCAGCCACACGGCGGTGATCAGCGAGATCGCCCCGACGTACTCCCCCGACCGGCGCGCTCTGGTGTGCTCGACGGTGCTGGGGCACGACGGCACCGAGCCTGCCAAGCTCGAACTCGTGGTGCGGGAACGCCTGTCCGCGGTCTACGGCGGGACCGGCCGGGACTGGACGCACCTGACGACCCGCCACCTCCCGGCCGCGGTGCCGATCGTGGAGCCGGGCCACAACTTCCGGCGCCCGGTGCGCGTGCTCGCCGGACTCTATGTGTGCGGCGACCACCGCGACTCCAGTTCGTTGCAAGGCGCACTGGCGTCCGGCCGCCGCGCGGCCCGCTCCGCACTCGCCGACCTGGGCGCGCTGACCGCGTTCGCGGAGGGCGCGCGCCCGGGCGGCAAGGCCCCCGCGGCCTGACCGGCTCGCGACCCGGCCTGTGGGCGGGGAGCGGCACGCCTGCCGCTCCCCCGTCCGGTCACCGGAATGCCGGTCGCCGGACCTGTCCGGTCACCGCGCCGGACGCAGGAACTCCCGCGTGCGTTCGGTGAAGTCGCGGACCGCCGGCGAGTCCCGGTACGGCGACAGCCGCAGCGAGAACTCCCGGACGTAGTCGACCGCGCGGGCCGACCGCAGACCGCCCGCCTGCTCGGTGGCGGCCGCCGACACCTCGCACGCCTGGTCGAGTTCGCCCAGCCCGAGCAGCGCGGTGGCCAGCACCGTGCCGCAGAACAGCCGGCTGCGCGCGTACTCCTCCTCCCGGAGCTTCAACGACCGCTCGGCGAACTCCTTGGCTCTGCGGTGGTCTTCCAGGTCCCGGAAGCAGTGCGCGTGCTCGTCGTGCAGCTGGGCCTCGTCCATGTGCCGGACCCATTCCGGGTCTTCGCCCGGCGGTCCGGCCTGCCCGAACGCCTGCTCGGCGCGCACCAGCGACGCCATGCAGGACCGGCTGTCGGCGAGCAGCCCGTGGCCGCGCGCCTCGACCGCGTGCAGCATGAACCGCACCCGCGGCGAGGCCGCGGCCGTGGTGCCCTGCTGCGCGACCCGGGCGAGTTGCACCGCCTCGCGGCCGTGCCCGAGGTAAATCGCCTGGCGGCTCATGGTGGCCAGCACGTAGGCACCCAACTCCCGGTCGCCCGAGGCTTGGGCGAGCCGCAGCGCCTGCACGAAGTACCGCTGGGCCATGCCGTGGATGCCGATGTCGTACGCCATCCAGCCGACAAGCCGGGTCAACAGCGCTGCCGCGCCGAAGAGTTCGCACCCGACTTCGCCGGCGTACGAACCGCGCAGCATCGTCGCCACCTCGGTGTCGAGATAGCGCACGAGTGCCTGCCGCGCGTGGCCGCCGCCGTAGGTGTTGTCGAGCCGCCGGAACGCTTCGCCGACGGCTCTCACCGCGGACACGTCGCCGAGGCTGACGCGGCCTCCTTCGGCCCGGGCCGGTTGCTCGTCGCCCGCGCCGATGAGCCAGTCACGGCTCGGCACGACCAACGCGCCCGGGGTGAAAGCGGCTTCCACAAGGGCGGGCCGATGCGCGGAATCGGCCTGCCACATGCCGGAGACGATGTCGACGGCTTCGGCGGGACCGGTTGCGTACTCCAGTCCCGCATAGTCGGGACGGCACCCCGCCATGCCGAGGTCCTCGGCACTCAGTTTCCGGGAAAGCCGTTGGGTGAACACTTCCGCCAGCAGTATCGGCACGATGCCCCGTGGGTGCTGGCCGCGCAGCCAACGCGCCACGGAGGTTTTGTCGTACCGCAGGTCGAGACCTTGCTCGGCACCGAGCTGGTCGACCCGGCGGGCGAGGCCGGCGTGCGAGAAACCGGCTTCTTCCACCAGGGAAGCCAGCCGGTGGTTGGGACGCCGTTCGGCCCTGGTCGTCATTCGCTAGTACGCCTCCCGCAGAGGGGATGGGATCGCGCGAGAATTTAGCGACCAAGAACAAGCAGGAATCGCCATTTCGGCGAGAACGACCCTTTCAGGTGATGGCTCCGGTCTTGCGCGCCCAATTCGCGCCACCCAGTGCGCTGGTGCCCTCGGTACCTGCGCTGTTGTGCCATACGGCGCCGTCCGGCAACATGCGCGGCACGCGGTTCCGCCGTCTAGGCTGTGGCCCGCCGGGGGGCATTCCGAAAGCCATATCAAGTCATCATCCAGTCACGTTCAGTCGACGTTATTTCGGGCGGGGGTTGCGGCGTGGGCCGGCACGGTGACCGGGCGGCGGACGGCGGCACGAGCGGCCGGCGCGGGCGTGGGGACGGAACCACCCAAGGGGTGGCGCTGCCGCTCGTCATCGCCGCCGTGGTGTGCTTGCTGGCGACCTCCGGAGTGTGGCTGTTCCGCGGCGGGGACTCGGGCAAGGACAAGACCCCGATCGGCCTCAACGTGCCGAGCGTGACGGTGTCGCAGCCGGAGCCGACCCAGGTGCCCGCCACCGACGCGGCCAGTCCGTCGACGACCGCGACGGCCGCGGCGAGTTCGTCGGCCAAGCCGACGACCAAAGCCCCGACGACCAAGCCTCCGTCGACGACGGCAAAACCGCCGACTTCGGCACCGCCGGTCACGACGGCGCCACCGAAACCGTACGCGGCCTCAAGCAGTGCATTTGCCCGCGACAACGGCTTCGTGGCGGTGACCGTCACCGTGTCGAATCCCAACAACGTGCCCTTGGGCACGTGGACGGTCCGCCTGAGCGGCCGACGGATGAGCGATGCCCAGCTGATCAGCGGCCCGCCCGACGCACGCGGCTCGGACACCGGCGCGGCGGGCACCGGCCCGGTGGCCGGCGGAAGCAGCTTCCGTCTGCTGTTCACGATGCGCTTCCGCGGCGACACGCCGCCCTCGACGATGAGGATCGAGATCAACGGCACCGCCAGCGACGTCTCCATCGACGACGCCTCCGGCTGGTAGGTCCCCCGACGAACCCGTCAAGCCCCTCCCCCAGCCCTGTTTCCGCCCCGCCGTACCCTTGTCCCGTGGCTGACTTGCACTTCGTTCACGCCGGCATCGGCGACCAGGCCGTTCCCTACCAGGACGCGTGGGACGAGCAGCGGCGCGTGCACGCCGCCGTCGTCGCCGGTGAACTGCCGGACACGTGTCTCCTCCTCGAACACCCTCCCGTCTACACCGCCGGGCGTCGCACCGAGGACGCCGAGCGTCCGGTCGACGGCACTCCCGTCGTCGACGTCGACCGCGGCGGCAAGATCACCTGGCACGGCCCCGGCCAGCTGGTCGGCTACCCGATCGTGCGGCTGACCGAGCCGGTCGACGTGGTCGCGCATGTGCGCCGCCTCGAAGAAGCCCTCATCCGCGCCTGCGCCGAATTCGGCCTGGAGACCACCCGGATCGAAGGCCGCAGCGGCGTATGGGTGCTGGGCGACCCGGTGCCCGCCCCGGCTCCGTCCGGCGGTCTGAAGCTGCGGCTCGACGCCCGGATCGCGGCGCCGGACCCGCGGGCCCACCCGGAGTTCGACCCGCGGCTCGCCGGGCCCGAGTACGCGCCGTCCAACGCCGGCCAGCGCGGCGACGACCGCAAGCTCGCGGCGATCGGTGTCCGGGTCTCCCGCAAGGTGACCATGCACGGCTTCGCCCTCAACTGCGACCCCGACATGACGTGGTACGACCGCATCATCCCGTGCGGCATCCGCGACGCGGGCGTCTCGTCGCTCAGCGAGGAGCTGGGCCGCCCGGTGCCGGTCGCCGAGGTGCTGCCGGTCGTGCAGCGGCACATGGCCGAGGTCTTCGCGCCCTTGGGCGTCTGAAGGGAATCTCCGGTCGACCCGGCACGTTGCCGGTTCCGGACGGCCGAAACCCGGGGCGTACCCTGGAGGCACCGCCCGCGCCGAGCCGAACCGGCTACCACTCCGTACAAGGGAGTTCGTGTGTCCGCTGTCGCACCCGACGGCCGCAAGATGCTTCGCCTCGAAGTCCGCAACGCCGAGACCCCCATCGAGCGCAAGCCGTCCTGGATCAAGACCCGCGCGAAGATGGGCCCGGAGTACACCGAGCTGAAGGGCTTGGTGCGCCGCGAAGGCCTGCACACGGTGTGCGAGGAAGCCGGCTGCCCGAACATCTACGAGTGCTGGGAAGACCGCGAGGCGACGTTCCTCATCGGCGGCGACCAGTGCACGCGGCGCTGCGACTTCTGCCAGATCGACACCGGCAAGCCGGCCGAGCTGGACCGCGACGAGCCGCGCCGGGTCGCCGAGTCGGTCCAGGCGATGGGCCTGAAGTACGCGACGGTCACCGGCGTCGCCCGCGACGACTTGCCGGACGGCGGGGCGTGGCTGTACGCCGAGACCACCCGCCAGATCCACACGCTGAACCCGGGCACCGGCGTCGAGCTGCTGATCCCGGACTTCACCGCGCAGCCCGACCAGCTCGCCGAGGTCTTCTCGTCACGCCCCGAGGTGCTCGCGCACAACATCGAGACCGTGCCGCGGATCTTCAAGCGGATCCGCCCCGGCTTCCGGTACGAGCGCTCGCTGCAGGTCATCACCGCGGCGCGGGAGGCCGGCCTGGTCACCAAGTCCAACCTGATCCTCGGCATGGGCGAGGAGCGGGACGAGATCAGCCAGGCGATGCAGGACCTGTTCGACGCGGGCTGCGAGCTGCTGACGATCACCCAGTACCTGCGGCCGACGGTGCGCCACCACCCGGTGGAGCGGTGGGTCAAGCCGGAGGAGTTCGTCGGGCTCAAGGAGGAGGCCGAGGACATCGGCTTCGCCGGGGTCATGTCCGGACCGCTGGTCCGCTCGTCGTACCGCGCGGGGCGGCTGTACCGCCAGGCGCTGGACCGGCGCGAAACCGGCGCGACGGCGCACGCCTGAGGCGCGCGCGAGGGGCGTGCGCGGATTTCGCGCGGCGGCATCCGGCTGGTCTTCGTGAGCCGAACGACCGAATCCGCAAAAGGCGCGTTTCAGTTGTTCACGATGGTTTGACCCTTAGGTCATGCCCTGGTAACACAGGGTGGCGAGGGTGGAACGCACCGCGCCAGACGCCTTCACACACCTATCCGGACCCGGTTCCCGGGCCGGTGACAGGGGGACAGCAGCCATGCAGGTCGGCAAGGTCGGAGACGTTCCGTTCGGCCGGATCGCCCGCGGCAACGCCGCCGCGGTGCGGGATGCGATCGAGCGGGGGGCGTCGGCCCGGAAGGCCACCGTGGGGGCGGTGCTGCGTACCGTCGAATCGTTGTTCTTGTTCCAGGGCGGCCAGCGCACCGCGCGGCGCAACGCGTGGGATGCGGTGTGCGACGACCGCCGCCGGGCCCGCGCCCGCGCCGAGGCGACGGACCTGTTGGAACGGCTCGCGAACGAGGCGCCCGCGCCCCGCGTGAGCACCGTCCGGGTCTGACCTCCGGGGCCGCCGTATTCAGGCGGCCCCGCCCTCGCCGAACCCGGGACGCGCCTGGGTATCCTGTGCGCATGGCGAGCAAGGAATCATCGGAGAAGAGCGGCCGGCTTCAGCAGATCCGGCTCGCCTACCAGATGACAAGGAAGTCCGACTCGAAGGTCGGACTGGTCGTGGCGGCGTGGGGCCTGGGCGTCCTCGGGGTGTTCCTGGCGATCGGCTTCCTGATCGACCACCCCATCATCCTCGGCATCCTCGGCTTCCTCTTCGGCATCGTCGCGGCGGCGTTCGTCTTCGGGCGGCGCGCCGAGAAGGCGGTGCTGGGGCAGATGGAAGGCACTCCGGGTGCCGCGGCGGCGGTGCTGCAGTCCCTGCGCCGCGGCTGGGCCGTGACGCCGACGGTGGCCGTCACCCGCAACCAGGACGTCGTGCACCGGGCCGTCGGCCAGGCCGGGATCGTGCTGGTGGGCGAGGGCCAGCCGAGCCGGGTGGCGAACCTGCTGGCGGCCGAGAAGCGCAAGATGTCGCGCGTCGCCGAAGGCGTCGTGGTGACCGACATCATCGTCGGCGACGACGAGGGCCAGGTGCCGCTGCGCAAGCTCCAAGGCCACATGATGAAGCTGCCGCGCACCATGTCGAAGGCCCAGGTCGGCACGGTCAACGACCGGCTGCGGGCGCTCGGCGGGCTGCTCGACAACATGCCGGTGCCGAAGGGCCCGATGCCGAAGAACGCGCGCATGCCGCGCGGTCCGCGCCGCTGACCCGGTCCTTCCGAGATTCACCCCACCCACGCAACGGCGGTGGCGTACGGCCCCTGCGGGCCGCGGCGCCACCGCCGTTCTTCGTGCTACGTGCGGTCAGGCCCGGATCACCGCGGTGCCGACCGCCTTGTCGTGCAGGCCGCGGCCGTCGCGGTCCCATATCGCCGCCGGGAAGACCATGCAGAGCAGCAGCGTGCGCAGCACGACGGCGAGCGGGGTCAGGTACGGGCGGGTGACGGAGACCACGCGGAGGCCCGTGATGCGCTTGCCGACGGTGTAGCCGAGGGTGCTGACCAGCAGCAGGTTCTCCGCGGCGAACACGGCGAGCGTGCCGAAGCTGGTGCCGGTCGCGTTGAGCTGCCCGTGGCCGAGGAACGCGAGGGCGATCACATAGGAGAGCCCCCAGTCGATCGCCAGGGCGCCGAGGCGGCGGCCGGTGGAGGCGAGCGAACCGGGGCCGTCCTCCGGAAGGCCCAGTCGCTTGCCGCTGTACCCGAAGTCGTCGGGCTCGGGGGCGGGGGTGCTCGCCGGGCGCGGCCGGGCGGGCTTCGCCCCGCTCTGGGGAGCGGGCTGGGGTGCGGCGGTCCCGCGTCGTTTCCTGTCCACCCCACCAAGGTAGATGAGTGACGTGGGCTACATCCCCACCGGGGCAAACGTGCAGGATGCGGCAAGATCCGTCCGGTGGCAACCGTAGTGGCCCGATTGGGCGACCGCGTAACTTGTGTGAAACATTCGGGACACCGGCGGGAAACCGCCTCGTCCTACCTTCGGGACCAGTGGCCAGCGGGGAGAAGGGCCGCCCCCGAGAACGAGAAGCTACCCGAGCCCGGAGCCGGGTCGAGGAGGCATGGATGTTCAACAACGCCGACGAGGTGTCGCGGTACATCACCGACAACGACGTGAAGTTCGTCGATGTCCGGTTCTGCGACCTGCCTGGCGTCATGCAGCACTTCACGATCCCGGCCGAGATCTTCGAGCCGGCGGAGACGCTCGCGTTCGACGGCTCTTCGATCCGTGGCTTCCAGGCGATCCACGAGTCCGACATGGCCCTGCGCCCGGACCTGTCGACGGCGCGGATGGACCCGTTCCGCAAGGACAAGACGCTCAACATCAACTTCTTCATCCACGACCCGCTCACGGATGAGGAGTACAGCCGCGACCCGCGCAACGTCGCGAAGAAGGCCGAGCGCTACCTGGCCGGCACCGGCCTCGCGGACACCGCGTTCTTCGGCCCCGAGGCCGAGTTCTACGTGTTCGACGACGTGCGTTTCGAGACGAACCAGCACGAGTCGTACTACCACATCGACTCGGTCGCGGGCGCCTGGAACACCGGCCGCGTCGAGCAGGGCGGCAACCGCGGTTACAAGGTCCGCTACAAGGGCGGCTACTTCCCGGCCCCGCCGGTCGACCACTTCGCCGACCTGCGCGCCGAGATCTCCCTCGAGCTGGCCGCCGCGGGCCTCGAGGTCGAGCGCCAGCACCACGAGGTCGGCACCGCCGGCCAGGCCGAGATCAACTACAAGTTCAACACCCTGCTGGGTGCGGCCGACGACCTGATGCTCTTCAAGTACATCGTGAAGAACGTCGCGTGGCGCAACGGCAAGACCGCGACCTTCATGCCGAAGCCGATCTTCGGCGACAACGGCTCGGGCATGCACTGCCACCAGTCGCTGTGGAAGGACGGCGCGCCGCTGTTCTACGACGAGGTCGGCTACGCGGGCCTGTCGGACATGGCGCGCTACTACATCGGCGGTCTGCTGAAGCACGCCCCGTCGCTGCTCGCCTTCACGAACCCGACGATCAACTCGTACCACCGCCTGGTCCCGGGCTTCGAGGCGCCGGTCAACCTGGTCTACTCGCAGCGCAACCGCTCGGCGTGCATCCGCATCCCGATCACGGGTTCGAACCCGAAGGCCAAGCGCATCGAGTTCCGCGTGCCGGACCCGTCGTCGAACCCGTACCTGGCCTTCTCCGCGATGCTGATGGCGGGCCTGGACGGCATCAAGAACAAGATCGAGCCGCTGGAGCCGGTCGACAAGGACCTGTACGAGCTGGCGCCCGAGGAGCACTCGGCCGTTCCGCAGGTCCCGGGCTCGCTCCCCGAGGTGCTGAACGCGCTCGAGGCCGACCACGAGTACCTCCTCGAGGGCGGCGTGTTCACCCAGGACCTCATCGAGACCTGGGTCGACTACAAGCGCACCAACGAGGTCGACCCGATCCGCCTGCGCCCGCACCCGCACGAGTTCGAGATGTACTTCGACCTCTGATCGGCCCGCTCACCCGCTGAGCCCGCCGCACTCGAAAGCCCCCGCCATGACGCGCTCTGGCGGGGGCTTTCGGCGTTCCGGACCTGCCGGGTGCGGTCGCCAGAGGCGGGACGCGTCAGCGCGCCCGGCCCCGGGGCTTCAGCGGCGTCGCCGGGAGGGACGGGGCGTCCAGGCGGGGGGCGTGGTAGCCGTGGACGGTGCCGAAGCGTTCGTCGGCCTGCCACTGCCGGCGGGCCTCCGCGATCTCGTCGTGGGTGCGGCCGACGAAGTTCCACCACATGACGATCTCTTCGTCGAACGGCTCGCCGCCGATGAGGACCACGTTGGCGGCCGCGTCGGCGTGCAGGCGGAGGTCGGTGCGTCCGCTGCCGAGGTAGAGGAGCGAGCCGACCGGGAGGGCGACGCCGTCGACGACCGCGCCGGGTTCGTTGGCGATGGCGGCGTACTCGAAGTCGCGGTTCAGCGGGATGCGGACGTCGGCGCCCGCGGCGAGGGTCAGGTCGGCGCCGGCCAGCGGCGTGTAGGCGGTGCCCGGCGACGAGGCGCCGTCGAACTCGCCCATGATGACCGTGCCGTCGAGCCCGGCCGCGGAGAACGTCGGCAGTTCGGTGTGGTGCTCCCAGGCGGGCGCCGTGTTGCGGTGCGCGTCCGGCAGCGCGACCCACAGTTGGACGCCGTGCAGGAACGTCGGGTGCGGGTCCGGGGACTCCTCGGAGTGGGCGATGCCGTGGCCGGACGTCATCAGGCCGAGGTGGCCGGGCAGGACGTGGGCCAGGCTGCCGACGCTGTCGCGGTGCAGGACTTCGCCCTGACGCAGCCACGACACGGTCTGGAGGCCCATGTGCGGGTGCGGCGCGACTTGCATGCCTTCCTGGCCTGCGACGTCGTCGGGGCCGTACTGGTCGGCGAAGCACCAGGCGCCGACCATGCGACGGCCGAGGGT
The DNA here is from genome assembly GCF_049534875.1 of Uniformispora flossi. Lineage (NCBI taxonomy): Bacteria > Bacillati > Actinomycetota > Actinomycetes > Kitasatosporales > Streptomycetaceae > Uniformispora > Uniformispora flossi. The sequence continues at coordinate 12,944 of NZ_JBMULZ010000015.1, forward strand.
GGGCAGGACGCGCCGGACGGGGTGCCCGGTGCCCAGGCTCACCTCGCGGCCGGCGATCAGTTCGTGGACGGGCTCCGCGGAGACGCCGTCGCGGCCGCCGCAGACCCGGACGGCGGGATGGGTGTCGAGGTCGCTCATGGCGCAACCGTAACCTCGACGGTCGGTGCCGCGGCGAACGTCTCGCCGCCGACCACGCGGAGCAGTTCGAGCTGCGCCGCGTACGGCGAACCCGGCGGCGGCGTGAAGATCAGCAGCTGCTGGTCCTCGCTCGGCGTGAGCAGGCGTTCGAGCCCGAGGTCGACGAGTCCGACGACGGGGTGCAGGACGCGCATGCGGCTGCTGCGCCGCACCCCGACCTCGTGCCGGTCCCACAGCACGGCGAACTCCGGGCTGGCCGCGCGCAGCCGGGCGACCAGCCGGGTACTGGCCGGGTCGTAGGACCTGCGGGCCACGGCAGCGCGCAGGTCGGCGACCTGGATCCGGGCCTGGTGCTCGTGGTCGTCGGCCGGGTAGGCGGCCCGGACCGCGGGGTCGGTGAACCACCGCCACACGACGTTGCGGCCGTGCTCGGAGACCGTGCAGACGCCGCCGAACAGCTCCCGCGCGAGGGTGTTCTGGGCGAGCAGGTCGCCGAGGTCGCTGAGGATCTGCGCGGGCGTGTCCTCGATGCGGTCGAGGAGGTGCCGCAGCGCCGGGCTGATGGTCTCGCCCGCGTGCCGTCCGGCGGGCGGGCGGTGCCCGGCGAGCAGGTAGAGGTGGTCGCGCTCGTCGTCGTTGAGCCGCAGCGCGCGGGCGAGCGCGCCGAGCATCTGGGTGGACGGCTGCGGGCTGCGGGCCTGTTCGAGGCGCATGTAGTAGTCCGGGGACATACCGGCGAGCGCGGTGACTTCTTCGCGGCGCAGCCCGGGGGTGCGGCGGCGGCTGCCTTCCGGGAGCCCCACGTCGGCGGGGCGGAGGCGTTCGCGGGAGCGGCGCAGAAAGTCGGCCAGCTCGCGGCGGTCCATGTCCATGCCCATGATGGTGCGCCCTCCCGGAGGCGGTAACCAGGGACCCGCGATCCTAGCCAGCGCGGTCCTCTCCCCCACCGGGTCAAGGGCTGGCACGGTCGTGGTGTTCCCGACAGCGAAGCGGACGGGGCGAGCCCGCCCCGTCCCGATGATTTAACTACACGGTTCAGTCATTTCTCAATACTGAACGGTGTGGTTCAGTCACCGCACCCCCAAGGAGATCCCATGCCCGCCGTCGTCCGTTTCGCCGCCCACGGTCCCGCCGACGTCCTCGCCGTCGCCGACGCCCCGCTCCCCCAGCCCGGCCCGCGCCAGGTCCGCATCCGGGTGCGTGCCGTGGGGGTCAACCCGCTCGACTGGAAGATCCGCGCGGGCCTGCTCGCCGCGGTGTTCCCCGTGGAGCTGCCGCACGTGCCCGGCCAGGACGTCGCGGGCGTCGTCGACGCGGTCGGCGCCGACGTGACCGAGTGGGCCGTCGGCGACCCGGTGTTCGGCATGGGCACCGCCACGTACGCGGAGTACGCCCTGGCCGGCGCCGACCGCCTGGCCCGCAAGCCCGACACCCTCCCGTGGGACCTCGCCGGCGCGCTGCCGACCGCCGCGGACGCCGCGTTCCGTGCGCTCGCCGAGGTCAAGGCGCAGGCGGGCGACACCGTGCTGGTGCACGCCGCCGCGGGCGGCGTGGGCACCCTCGCCCTCCAGTTCGCGCGGGCCGAGGGCATCCGCGTCATCGGCACCGCGAGCGACGCCAACCACGCCTACGTGCGCGGGCTGGGCGCCGAGCCGGTCGTGTACGGCGCGGGCCTTGCCGACCGGGTCCGGGCCCTGGCGCCGTCCGGCGTGGACGCCGCGGTGGACCTGGTCGGCGGCGGCGTGGTCGGCGTCTCGGTCGCACTGACCGGCGACCCGGCGCGCGTGGTGAGCATCGTCGACCCGGTGGACGCGGGGGCGCACGGCGTCCGGTTCTCCAGCGGGCACGACGGCGAGGACTACCTGCGGCAGGCGCTGGAGCGCGCCGCGGAGCTGCACGCCGAGGGACGCCTGACGGTGCCGCTCGCGGGCGTCTACCCGCTCGCCGACGCGGCCGCCGCACACCGGGCGAGCGAGACGGGACACGTCCGCGGCAAGCTCGTTCTGACGGCGGCCTGACCGCCTCCGGCAGTACCGCGCACGGGGGCCCGCAGCACGCATGCGGGTCCCCGGCCTGCCGCTTCCCCCGCCCGGGCTCATCTCCCGGAGGTACACGCCGCGGGCGGAACCCTCCCTGCGGGTGAGGAGGGCAGGCGCCCTCTCTGGCAGACTTGGACTCTATGGGGGAAACACCGACCCAGGAGCGTCCGCTGCCCACGCCGTCCCCGAAATCGCGTGCGGCGCAGCTCCGTACGTATATGCGCACACCGCGCCGCCCGCGCTTCGTCGTCGAACTGGCGCTGGTCGCCCTCAGCTACTGGGTCTACTCCCTCATTCGCAACGCGGTGCCGAATCGCGAGTCGCTGGCGATCCAACGGGCGTGGGACCTTCTCGACTTCGAGAAGTGGCTGCACATCGACGTCGAGCACTCGATCAACCACGCGGTCAACAGCGTGACCTGGCTGATCGTCTGCATGAACTACTACTACGCCACGCTGCACTTCATCGTGACCATCGGCGTGCTCGTGTGGTTGTTCCACTGGCATCCCGGGCGATATCGGGCAGTTCGCACCGTCCTGTTCCTCACGACCGGACTGGCGCTGTTCGGCTACTTCTTCTACGCGCTGGCTCCGCCGCGCCTGCTGCCCGGCGGCGACTTCATCGACACGGTGCTGGTGCACCACACATGGGGCTCGCTCGCGTCCGGTGACATGAAGAGCGTGTCCAACCAGTACGCCGCGATGCCGTCGATGCACATCGGCTGGTCGACGTGGTGCGCGCTCGCGATCTGGAAGTTCGCGAGGCCGATGTGGGTGCGGGTGCTCGGGCTCATCTACCCGCTGTTCACGCTGGTCGTCATCATGGCGACCGGCAACCACTTCCTGCTCGACGCCGTCGGCGGGTGGATCACGCTGGCCGCCGGGTTCGGCATCCAGTGCCTGGTCAACGGGCGCTCCGCGTACAAGTTCCCACGCTACCCGCCGGATGATCCGCGGTCGCGCGAGAAACTCGACGAACCGCCCGGCGGTCAGCGCGAACCGGCCGGCGCCTCGTCGACCTCGCCGTAGAACACCCGGTCGACCACGGCGCGGGCGTGCCGGGTGATGCGCCGGTAGTCCTCGATGACGGTGCCCGCGCCGACCGCGCCGTCGCCCGTGCCGCGGTAGCCGAGCAGGCGTCCGACTCCGGCGAGTTCCCGCACGTCCGAGGGGAACGTGTCGGACGGGCGGCCGCGCACGACCATCACCGCGTTGCGCACCCGGGTGGCTTCCAGCCAGGCCTCGTCGAGGACCTTGGCGTCCTGCGCGTCCAGCACGCCGGCTTCGGCCGCCGCGGCGAGCGCGTCGCGGGTGCCGGTGGTCCGCAGTTCCGGGATGGCGTGGCCGTGCTGCATCTGGAGGAGCTGGGCGACCCATTCCACGTCGGCGAGGCCGCCGCGGCCCAGCTTGGTGTTGGTGGTCGGGTCGGCGCCGCGCGGGAGGCGTTCGGCTTCGATCCGGGCCTTCATGCGCCGGATCTCGCGGACGTCGGCGTCGGTGAGCCCGTGCTCCGGCCAGCGCAGCGGCGCGATCATCTCGAGGAAGCGTGCGCCGAGGTCGGCGTCCCCGGCGACCGGCGCGGCGCGCAGCAGCGCCTGGCTCTCCCACAGCTTCGACCAGCGCTCGTAGTAGGCGCGGTACGACGCGAGGGTGCGCACCAGCGGCCCTTGGCGGCCTTCCGGCCGGAGGTCGGCGTCGACGACCAGCGGCGGATCGGTCGCGGGGAGTTGGAGGAGGCGACGCATCTCGTTGACGATGGCGTGCGCCTGCTTGGCGGCGGCGGTTTCGTCGACGCCTTCCACGGGCTCGTGGACGAACAGCACGTCGGCGTCGCTCGCGTAACCCTGCTCGTGGCCGCCGAAGCGGCCCATCGCGATGACCGCGAGGCGGGTGCCGACGGCGGTGCCGGTGTCGCGGGCGTAGCCGTCGGCGGCGGCGCGCAGGGCGCCGCTGAGCGTGACCGCGGTGACGTCCGACAGGGCGCGGCCGACCGCGTCCACGTCGAGGTGGCCGAGCACGTCGGCCGCGACGATCCGGAAGAGTTCGCGGCGCCGGACGCTCCGCGCGATCTGCACGGCGACCTCGGCGCTGGGCGCGCGCCCGACCGCGGCCTGGACCTCCGCTTCCAGCGCGGCGCGTGAGCGCGGCCGCAGCCCGTCCGGGTCGCCGAGCAGCGCGACCGCCTCGGGGGCGCGCAGCAGCAGGTCGGGGGCGAGTCGGCCGGAGGCGAGGACGCGCGCCATGTTCTCCGCGGCCGCGCCGCCCGCCGAGCCCGCGCCCGAGTCGCGCAGCAGCCGCAGGTACCAGTGGGTGTTGCCGAGCGCGTCGGACACCTGGCGGAACGCCAGCAGGCCCGCGTCGGGGTCGGCGGAGTCGGCGAACCAGCCGAGCATGACCGGCAGCAGGGTGCGCTGGATCGCGGCGCGGCGGCTGACGCCCGAGGCCAGCGCTTCGAGGTGGCGCAGCGCGCCGGCCGGGTCGGCGTAGCCGAGGGCTTCGAAGCGCTGCGCGGCGGCCGTCGGGGTCAGCCGGGTCTCGCCGGGCTGGAGGCGGGCGACGGCGTCGAGGAGCGGCCGGTAGAAGAGCTTCTCGTGGAGGCGCCGCACTTCGTGCTGGGTGCGCCGCCAGGTGGCTTCGAGTTCGCCGACCGGGTTGCTGCGGTACCCGAGCGACCGGCCGAGGCGGCGCAGGTCGGCGGGGTCGGTGGGCAGCAGGTGGGTGCGGCGCAGCCGGAACAGCTGGATGCGGTGTTCGAGCAGGCGCAGGAAGCGGTACGCCTCGTCGAGCGAGGCGCCGTCGGCGCGGCCCACGTAGCCTTCCGTGGACAGCGCGCCGAGCGCGTGGAGGGTCGAGCCGCTGCGCAGCGAGGGGTCGGCGCGGCCGTGCACGAGCTGGAGGAGCTGGACGGCGAATTCGATGTCGCGCAGGCCGCCGGGCCCGAGCTTGAGTTCGCGTTCGACTTCGCCGTGCGGGATGGAGTCGACGACGCGGCGGCGCATGGCCTGGACGTCGGGCACGAAGTTGTCGCGTTGCGCGGCGGTCCACACGAGCGGGGCGATGCTGTCGGCGTAGCGCTTGCCGAGGGCGAGGTCGCCGGCCACGGGGCGGGCCTTGAGGAGGGCTTGGAACTCCCAGGTCTTGGCCCAGCGCTCGTAGTACGCCATATGGCTGGCGAGGGTGCGGACGAGCGGCCCGTTGCGGCCTTCCGGGCGCAGGTTGGCGTCGACCGGCCAGATGCTGCCTTCCCGGGTGGTCGCGGAGCAGGCCCGCATCAGGGCGGCGGCGAGGCGGCCGGCGGCGGCGAGGGCGGGGCCTTCGTCGACGCCGGGCGGTGCTTCGGCGACGAAGACGACGTCGACGTCGCTGACGTAGTTGAGCTCGCGGCCGCCGCATTTGCCCATGCCGATGACGGCGAGGCGGCATTGCGCGGCGTCGGCGGGGTGATCGCGGCGGGAGATGTCGAGGGCCGCGTCGAGCGTGGCGCCGGCCAGATCCGCGAGTTCCGCCGCGACCTGGGCGACGTCGGCGGTGCCGCAGACGTCGCGGGCGGCGATGGAGAGCAGGCAGCGGCGGTACGCGACGCGCAGCGTGTCGAGCGCCTCTTCGCCGGTCGGCGCGCCGTGCGCGCGGTCCTCGAGTGCGGCGGCGAGGGTGCGCCGGAAGTACTCGGGAGTGGGGTGCGCGTCCTGGACGTCGTAGGTGACGAGGGTGCGCCAGTCCTCGGGGTGGCGCGCGAGGTGGTCGCCGAGCGCGGCGCTGACGCCGAGCACACCGAGGAGCCGGTCGCGCAGCGGTTTCGCGGAGGCCAGCGTGGACAGCAGCACCGCGCGGTCGTCGGCGGCTTCGGCCAGCCGGACGAGGCCGAGCAGGGCCAGGTCGGGGTCGGCGGTCGCGGACAGCGCTTCGAGGAGGAGCGGGTCTTCGCGTATTCCGGCGAGGGCGGGGTCCTCGAGCCGGCGGGCGGCCGCCGCGGCGTCGGTGAAACCCAGCCTGACCAGGCGTGCGGTCGAGACGCCCCCGGATCCCGGGTCCCAAGTGGTCACCAGGCGAGCGTATCCGCGGAGCCGCCGCGGCCCAACAGGCGACCCGCCGTCCGGGCGCACGTACGGCCGCCGGAGGGAAGCCCCCGGCGGCCGTACGGCTCGGGCGTGTCGCCGGCCATCGAGTCCCCCGACCGCGATGTCCGGCAGTGACACGCCACCCGCCCGATGGTGTACGGCGAGCCGTCCCTTCGGGTCGTCCGTCCCACGGCCCGGGGGATCCTCCGTCTTGCCGACTCTCCATACGCCACCGTACGGGAGGTAACCCTACGTTAGCGTGTGTGCTATGCGCAACGGTGTTCCCTCGGACAATGTCCGGACCGACGGCCCTGCTCGGTCCGGCAGACGCACCCTCTCCCGCGACGACTGGGCGCGCGCCGCCCTGGAGGCGATGCGTGAAGGCGGGCTCGGCGCGATCGCGGTCGAACCGCTCGCCGAACGCCTCGGCACCACCAAGGGCAGTTTCTATTGGCACTTCAAAGACCGCGACGCGCTGATCCACGCCGCGCTGGAGCTGTGGTGCACGGAGACCGACGCGATGATGGAGGCCGCCGCCCGCATCACCGACCCGGTCGAACGCGGACGCTGGCTCACGGAATTCGCGTTCACGGGCCCGCAGGGCGCGGACGTCACCACGACGCTGCTGGTCAATTCCCAGCACCCGGTCGTCGGCCCGTTCCTGGACCGCGTCACGCGCCAGCGCCTCGAATGGGGCGCGGGCATCAACGAGGAACTCGGGCTCGCGCCCGAGGAGGCCCGGCGGCACGCGCTGGCCGCGTGGATGATGGCGATCGGCATCGCCCTGGTCCGCCGGGGCGCGCCGCAGCTGCTGCCGCAAGGCGACGAAGCGGACGCGTTCAAGCGCTTCGTCATGGAGCTGATGCGCCCGCTGCGGTGACGGCACGGACACCGGGCGCACGAAACAGCCGCGCCGGCCAACCCCTCGGGTCGGCCGGCGCGCTGCTGCGTCGGTGCGGTGGGCCCACCGGTCGTGGACCGGTGTCCGCCCGCGTCTCGGGCTAGAGGACCGGCAGGTACTTCGCCAGCTCGAACGGCGTGACCTGCTGGCGGTACTCCTCCCACTCCTGCCGCTTGTTCCGCAGGAAGAACTCGAACACGTGCTCGCCGAGCACCTCCGGCAGCAGCTCGCTGCGCTCCATCAGCGCGATCGCCTCGGCGAGGTTCTGCGGCAGCGGCGCGATGCCGAGCGCACGGCGCTCCGCGTCGGTCAGCGCCCACACGTCGTCCTCGGCGCCGGGCGGCAGCTCGTAGCCTTCCTCGACGCCCTTGAGGCCCGCGCCCAGCAGGACCGCGAACGCCAGGTACGGATTGCACGCCGAGTCGATCGACCGCACCTCGATGCGCGTCGACTGGCCCTTGGTCGGCTTGTACATCGGCACGCGCACCAGCGCGGACCGGTTGTTGTGGCCCCAGCAGATGTACGACGGCGCCTCGCCGCCCATCCCCGCGGTCCGCGCCGACGCGCCCCACAGCCGCTTGTAGGAGTTCACCCACTGGTTGGTGATCGCCGCCATCTCCGCGGCGTGCTTGAGCAGGCCCGCGATGAACGACCGGCCGACCTTGGACAGCTGGTACTCGGCGCCCGCCTCGTAGAAGGCGTTCCGGTCGCCCTCGAACAGCGACAGGTGGGTGTGCATGCCCGAGCCCGGGTACTGCGAGAACGGCTTCGGCATGAACGAGGCGTGCACGCCCTGCTCGAGCGCGACCTCCTTGACCACCAGCCGGAACGTCATGATGTTGTCGGCCGTGCTGAGCGCGTCCGCGTAGCGAAGGTCGATCTCCTGCTGGCCGGGCGCGCCCTCGTGGTGGCTGAACTCCACCGAGATGCCCATGTTCTCCAGCATGGTGATGGCCTGCCGCCGGAAGTCGTGGCTGACCGTCTGTGGCGTGTGGTCGAAGTACCCGCTGTGGTCGACCGGGGTCGGCGGCGTGCCGTCCAGCGGCTTGTCCTTGAACAGGAAGAACTCGATCTCGGGGTGCGTGTAGAACGTGAAGCCCCGGTCCGAGGCGCGCTCCAGAGTGCGCTTGAGGACGTACCGCGGGTCGGCGAAGGACGGCGAGCCGTCGGGCATGAGGATGTCGCAGAACATGCGCGCGGTACCGGGCGCCTCGGCGCGCCACGGCAGTATCTGGAAGGTCGCAGGATCCGGCTTGGCGAGCATGTCGGACTCGTGCACGCGCGCGAAGCCCTCGATCGCCGAGCCGTCGAAGCCGATGCCCTCCGCGAAGGCCTGCTCCAGCTCGGCAGGAGCGACGGCGACCGACTTCAGGAAGCCGAGCACATCGGTGAACCACAGGCGCACGAACCGAATGTCGCGCTCCTCGAGAGTGCGAAGCACGAACTCCTGCTGCTTATCCATGGGTACATCTTGGCCTGTCCCGGTTGCGAACACATTACGGGCCCTCCAACAAAGTCCCCGAGCCGGACAACGGCGCCGCCGGAGCCCGCCGGCCGCCGACGGCACCCTCCTGACCTGCGGAAATGCGCGTGTGACTGGCATCACATCTGCGAACGGGCGAAGCTGTCACATCCGGAGGCCGCCGCCCCGTCGTTCGTGTGTCACCGCGCCCGCTCCCCCGGCGGCGCTCCCGCACCAGGAAAGGCACCCCTCGTGAACCAGCGCCTGAACCTCGCCAAGACCGCCCCCGAGGGCTACCAGGCCGTCCTCGGCCTGGAGAACTACGTCCGCGCGAACGTCGACCACGGACTCCTCCATCTGATCAAGCTGCGCGCCTCGTTCCTGAACGGCTGCACCTTCTGCGTGGATATGCACAGCACCGACGCGCTCAAGGAGGGCGAGGAGGTCCGCCGCCTCTTCGCGGTCGGCGCGTGGCGCGAGTCGCCGTTCTTCACCGAGGTCGAGCGCGCCGCACTGGCGCTCACCGACGACGTCACCCGGCTCGGCGAGAACGGTGTGTCCGACGACGTCTGGGCGGCCGCGCAGGACGCCTTCTCGGACCGCGAGCTGGCCGACCTGATCCTGGCGATCAGTACGATCAACGTGTGGAACCGGATCGGCGTCACCACCCACCTGCAGCCCCCGGCGCTCGCGCCGCGGGCGACGGCGGCCGTGTGACGGACACGCTGACCGAGGCGCGTCCCGGCGGTCCGGGACACGCCGGTGCGGACGAGGCCTTCGAGCGGCACCGCGGGGTGCTGCTCGGCCTCGCCTACCGGATGCTCGGCAGCTGGTTCGACGCCGAGGACGTCGTGCAGGACGCCTGGCTGCGCTGGCAGCGCTCCGACCCGGCGTCGATCGAGGACCCGCGCGGTTGGCTGGTCACCGCCACCACCCGGCTCGCCCTCGACCAGCTGCGGTCGGCACGCAGGCGGCGGGAGACCTACGTCGGCCCGTGGGTGCCCGAGCCCGTCCCCACCGGACGGCTCGCCCTCGACCCCGCGGAGACCGCCGAGCAGCGGGCGACCCTGTCGCTGGCCGCACTGCGGCTGATGGAGCAGCTGTCGCCGCCGGAGCGCGCGGTGTACCTGCTGCGCGAGGCCTTCGAGCTGCCGTACCAGGACATCGCCGACGCCCTGGCGATCTCCGCGGCCAACGCCCGGCAGCTGTACCGCCGCGCCGCCGCGCGGCTCGGCGGGGACCGCGCCCGGTTCTCTGTGGACCGCCGCGAGCACCTCGACCTGGTCGACCGGTTCGTGGCCGCCGCGGCCACCGGCGACCGGGCCGGGCTGGAGGCGCTGCTGGCCCGCGACGTGGTGCTGTGGAACGACGGCGGCGGCCGGATCTCCGCCTCGCGCAACCCGATCTTCGGCCCCGAGAAGGTCGTCCGCTTCCTGCTGGGCATCATGCGGCGGCAAGCCCGCACCGAGGCCTACCGGGTCGACGTCAACGGCGCGCCCGCGGTGCTGCTGGACTTCGGCTACCGCCGGATCCTCCTGGCCTTCGAGACCGCGGACGACGGCGTCGTCGGCGTGCAGGGGCTCACCAACCCCGACAAGCTCCGCGGCATCGGCACCCCCTCGGACGACCCGGTCTTCACGCTCGGCGAGGCCGCGTTCCCGACCGACGGCAGGCCCAACGGCCGGGCGCCGCGCTGATACCGGGCTCGCCACCGCAAGCCGCCCGGACTCTTTCTTTGTAAAGATTGCGCTGTTAGCGTGCGCGCGTGGCGGACGACGACGAGGACCGGCTCCTGCGCGACACCGCGGCACGTATCGCGAAGGCCTTCCGGCCTTCCGGAACGCGCCAGTTGGACACCGATCCCGCGCCCGCGCTCGAAGCGCTGCGCAGCGCCGGGCTGGTGGCCATGCGCGGCCCGGGCAGCGGCACCGCGCCCGAGGCGGATACCGCGCAGGTGGCCGTTGTCGTCCGGGAGATCGCCCGCGCGATGGTCCCGGCGCCCTACCTCGACGGCGAGATCGCGGCGGAACGTGCCAGTGGCCGCTCCTCCGAGGCCTTCGCGCTCGCCCTCACCGCCGCGGACCTGGCCGGCACCGCCCGCGGCGCTCTCGACGACGCGCTGGAACACGCCCGCGTGCGCCGCCAGTTCGGCCGCCCGGTCGGCTCCTTCCAGGCCGTCGCCCACCTGGCCGCCGACGCCGCGGTCGACCTGACCGCCGCCGACGCCATCGCCGCACACGCCGCCTGGGGTGTCGACCACCTCCCGCCCGCGGACGCCCTCGCGGTGGCGACGGCCGCCCACGCACTGTCCGCCGAGGCGGCAATCGCGGTGTGCGAGACGGCGATTCAGATCCTCGGCGGCATCGGCATGACCTGGGAGCACCTCGCGCACATGCGGCTGCGCCGGGCGCACCGGCTCGCCGCTACGGGCACACCGGCGGCTTCGGCCCCCCTGCCGGATCTGCGTGCGCTCGACACCCCACCCGAAGCCGCGTTCCGCGCGGGCCTCGTCGACTGGATACGCGCGGCAGGGCTGCCCGGCGATCCGGACGACCGTGTCGCGTGGCATCGCACGCTGCACGCCGCCGGCTACGTCGGGGTGTCGTTCCCGGCCGAAGCGGGCGGGCGGGGGCTGCCCGCGGCGTACGAAGCGGTGGTCAACGACGAACTCGGCGCGCACGGCATGCCGCCCGTCCCGCCGATCGGCCATCTCGCCCACGCGCTGCGCCGTTTCGGCACCCCCGCGCAACGCGGCACGCACCTCGCCGACCTGCTGTCCGGCGCCGTCGCGTGGTGCCAGGGCTTCAGCGAACCCGACGCCGGATCCGACCTCGCCGCCCTGTCCACCCGGGCCCGCCGCGACGGCGACGCCTACCGGGTGACCGGCACGAAGATCTGGACGAGCGGCGCGGTCGAAGCCGAACGCTGCCTGCTGCTGTGCCGCACCGGCGAGCCGGACGGCCGGCACCACGGCCTGTCCGTCCTGCTGGTGCCGATGGACGCGCCGGGGGTGCGCGTCGAACCGATCGTCACCGCGTTCGAGACCCGCGAGTTCGCGCAGGTGTTCTTCGACGACGTCCGGGTGCCCGCGGCCGACCTGCTGGGCGCGGAAGGCGACGGCTGGGCCATCGCGATGGCCCTGCTCGGCTACGAACGCGGCCCGGCGGACATCGGCTGGACCTCGCGCCTGGCCGCGGCCCTCGCCGAGACCCGCGCGCAGGCCGCCACCGACGATCCGCGCGTCGCCGAACGGCTCGGGCACGCCGAACGCTGGCTGTACGCCCTGCGCCTGCGGGTCCGCGACCGGCTCCGCGGCCGCTCCCCCGACGCCGACCCCGGGCCGGAGGGCTCCCTCGACAAGCTGCTGCTCACCCGCGTCGACCGGCTCGTCGGGCGGCTGCGCCTGGACGTGCTCGGCCCCGACGCGATGACCGGCTACCTGTGGTCGCGGGCGGCCGGCATCTACGGCGGCACCGAGCAGATCCAGCGCGACATCGTCGCCCAGCGGGTGCTGGGGCTGCCGCGCGGCCGCTGAGCCGGCCCGACGGATCGCCGGATCGCCGGATCGACGGCTCGCCGGATCGACGGCTTGGCTTGGCTTGGCGACGCGGCGGTCAGAACTTCAGGTCCGCCCGCACCGGCCGGTGGTCGCTCGGCGTCCTCGCCAGCACCTTCGCGCTCACCGGGTCGAAGCCGCGCACCATCACGTGGTCGATAGCCGCCATCGGGAAGGACGACGGCCAGGTGAAGCCGAAGCCGCCGCCCGCCGCGTCCTGCGCGTCGGTGAGGCCGTCGGTCAGCGGCGCGAGACCCCGGTCGCCGACGGGGCCGTTGAGGTCGCCCATGAGCACGACGTACTCGGCCGTGTCCGCGTCGACCGCGGCGGCGAGCTTGCGGACCGTGTCGTCGCGCTGTCCGACGGCGAAGCCGCTGCCGCCGAACCGCACCGACGCGAGGTGCGCGACGTACACGGCCGCTTGGCCCTTCGGCGTCGTGACCTCGGCGCGCAGCGCGCGGGTCCAGCCCATGCCCAGGTCGACCGGCGCGACGTCGGCCAGCGGGAAGCGGCTCCACAGCGCCACGGTGCCTTCCGACACGTGGTACGGGTACTTCTTGTCGAGCACGGCCCCGTAGCGGTCGCTCTGGCCGGCGGGAATCTCCTCCAGCGCCACCAGGTCGGCGTTCTCGGCGGCCAGCGCGCGGGCGGTGCCGGCCGGGTCCGGGTTCCCGGCGTTGATGTTGTGGGTGACCACGCGCAGGTCGTACGGGCCGCTCCCGGCCGACTGGAGCACCGTCCCGCCGAACATCGCCAGCCACACGACCACCGGCAGCGCGGTCGCCACGAGCGCGGTCCACGAGCGGCGTACCGCGGCGGCGGCGAGCAGCGGCAGGACGAGCAGCCCCACCCACGGCAGGAACGTTTCCAGCAGCGACCCGACGTGTCCGGGCGTATTCGGCACCAGGGCGTGCCCGGCCATCAGCAGGGCGAGCAGCACCGCGCAGCCCGCGGCGATCCGGCCGCGGCGCCACGCCGGGCGGCGCATCAGCGGGCCGAAGCCGGGCCACCACGCGGGGCCGCGGCGGGCGGACGGCGCGGCCGGTTCGGCACGGGTCTCCGTCGCGGTGGGCCAAGTCATGGCGGTCTCCCGGGGAAGGTCGAGCACGTGCCGGGGGCACGCGCCGAATGTCGCATACGTCCTTGCAGGACGCGCACGCCGCGCCCCGAGGTTCCCCCGTCGGCTCCCGGGAGCCGTTCCGGTACACGATGGTCACAAAAGTCGCCGCGGACCCCGCCGCAAAGCCCCGCAAACACACGAACCGCCGGGCCCGGCCCGAAGGCCGAGCCCGGCGGCTCGCCGAGCACTACACGGTCAGCACCGCGGCCGGTCGGTGCCGATCCCCGCCAGCACCGTGTCCACGATCAGCGCGGGCAGCTCCGGCGGCAGATCCAGTTCCTGCATCAGCTTGCGGGTGAGCATCGGCGCGGCGAGCAGGTCCTTCATCAGCTCGATGGACACGTCGTCGCGCAGCTCCCCGGAGGCGATGCCGCGGCGCAGCACGTCGCGCATCGCATCGCGGCGCTTCTCGATGACCACCTCGTGGTAGCGGCGGCCCAGTTCGGGATGCTGCTTGACCTGGCCGAGCACCGCGGACAGCAGCCCCTCGGCCCGCGCGTCGATGAGGTTGACCCGCATCGCGTCGAGCAGCAGGACCAGGTCGTCGCGCACGTTGTCGCCCGGCAGTGCGGGAAGCGGCTGTTCGGCGGCCTCGAGGGCGGCGATGACCAGGGCTTCCTTGTTCGGCCACCGCCGGTAGATGGTCGCCTTGCCGACCCCCGCCTCCTGGGCGACCGCCTCGATGGACAGCCCCGCGAGGCTGCCCTGCTCGGCGACCAGGCGCATGGTGGCGTCGAGGATCGCGCGCTCGGCGACGGCGCTGCGCGGGCGGCCGCGGGGCCGGGCGCCCGGCACCCGGGAGGTTCCGGGCGCGCCGTCGTCCGCGGGCGCAGGGTCGGTCAACGGCGTTGTCATCACTCAGACCTTAGCGGTCTCGCGTGCCTGCTCCCCAGCCTCCGCCGGAGTCGCGGCGGGCTTGCGCGGCATCCAGAAGAAGACCACGACCGCGCCGATCGCGGCCACGGCGGCCGAGCCGAGGGTGGTGGCGTGCATGGCGGTGATGAAGGAGTCCTTTGCCGGTTCCACCCATCCGGAGCCGGCCGGGCCCGCATGGGCGGCCGCGCCGAGGGTCGCTTCGATCGACTCGTCGGCGCCCTTGGGCACGCCGTTGCCGGCGATCTGGTCCCGGTAGACCGACGAGAGGACCGAGCCGAGGACCGCGACGCCGAGCGCGCCGCCGACCTGCCGGACGGTGTTGGTGACCGCGGAACCGACGCCCGCCTTCTCCCGCGGCAGGCTCGCCATGACCGAGTTGGTCGCGGGCGGCATGACCAGCGACATGCCGACGCCCTGGAAGAAGAACACGCCGCAGACGAGCCACATCGGCGTGTCCGCGTCCGCGGCCAGGAAGGCCAGGAACGTGCCGGTGACCACGAGCATGCCGGCGGTGGTCACGGCGCGGACGCCGTACGTGCGCACCAGGCCGGCGCTGCGCGGCGCGAAGAGCAGCTGCCCGATGGCGAGCGGCAGCAGGAAGAGGCCCGTCTCCAGCGGCGTGTACCCGCGCACCGACTGGAGGTAGAAGGCCATGAAGAAGGTCACGCCCATGAGCGCGAAGAACACCAGGCCGATCGCGGCGGACGCGGCGGAGAAGGTCCGCTCGCGGAACAGCCGGACGTCGAGCGCCGGGTGGTCGCTGCGCTTCTCGAACCAGACGAAGACCGCGAGGATCGCGACGCCGAGCAGCATGGTGCCGATGACCTGCGGGCTCGACCAGGAGTCCTCGCCGCCCTTGATGATGCCGTAGACGAGCGAGACCAGGCCGGCGATGGACAGCAGCACGCCGATGGGGTCGAGCTTGCCGGGCCGCGGGTCCTTGGAGTCGGGGACCATGAGGATCATCGCGGTGATGCCGACGACGACGATCGGGACGTTGATCAGGAAGACCGAGCCCCACCAGAAGTGCTCGAGCAGCACGCCGCCGGTGATCGGGCCGATCGCGATGGCGAGGCCGACCGCGCCGGACCAGATGCCGATCGCCTTGGGGCGCTCGTGCGGTTCGAAGACGTTGCTGATGATGGACAGCGTCGCGGGCATGACGAACGCGGCGCCGAAGCCCATCACCGCGCGGGCCGCGATCAGCTGGCCGGGGCTCTGCGCCATCGACGACAGCAGCGACGCGGCGCCGAACACGGCCATGCCGAACAGCAGCAGCTTCTTGCGGCCGTAGCGGTCGCCGAGGATGCCGGCGGTGAACAGCAGGCCCGCGAAGACCAGCGTGTACGAGTTGATCGCCCACTGGAGCTGGCTCTGCGACGCGCCCAGGCCCTGGTCCGGGTCGGCGATGACCTTGATGGCGACGTTGAGGATCGAGTTGTCGAGGACGACGACGAGCAGCGACAGGATCAGCACGCCCAGGATCGCCCAGCGGCGGCGGTGGATGTGCGGGTCGACGGTGGCCGGCGGTGTGCCGCGGCCGGGTATGCCGGGTGCGGCAGCGTTGTTCGGGTCAGACAAGGGGGTCCCCCAGGACTCCCGGCCTCGCGGCCGGTTTTCGATACGGTTCAGTCTCGTTTCGTTATCTCACGACT
The DNA here is from genome assembly GCF_049534875.1 of Uniformispora flossi. NCBI lineage: Bacteria > Bacillati > Actinomycetota > Actinomycetes > Kitasatosporales > Streptomycetaceae > Uniformispora > Uniformispora flossi. Next base: position 28,748 of record NZ_JBMULZ010000015.1, read on the forward strand.
CTACTCGTATTTACGAAACGGTCTAGGCTCGTATCGTAAATACTCGGCAAACCGCGGCCGTCGGCATGCCCTCGGCGCCGGCCGCAGAGGAGGCCGCGGGCGTCTGTCGTCCTCGACCGACACGTGCCACCATGGGCGTGAGTCAGGGGACGCCGTCCGTGCGCCTCTAGATGAGGAGTCTCACCATGTCCGAACCGCAGCCCTCCGCTGTGCCGCAGCCGACCGCGCCGAAGAGCCCCGAGGGCCCCGGCCTCACGCTGTACGGCGGCACCGGCACCGGCCGCCGCGTGACCGTGCGCGACCTGGCGCGCGCCAAGGCGACCGGCGAGAAGTGGCCGATGCTCACCGCGTACGACGCGATGATCGGGTCGGTCTTCGACGAGGCCGGCATACCGGTCCTGCTCGTCGGCGACTCGTCCGGCAACAACCACCTCGGATACGAGAACACCATCCCCGTCACCGTCGACGACATCGTGATGATGACCTCGGCGGTCGTGCGCGGCACCAAGCGCGCGATGGTCGTGGCCGACATGCCGTTCGGCTCGTACCAGATCTCCCCCGCCCAGGCCCTGGAGACCGGCGCGCGCTTCATGAAGGAAGCCGGCGCCGGCGCGGTCAAGCTGGAAGGCGGCGTCGCGATGGCGCCGCAGGTCGAGGCGCTGGTCACCGCGGGCGTCCCGGTCATGGCGCACATCGGCCTGACCCCGCAGTCGGTCAACGTGCTCGGCGGCTACCGCGTGCAGGGCCGCGGCGACGAGGCGGGCGCCCAGCTCATCCGCGACGCGAAGGCCATGCAGGCGGCGGGCGCGTTCGCGGTCGTCCTGGAACTGGTCCCCGAAGAACTGGCCGCGCGGGTCACCGAGCAGCTCGACATCCCGACCGTCGGCATCGGCGCGGGCGCGGGCACCGACGCGCAGGTGCTGGTCTGGACCGACATGGCCGGGCTCACCCAGGGCAAGCTGCCCAAGTTCGTGAAGCAGTACCTCGACCTGCGGGCACTTCTCGGCGACGCGGCGCGCGCCTACGCGGCGGACGTCGTGGGCGGCACGTACCCGGGCCCGGAGCACGCCTTCCACTGATCCGCGGACATTCCGTCGAAAACCCGTCGGAAGACCCCTCGCGTCCCCGGCCCCCGCTGTGCGCGGGACCGGGGACGCGGCATACTTCCCGACATGCCGGGCCCGCCCGGCGGACCGCAGACCGCACGCCCGGACGGGAGAGGCCCGATCGTGACCGACGCCTGGACCCGTCCCGGCTCGCACCTCCGCCATGTGCGGCCGTCCGCGCTCTTCCTGGCCCTGATCGTGGTCTGCATCGCGTCCGGCGCGAGCGCCTGGAACGGCAGCGGCGACCAGCGGATCGCGGTCTTCCTGTTCGTCATGAGCGCGTGGCTGATCTCCCTGTGCCTCCACGAATTCATGCACGCCTTCGTCGCGCTGCGCGCCGGTGACACGACGGTGATCGGCAAGGGCTATCTCACCCTCGACCCGATCAAGTACAGCGACCCGCTGTTCACCTTCATCCTGCCGACGATCTTCGTGCTGATGGGCGGCATCCCGCTCAGCGGCGGCGCGGTCTACATCGACCGCGGCCGCATCCGCAGCCGGGCCCAGCACAGCTGGGTGTCCGCGGCCGGGCCGCTCACCAACGTGGCGATCGCCGCGGTGTGCGGGCTGCTCCTCAACACGTCGCTGTTCAACAGCGCGGGGGCGCCGTTCTACGCGGCCTTCGCGTTCTTCACCCAGCTCCAGGTCATCGCCGCGGTGCTCAACCTGCTGCCGGTCCCGGGGCTCGACGGCTACGGGATCATCGAGCCGTGGCTGTCCTACGACTTCCGCCGGGCGATCGCCCCGTATGCGCAGTTCGGCCCGCTGCTCCTCTTCGCGCTGCTGTTCACGCCGGAGATCAACCGCTGGTTCTTCGACCAGGTCGACCACATCACGGACGCGATGAACATCCCGCCGGGCTGGACCTCACTCGGCTATCACTTGTTCCGGTTCTGGAAGTAGCGCCGCGGTCCGGACACCCGTGCGGGCGTGGCGGGCTTGGGAGGCTTGGTGTCCGCGGCCGCCAGCGGGTGATCGTTGACCTCGTAGCGCCGCACGTACGTCGAGAGGAACGCGGTCGCGGTGGCCGTCGCCGGAATGGCGATCAGCGCGCCGGTGGGCCCGAGCAGCGCGGCGCCCGCGATGACCGAGCCGAACGCGACCGCCGGATGGATGTCCACGGTCATCGACGTGATGCGCGGCTGCAGCAGGTAGTTCTCGAACTGCTGGTACGCGGTCGCGAAGACGATCACCCACAGCGCGTCCGCCGGGCTCTGCGTCAGCGCGACCAGCACCGGCAGCGCGGCCGCTATGTAGGTGCCGACAGTCGGGATGAACTGGCTCACGATGCCGACCCAGATGCCGAGCGCCAGTGCGTAGTCCACGCCCAGGACCAGGAAGAAGATGTAGTGCGCGACGGCCGACACCAGGGCCATCAGCGCCCGCGAGTACAGGTAGCCGCCGGTCTTGTCGATGGCGATCTCCCACGCGCGCAGCACCTCGGTCTGCTTCGCGGGCGGCAGCAGCGAGCACACCGCGCGGCGCAGGCGCGGGCCTTCGGCGGCGAAGTAGAACGTGAACATGCCGATGGTGAACAGCTCGAACAGGCCGCCGATGACCGCCTGGCCGAAGCCGAGGGCGTTGTTCGCGACTTTCTCGGCGTAGCCCTGGACGGTGTTGGAGTCCTTGAACAGGCCGCCCTGGATCTTGTCCATCGTCAGTTCGGTGTGGAACCTGTGGTTGATCCAGTCGAGCAGTGACTGGACGTAGTGCGGCATGTTGCGGGCCAGGTTGGCGACCTGGTCGACGACGAGGGAGCCGACCGCGGCGAGGATCGCGGCGAGCACCGCCAGCACCACCACGAACACGATCCCGGTCGCCACCCCGCGCCGGATGCCGCGCCGGGCGAGCTTGTCCACGGCCGGTTCGATGGCCAGCGCCAGGAAGAGCGCTATGACCAGGTCCATGAGGAACCCGCGCAGGTGCCCGAAGGCCCAGCGCAGCAGCATGAAGCCGATGATCATGCCGAGGATCATCAGGACGGCGCGGGGCAGCCACGGAGGCATCTGCTCGCGGGGGCGGGCGGCGGAATCGCCCGCGGGTTCGGACGTACGGCCGTCGCCGGTCTCCGGAGCGGCGGTCGCGAGGCCGCCGTGGTCGTCGCCGGGGGGTGCGGGGGTCGTGGTCACGCCTTGCACTGTATGTGGAGACCGGGGTTCCGCCGGAATCGCGCCCGGTCGGCCGCCGCCGCGGACCGGCCGGGACCCGGGGCGCAACCGGGATACTGGGGGCATGCGACTGACCGACTTCTGGGAACGGATGCGCGCCCACTTCGGCGAGACCTACGCCGACTCCTTCGCCCGCGACCACGTGATCGCCGAGCTGGGCGGGCGTACCGTCACGCAGGCGCTGGACGCCGGGTACGACGCCAAGGACGTGTGGCGCGCGGTGTGCGTGGCCATGGACGTCCCGGCCGCGCTGCGCTGACTCGGCTGACTCGGCTGACTCGGCTGACTCTGGGTCCGCGGGCGCCGCGCGGAGTCCGCCGGGCGCGTTTGTCGGTCCGGCTTGGCACGATGGATTGCCTATGCATGACCACGATGCCCCCGACATGTCCGCGGTCCTCGACGGTTTCTCCCCCGCCACCCGGGACTGGTTCACGGGTGCCTTCCACGAGCCGACGGCCGCGCAGGCCGGCGCGTGGGCGGCCATCGCCGCCGAGCGGGACGCGCTGGTCGTCGCGCCGACGGGGTCGGGCAAGACGCTCGCCGCGTTCCTGTCCGCGCTCGACCGGCTGGCCGCCGAGCCGCCGCCGGTCGACCCGCGGCTGCGCTGCCGTGTGCTGTACATCTCCCCGCTCAAGGCCCTCGCGGTCGATGTCGAGCGCAACCTGCGCGGCCCGCTGGCCGGGATCCGGCAGGCCGCGGTGCGGCTCGGCCTGCCGGAGCCGCAGGTCGAGGTCGGAGTGCGGTCGGGGGACACGCCCGCGGCCGACCGGCGCCGGTTCGCCGCCAAGCCGCCGGACATCCTCATCACGACGCCCGAGTCGCTGTTCCTGATCCTCACCTCGCAGGCGCGCGATGCGCTGCGCGGCGTCGACACGGTGATCGTCGACGAGGTGCACGCGGTCGCCGGGACCAAGCGCGGCGCGCACCTCGCGCTCAGCCTGGAACGCCTCGACCAGCTGCTCGACAAGCCCGCGCGGCGGATCGGGCTGTCCGCGACGGTGCGGCCGGTCGACGAGGTCGCCCGGTTCCTGTGCGGGACGCGCGACGCGATCATCGTGCAGCCGCCGTCCGCGAAGACCTTCGACCTGTCCGTCGTGGTGCCCGTCGAGGACATGGGCGAGCTGGCCGGCAAGCCCGCCGAGTACGACGAGCTGGGCCAAGTGCAGCGCGCGTCGGTGTGGCCGCACGTCGAGGAGCGGATCGTCGACCTGGTGCAGGCGCACCGCTCGACCATCGTGTTCGCCAACTCGCGGCGCTTGGCCGAGCGGCTGTGCGGGCGCCTCAACGAGATCGCCTACGAGCGCGCCACCGGCGAGGCGATGCCCGAGGACTCCTCTCCCGCCGAGCTGATGGCACAGGCGGGCAGCGCGAAGGGCGCCCCGGCGGTGCTGGCCCGGGCACACCACGGGTCGGTGTCCAAGGAGCAGCGCGCGGTCGTGGAGGAGGACCTCAAGGCCGGGCGGCTGCCCGCGGTGGTCGCCACGTCGAGCCTGGAGCTGGGCATCGACATGGGGGCGGTCGACCTGGTGGTGCAGGTCGAGTCGCCGCCGTCGGTGGCCTCCGGGCTGCAGCGGGTCGGCCGTGCGGGACACCAGGTCGGTGCGGTGTCGCGCGGCGTGGTCTTCCCGAAGTTCCGCGGCGACCTCGTGCAGACCGCGGTGGTGACCGAGCGGATGCGGGACGGTTCGATCGAGGCGGTGCGGCCGCCACGCAACCCGCTCGACGTGCTCGCGCAGCAGATCGTCGCGATGGTGTCGGTCGAGGACTGGGACGTCGAGGAACTCCTCGGCGTCGTGCGCCGGGCCGCGCCGTTCGCGGCACTGCCGGTGTCGGCCTACGAAGCCGTCCTCGACATGCTCGCCGGCCGTTACCCCAGCGACGCGTTCGCCGAGCTGCGGCCGCGCCTGGTGTGGGACCGGGTGGCCGGCACGGTGACCGCGCGGCCCGGAGCGCAGCGGCTCGCCGTCACCAGCGGCGGCACGATCCCGGACCGCGGCCTGTTCGGGGTCTTCCTGGCGGCGGGCGACGGCAAGTCGAAGTCGCGGGTCGGCGAACTCGACGAGGAAATGGTCTACGAGTCGCGCGTCGGCGACGTGTTCACCCTGGGCACGTCGTCGTGGCGCATCGAGGACATCACGCACGACAAGGTCCTGGTCACCCCTGCCCCCGGCGTGCCCGGCAAGCTGCCGTTCTGGCACGGCGACGCGCTCGGCCGCCCCGTCGAACTCGGCCGTGCGCTCGGCGCGTTCCTGCGCGAAGTCGGCGCCATGCCGGAGACCGAGGCCCGCGAGCGGGTCGCCGCGGCGGGCCTGGACCCGTGGGCGGTCGACAACCTGCTCGCCTACCTCAAGGAGCAGCGGGAAGCGTGCGGGCACGTGCCCGACGACCGCACCATCGTCGTGGAGCGCTTCCGCGACGAACTCGGCGACTGGCGCGTCGTCGTGCACTCGCCGTTCGGTGCCCAGGTACATGCCCCCTGGGCGTTGGCGGTGGCCGCGCGGCTGCGCGAACGCACCGGGCTCGACGTGCAGACGATGCACGGCGACGACGGCATCGTGCTCCGGCTGCCGGACACCGGCGACCCGTTCGGCCCGGACGGCGGCGGCGACCAGGACGCCGAGTTCAGCCTGCCGCCGGACTTCGCGGTGTTCGAACCCGCCGAGGTCGAACCGCTGGTCACCGCCGAGGTCGGCGGATCGGCGCTGTTCGCGTCCCGGTTCCGCGAGTGCGCGGCGCGTGCGCTGCTGCTCCCGCGCCGCATGCCGGGCCGCCGCACGCCGCTGTGGCAGCAGCGCCAGCGGGCCGCCCAACTGCTGTCGGTGGCGAGCGAGTACGGGTCGTTCCCGATCGTCCTCGAGACGATGCGCGAGTGCCTCCAGGACGTGTTCGACGTGCCCGGCCTGGCCGGGCTGATGGACGACATCGCGACGCGCAAGGTCCGCATCGTCGAGGTCACCACGCCCGAACCGTCGCCGTTCGCCCGGTCACTGCTGTTCGGCTACGTCGCCCAGTTCATGTACGAAGGCGATTCGCCGCTCGCCGAACGCCGCGCGGCCGCGCTCGCGCTGGACTCCCGCCTGCTGTCCGAACTCCTCGGCCAAGCCGAGCTGCGCGAACTCCTCGACGCGGACGTCGTCGCCCGGACCGAGAACGAGCTGCAGCGCCTGACCGACGACCGCCGTGCCCGCGACCTGGAAGGCGTCGCCGACCTGCTGCGGCTGCTCGGCCCGCAGACCACCGACGAGATCGTGGCCCGCAGCCTCGGCTCCGCGCCGGACACCGCCCGGTGGCTCGTCGGGCTGGAGGAGTCCCGGCGGGCCATTCGCGTGCGCATCGCGGGCACCGAGCAGTGGGCGGCGATCGAGGACGCCGGGCGGCTGCGCGACGCGCTCGGCACGCCGCTGCCGGTGGGCGTGCCCGAGGCGTTCACCGAGCCGGTCAAGGACCCGCTGGGCGATCTGCTGGCCCGCTACGCCCGTACCCGCGGGCCGTTCCACGCCGTCGACGCGGCGGCCCGGTTCGGGCTGGGCACGGCGGTGGTGACCGGGGCGTACCAGCGGCTCGCCGCGGCCGGGCGCGTGGTGTCCGGCGAGTTCCGGCCGGGCGGCGCGGGCACCGAGTGGTGCGACGCCGAGGTGCTGCGCATGCTGCGGCGGCGGTCGCTGGCCGCGCTGCGGCACGAGGTCGAGCCGGTGCCGCCGATCGCCCTCGCCCGGTTCCTGCCGGTGTGGCAGGGCGCCGCCGCCGGTGCGTCCGCCGGATCGGGCGGGCTGCGCGGCGTGGACGGGCTGGTCCGGGCGATCGAGCAGCTGCAGGGCGCGTCCGTGCCCGCCTCCGCGCTGGAGAAGCTCGTGCTGCCGGGCCGCGTGCACGGCTACCAGCCGGCGCTGCTCGACGAGTTGTGCGCGACCGGCGAGGTGGTGTGGGCCGGGCACGGCGGTCTCCCGGGCAACGACGGCTGGGTGTCGCTGTATCTGGCGGATGCCGCACCGCTGCTCATGCCGCCGCCGGTGCCGCTGGATCCCAGCCCGTTGCACCAGGCGGTGCTCGGCGCGCTCGACGGCGGCTACGGGCTGTTCTTCAAGCAGATCGCCGACCGGGTCGCCGCGACCCTGGCCGACGGCGCCCCGCCGAGCGAGGGCGAAGTCGTGTCGGCGCTGTGGGATCTCGCGTGGGCCGGGCACGTCACCGGCGACACGCTCGCACCGCTGCGCGCCCTGATGGGGTCGGGGCGGACCGCGGGCTCGACCGCCCACCGGGCCCGCCGCGCCACACCGCGCGGCCGGTACGCGGGGCTGAGCCGCGGCCGACCGGTGATGCCGGTGCGCTCCGCGCCGCCGACGGCGGTAGGCCGCTGGTCGCTGGTCCCGGACCGGGAGACCGATCCGACGCGGCGCGCGCATGCGCTCGCCGAGACGCTGCTCGACCGGCACGGCGTCGTCACCCGCGGCGCGGTGGTCGCGGAGGGCAGCCCGGGCGGGTTCTCGGCCGCGTACCGGGTGCTGTCGGTGTTCGAGGAGACCGGGCGGGTGCGCCGCGGCTACTTCGTGGAAGGCCTCGGCGCCGCGCAGTTCGCCGCGGACGGCGCGGTGGACCGGCTGCGGGCGCTGCATCAGGCGGCGGAGCGGCGGGCCGAGTCGGCGGCCGCGGGCGGCGACGGATTCGGCGGGCCGGGCGCGTTCGGGGCGGGCGGCTTCGGCGCCGGCGCCCTCGCACCGGGCGGCTTCGCACCGCGCGGCGGGGCCGCGGGAGCGCGCGAGGACGCCGGGCCGCGGGCGCTGCTGCTGGCCGCGGCCGATCCGGCGAACCCGTACGGTGCCGCGCTCCCGTGGCCGGAACGCCCCGGCGACGCGGGCGGCGGGCACCGGGCGGGCCGCAAGGCCGGGGCGCTGGTCGTGCTCGTCGACGGCGAGCTCGTGCTCTACATCGAACGCGGCGGCCGTTCGCTGCTGAGCTGGACCGAGGACCCGCTGCGGCTGCAGCCCGCGGTGGACGCGCTCGCGCTGGCCGTCCGGGAGGGCGCGCTGGGCAAGCTGACGGTGGAACGCGCGGACGGCGAGGGCATTCTGACGTCGTCGCTCGGCCGGGCGCTGGAAGCCGCCGGGTTCCACGCGACGCCGCGCGGCCTCCGGCTGCGCGGGTGAGACCTGTTCGTTACGTCCCCGCCTGCCGGACGAAACACCCCGGTCACGTCCGTCGCGCAGTATCGAGGGCAACGGAGGCCACGCGCCGATCCGTTCCTCCCTCCGGGGAGGCGAGCCTCGCCCGTGACGAACCTGCACGCGCCACGGTAGGGGCAGGCAGAACGGCAACCGGTGCCGCGCACGTGTTCCTGGCCGCGCGGGTGCGGTACCGGTTGCGGTCTGCGGCTGCGGTCCGCAGCCCGGCCTTCGCGGGGCTGCCCGCCGCGGACGGCGTCCGGTCCCGGACAATGGGGTCATGCCCGAAGGTGACACGGTGTTCCTGGCCGCCATGCAGCTGCGCGGTGCGCTGGACGGGCGGGTGCTCACCCGCACCGATTTCCGGGTCCCGCGCTACGCGACCGTCGATCTGCGCGGCCGGACCGTGGTCGGCATCGAACCCCGCGGCAAGCACCTCCTGACCCGCTTCGACGGCGATCTGACCCTGCACACGCACTTCCGCATGGACGGCGTGTGGCGCGTTCAGGCCCCCGACGCCCGGATTCCGGGCGGCCGTGACCAGGTGCGGGTGGTGCTGACCAACGAGGACTACTCCGCCGTCGGGCTGCGCATGCCGGTCGTCGACCTGCTGCCCACCGCGCACGAAGCCCGCGTCGTCGGCCACTTGGGCCCCGACCTGCTCGGCCCGGACTGGGACGCGGACGAGGCCGCGCGCCGGCTCGCCGCGCAGCCCGCGCGGTCGATCGGCGAAGCCTTGCTCGACCAGCGCAACCTGGCGGGCATCGGCAACGTGTACCGGGCCGAACTGTGCTTCCTGCGCGGGGTGTCCCCGTTCGCCCCGGTCGCCGACGCGGGCGACCTGCGCGCATGGGCCGACTTGGCGCGGCGCGCCTTGGCCGCGAACCGCACGCGGCACGGCCATGTCACCACCGGAGACACCCGGCCCGGGCAGCAGCACTGGGTCTACGGCCGCGCGGGGCGGCCGTGCCGCCGCTGCCGGACGCCGATCCGCCGGGTCGACGCGGGGCAGCCGCCGCGCGTGGTGTTCTGGTGCCCACGGTGCCAGCCGGACCCGCGGTGACCTGGAGATTTCCGCTGGCTTCCGGTCGTTTCCGGTCGGTCGCGGTGAGACTTTTCGGTCACCCGACCGGCGGATGATCGAACGCTGTCAACTGTTCGGGGGATTCGCGGTGACTCCGCCGCCTCCGGGTCGTCGTACAGGGCGTTCGGCGTGCGCGACCCGGAGGAGCCTCCCTGTGACCGCTGTGATCAATATGACCGCTGTGAATCCTGTTGCCGCGCGCCGCCGACCGCTGCGGCGTCTCGTCCCCCTGCTCTGCCTGCCGTTCCTGGCCGGCTGCGTGTCGGCCGCCCCGCAGGCGCTCGCCCCGGACCCCCTCGGGCCGTTGCCCGCGGTCGTGCCGCTGCCGCCGCTGCCGGGCCCGGTCGCCACGGCCGGGCTGCGGCACACGGCGTGGAACACGCCGCAGCCGTCCGCGGCCGACTCCCCCACCGCCTCCCCCACCGCCGAACCGCCGCGGCAGCCCCCGCGCCGCCCGGGGCCGGAGCACGGCGGCGTCCCGTCGCGCCGCCCGATGCCCGCGTCGACTCCCGGCACCGGGTCCGGACTTCCCGACAACGTCTGCGACGGGCTGGCCCACTCCGGCCTGATCTCCGTCGGCAGCACCGCACACCGCTGGTGCCTGGCCCAGCAGTCCGGCTCCTGACCGGGCGCGGATCCGCCGCGGACAAGGTGACGCGCGCCCCGGTCAACGATTATTGACTGTTCGTCAGATCCTGCCTACGGTCCCGATGGGCCCGGGATCCCGGCCCTGAACTCCGTGGGAGGGGAACCCGTGTTGCGCACAGCCCTCGATCTGTCCGGCCGCGTGGCCGTCATCACCGGTGCCGCCAGCGGAATCGGCCGCAGCAGCGCGCAGGTCCTCGCCGAACTCGGCGCGGCCGTGGTGTGCGCGGACATCAACGAGGGCGGCGCCGAGGCGACCGCGAAGCTGATCGCGGAGGCCGGCGGCACGGCGTCCGCGGCGCGCGTCGACACGTCGTCGGCAGCGTCCGTCGACGAGCTGGTGGCCTCCGCCGTCGCCGCGCACGGGCGCCTCGACGTGATGGCCAACGTGGCGGGCATCATGCACACGAGCACCGTGATCGAGACGACCGACGAGGACCTCGACCGGGTGCTGTCGGTGAACTTCAAGGGCGTCTTCTACGGCTGCCGCGCCGCCGCGCGCGTCATGGTCGAGCAGGGATCCGGCAGCATCGTCAACATGGCGTCCAGCGCCATCGACACGACCAACGCGGGCCTGGTCTGCTACAGCACCGCCAAGACCGCCGTCGTGCAGCTCACCAAGACGCTCGCCACCGAGGTCGGCCCGAACGGCGTCCGGGTCAACGCGGTTGCGCCCGGCTGGATCGTCACCGGCATGACGGGCCGTCACTGGACGGCCGAGGACGGCACCGAGGACGAGGCCCGCAAGGCCGCCGTCGCCGCCCCGATGGTCAAGATGTCCCCGCTCAAGCGCGTCGGCGAGCCCGAGGACATCGCCTACGCGGTGGCGTACCTGGCGTCGGACGCGGCGAAGTTCATGACCGGCCAGATCCTCCGCCCCAACGGCGGCGTGACGATGCCGTGGTAGCCACACGCTGACCCGCACGACGGGCCCGGCACTCCTGGGGGTGCCGGGCCCGCCCGCGTTCGAGGCGGGTGGGCGGCGCGTCGGGGCGGTGGTGCCCGGTCACCCCGCCCGCGGCAGCCCCTCCGCCTGCTCGGCGTCGTCGACGTTCGCCCCGCCGCGGTTGCGGCGGAAGCGGGCGGCGCAGTGGACCGGCAGGAGGCTGAGGCTCCAGCCGCCGCACAGGGCCGCGCCGGTGGCCGGGCCCGCGGTGTCGAGGCCGGCGAGCCAGCCGAAGGCCGCCCACCACGCCAGGGTCAGGACGGCGGCGACGGCCCACGTCGCCGCGTCGCGGTCGCGGACGCGGCCGTCCAGCAGGGCCCGCAGGGTGCGGGCCGCGAAGCCGCCCTCGGGCCGCGGGCGCGTGCCGCGAGCCGGGGCGGTGGTGCCAAGGTGCTGCCCAACCGGGTTCATGGTCGGCCTCCCTCGGTTCCCCTCACGGGGACCTCCAGCCTTGCCCGGGAACAACCGGTCGGGCGAGGCCAGGCACCGCCAATCACTCGATCGGCGCACCACTTGGTGACGATCCGTGACAAATGCGGCGAAGTCGTCGACAAAGCGTGAGGGCGGCGCCGGGCCTTGTCGGCCCGCACCGCCCTCGCTCACGCCGCGCCCTGTTCAGGCGGCGGCGACCACCTCGACCTGGTTGGCGGTCTTGACCTGGTTCGGCGCGCCGGCACCCGCCAGGCGGTCGCCCGGCACGCGCTCGCTCTGCGCCGAGCCCACCGGCTCGAGCACCGGACGGGACGTCAGACCTTCGTTGTGCGCCAGCTCGGCGAGCGCGAGTTCGTCGCTCACCTCGCGCAGCACGATCGACATGCGCACGTCCAACGCCTCGCAGATGGCGGAGAGCAGTTCGGACGACGCTTCCTTCTGGCCGCGCTCGACCTCCGAGAGGTACCCGAGCGAGACCCGGGCCGCCGACGACACCTCGCGCAGGGTGCGGCCCTGGCGCTGGCGCTGCCGACGCAGCACGTCACCCAGTAGGCGACGAAGCAGAATCATCGGTCGCTCCCTCCTAGGACCGCGGCTGCAACGGACACAGCCCCACCGTACCCGGCCGATCCCGACTCCGTACCCGGTCTGACGTCCTGTTCACTGAGGGCGTGCAGCCTTGACATTCGGAGCGGCGTTTTACCACGTTCGTCCCGTACATTCCCCATCGACGGCACAACCCCCCTCTCAGCCCGTGCATTCCCGGGCCTGCTTCTGCGGCAGGCCGAGCAGCGTGCGCCGCAGCAGTTCCAACGCCCGCACCACGGTCAGCGCCCGGATCCGGTCCCGGTCGCCCCACAGTTGCGCGGTGTCCGAAGCCGTTCCGTCCGGGCCCGCGACCGCGATGTGGATCTCGCCGACCGGGCGCCCGTCCTGGGGATCCGGGCCGGCCACTCCGGTCGTGGCCACCCCGTACGTACCCGACAGGAGGGATCGCACACCCTCGGCCATTTCCCGTGCCACGCGCGGGTGTACGGCGCCCTCGGCGGCCAGCAGTCCGGCGTCGACGCCGAGCACCGACTGCTTCACATCGGTCGCGTACGCGGTCACCGAGCCGCGGAACACCGCGGAGACGCCCGGCACCGTCACCATCGTCGAGGCGAGCAGCCCGCCGGTGAGGGATTCCGCCGCGGCGAGCGTCGCGCCGCGCTTCGCCAGCAGCCGCGCGACGACGGCCACCAGGGTCTCGTCGCCTTCGGCGTAGACGCAGTCGCCGAGCAGTTCGTAGGCGCGCATCGCGGCCGCGTCGACGGCCTCGCCGCCGCCCGGACCGGTGGAGGTGAGCTTCACGCGCGTCTCACCCGGCTCCGCGAGGTAGGCGACCTCGACCGCGCCGGCCTCGGCGACCTGCTTCTCCAACGGTTCGAGGTACTGCGCGACGACGCCTTCGCCGACGCCCACGGTGCGCAGCACGCGCTGGGCGCGCGGGGCGGGCGAGCCGGAGCGGCGCAGCAGGTCGGGCAGGACCTGGTCGCCGACCATCGCGGCCATTTCGTGCGGGACGCCCGGCGTCGCGTAGACGGCGGTGCCGCGGATGTCGATCGCCAGGCCGGGCGCGCTGCCGCGGTCGTTGGGCAGCACCCGGCCGCCTTCCGGGACGTCGGCCTGCTGGAGGCCGAGCCCGGTGAGGGTGCGGTTGCTGTCCCGGTAGCGGTCGCGCAGCCACTGTTCGACATCGGGGTCGCGGTGGAGCGGGACCTCGGCGACCCGGGCCACGGCCTCGCGGGTGCGGTCGTCGGAGGTGGGGCCGAGTCCGCCGGTGATCAGCACCGCGTCGGCGCGGCCGACGGCGATGCGCAGCACGTCGACGAGGCTGTCGAGGCCGTCGCCGACCGTCGAGATACCGGTGACGTGGATCCCGGCGTCGGTGAGCATCTGCCCGAGCACGGTCGCGTTGGTGTTGACGACGTCGCCGATGAGGAGTTCGTCGCCGACCGCGACGAGTTCGATGTCCACGCGTGCCCCCTGGTGCTCGTGGTCTGCTCGTGGTGTGGGCTAGTCGGTGCGCCGGGCGTCAGCGGGTTCACGGCCGTCGGTGCCGGGGGCCGCGTCGTGCCGGTCCCCGTCCGCTTCGCCGCCGGTGTCGCCCGGGTCGTCGGTTTCCGTGTCGGTGTCGGTGTCGGTGTCGGTGTCGGTGTCGGTGTCGGTGTCGGTGTCGGTGTCGGTGTCGGTGTCGGTGTCGGTGTCGGTGTCGCCTGTGCCGTCGCCGTCGGTGCCGTCCGTGCTGCCGTCCGTGCCGTCGTTGCCGCCGCGCATCGCCTTGACGACGTAGTCGAGGCCGGTCACCACGGTCGCGATGACCGCGACCGCCATGACCCACGCGCGGAAGGACGCGAGCGGGCCGGTGATGACCAGGACGTACATCCCGATGGCGGTGCCCTGGAGCAGCGTCTTGAGCTTGCCCCCGCGGCTCGCCGGAATCACCCCGCGTTTGATCACCCAGAACCGCATGAGGGTGATGCCGATTTCGCGGAACAGCACGATGCCGGTGACCCACCACGGCAGGTCGCCGAGCGCCGACAGGCCGATGAGGGCGGCGCCCATGAGCGCCTTGTCGGCGATCGGGTCGACGAGTTTGCCGAAGTCGGTGACCAGGCCGTGGCGGCGGGCGAGCATGCCGTCGAAGCGGTCGCTGATGCTGGCGATGGCGAAGGCCGCCCAGGCCCATGCGCGCCACACGGGGTCATGGCCGCCGTCCTGCACCAGCAGCCACACGAACAGCGGGACTATCGCGATGCGCAGCATGGTCAGCCCGTTGGCGGCGTTCCACACGCTGACCGATGTCGTCGGGTCGCCCAGCCGGTCCGGCTTGGGCGGGTGGTTGGCGGCCGCGGTGCGGACCGCTTCGGCCGGGTGGGCGGCGGCGGCGCGCATCGCCTCGGCGCGGTGCGCGGCGGCGATCCGCATGGCCTCCGCGCGCTGGGCGGCCGCGGCGCGCGCGGCTTCGGCGCGCTGCGCGGACTTCTGCGCCGCGTTGCGCGCGGCGTCCGACGGGCGGCGGCGGGCGGGCGGCGTCGGGTCTTCGGTCACCGGACCGGTCCCGCGGCGGCCGCGGCACCGGCCGCGGCCCGGTCGGAGGCGTCCGCCACGAGGTCCGCGTACAGGTCCACGCCCTCGCTGCCGACCACGATCGCCGGAACGATCGTGCCGACTTCCAGACCCTGGCCGCGGACCACGGTCAGGCCGTCGATCTCCGGCGCCTGGTGGGCCGCGCGCCCTTCCGCGGTGACGGTGCCGTCGTCGGCGATGTCGACGATCTCCTCGACGAGGACGTCGACGCGGGTGCCGATCCGCTCCTCGGCGCGCTGCGCGGTGAGTTCCTCGGCGAGGCGGCTGACGCGTTCGAGGCGTTCGGCGATGACGTCGTCGGGCAGCTTGCCGTCGTAGCCGGCGGCTTCGGTGCCTTCTTCGTCGGAGTAGCCGAACACGCCGATCGCGTCGAGGCGGGCCGCGGTGAGGAACCGCACGAGTTCCTCGACGTCGTCCTCGGTCTCGCCGGGGAAGCCGACGATGAAGTTCGAGCGGGCGCCGGCCTCGGGGGCCTTGGCGCGGACCTGGTCGAGCAGGCCGAGGAACGCCTCGCGGGAGCCGAAGCGGCGCATCCGGCGCAGTACCGGCTCGCTGGCGTGCTGGAACGACAGGTCGAAGTACGGGGTGACGCCGTCGGTCCCGGTGAGCACGTCGATGAGGCCGGGGCGCATCTCGGCGGGCTGGAGGTAGTTGACCCGGACCCGGTCGAGGCCGTCGATGGAAGCGAGTTCGGGCAGCAGGGCTTCGAGGAGCCGGATGTCGCCGAGGTCCTTGCCGTACGACGTGGAGTTCTCGCTGACCAAAACGATTTCCCGGACGCCTTCGGCGGCGAGCCAGCGGGCTTCGCCGACCAGGTCGGTGGGGCGGCGGGAGAGGAACGAGCCGCGGAACGACGGGATCGCGCAGAACGAGCAGCGCCGGTCGCAGCCGGACGCGAGCTTGACGGACGCGACCGGGCCGTCGCCGAGGCGGCGGCGCAGCGGGCGCGGGCCGGACGCGGGGGCGACGCCCTCGGGCAGGTCGGCGGGCACGCTCGCGGTCTCGTCGCCGCCGTGGCCGGGGACCGCGACGTCGGCGGCCTGGCGTTCGACCGGGCTGAGCGGGAGCAGCGTGCGGCGGTCGCGGGGCACGTGCGAGGTGTGCTTCTCGCCGGCGAGGATGCCGCGGAGGCGGGCGGCGATGTCCTGGTAGTCGTCGAAGCCGAGGACGGCGTCGGCCTCGGGCAGCGCACCGGCGAGCTGGTCGCCGTAGCGCTCGGCCATGCAGCCGACCGCGACGACGGCCTGGGTCAGGCCCTCTTTCTTGAGGTCGGCGGCTTCCAGCACGGTGTCGATGGAGTCCTTCTTGGCGGACTCGACGAAACCGCACGTGTTGACGAGGACGACGGAAGCGTCGGCGGCGTCTTCGGTGAGCCGCCAGCCGTCGGCTTCCAGTCGGCCCGCCAGCTCTTCGGAGTCGACCTCGTTGCGGGCGCAGCCGAGGGTGACCAGCGCCACGGTGCGGCCGCCGCCCGCGGTCACGGGCGCGGCGGTGCTGCCGGCTTCGGCGGTTTCCGGGATACGGACGGCGGGATCGGCCGCGGCCGTCGGCGCGGAACCGGCAGGCGCGGACTCGGGGCGGGGGGCGGGCATGCCGGAAAGCCTACGTCAGGACACGGCCCGGACCGGACGCGGGAACCGGTTGCACTCGAACGAGCACCCGGATCCCCGCCCGGGCGGCGGCGGTTTCCGGGACGTCGCCCCCGGCTGTCCGGGTTTCCGGTCCCCCGGCTTCCCGGTTTCCGCTTCCGACTTCCGGCCGCCGGGTTCCGTCTCCCGGCTCTTCCGAGCCCTCCGGCTCCGGGCTTCCCCGGTCTCCTGCTCCGGGCTTCCCCGGCCTCCCGGTTCACCCCGCCCTGTCGGGCCGGGCGGGGCCTCAGCCCTGCTGCGGGTCGCCCGGCTTGAAGGAGAGCCGGACCACGGAGTTCTTGGTGCTGGCCGGGCCGAGGTCCTTGCCGTTGACGTTGAGGCGGACGCCGTCGGCGTTGCCGATGACCAGCTTCAGCTCGGTCGGGTCGACGAATTCCTTGCTGGCGCCCTTCTCCAGGTTGCCTTCGAAGTAGACCTGCTTGCCGGTGGTGTCGGTGGCGCGCACCCAGCTCTTGCCGGCCACCGCGTCGAGCCGGACCTTGACCTGCGGCGGGGCCTGCGCGACGACGGAGCTGGGCGGCGCGGCGGGCACCGGGGCGGCCTGCGGGGCGGTGGGCTGCGCGGGGCCGGTCGGGGACGGCGCGGCGACCGGCTTGTCGTCGTCGCCCTTGCCGTCGACGAGGTGGAAGACCACGAAGGAGAGCACCACGACGACGGCGGCGGCCATGGCGGCCGTCCAGTTGGGCGTCAACCGCCGTTCGGGCTTGATGCGTTCCGGTTCGAAAATGACCGTGGGGCTCGGGGCCGGGGTGACGCCGTGCGCCTGGTCGAACTCGGCGACCAGCGGCTCGGGGTCGATCCCGACCGCGCGGGCGATCGTGCGGATGTGGCCGCGTGCGTAGAAGTCGCCGCCGCAGCCCGCGAAGTCGTCGTGCTCGATGCCTTCCACGATCGGCTGTCTGATACGAGTGGCCTCGCTTACCTGGTCGACGGTGAGCCCCGCCTTGGTGCGGGCGTGGGCAAGGGTCTGACCGATGGACACGAGTGCGCCTCCGAGCGTACGGACACGAGACGGGAGTCACAGGAGTCTAAGGCGCGGCCGGATCGGCGTGTTCCCCTGCCGAACCCCGGCGCGCGGCGCCGAGATTCGGACAGATCGCGAACGCGATGCAAACCGTCACCAGTGAATCAGGTTGCGACCGGATTTCCGATCAGACTTGCCTATTCCCCGCGGATTGTTGACAACACCTGATCAAGTTCATCCGGCTTGATGAGGACGTCGCGTGCCTTGGACCCTTCGCTCGGGCCGACAATGCCGCGCGACTCCATGAGGTCCATCAGCCGTCCCGCCTTCGCGAACCCGACGCGCAGCTTGCGCTGCAGCATCGACGTCGACCCGAACTGCGTGGACACCACCAGCTCGGCGGCCTGGCACAGCAGATCGAGATCGTCGCCGATCTCCTCGTCGATCTGCTTCTTCTGTCCACCGGACGCGGCCACGTCCTCGCGGTACTCCGGCTGCAGCTGTTCCTTGCAGTGCCGGACGACCGCTTCGACCTCCGCCTCGGTGACGAATGCGCCCTGCATCCGGACGGGCTTGTTCGCCCCCATCGGCAGGAACAGCCCGTCGCCTTTGCCGATGAGCTTCTCGGCACCCGGCTGGTCGAGGATGACGCGGCTGTCCGCCAGCGAACTGGTCGCGAACGCCAGCCGCGACGGCACGTTGGCCTTGATCAGACCGGTCACCACGTCCACGCTCGGCCGCTGGGTGGCCAGCACCAGGTGGATGCCCGCGGCGCGCGCGAGCTGCGTGATGCGCACGATCGAGTCCTCGACGTCGCGCGGCGCCACCATCATCAGGTCGGCCAGCTCGTCGACGATCACCAACAGGTACGGGTACGGCGCGAGTTCCCGCTCGCTCCCGGGCGGCGTCGTCAGCTTGCCGGTGCGCAGCGCCTTGTTGAAGTCGTCGACGTGCCGGTAGCCGAAGTTGGCGAGGTCGTCGTACCGCATGTCCATCTCACGGACGACCCACTGCAACGCCTCGGCGGCCCGCTTCGGGTTGGTGATGATCGGCGTGATCAGGTGCGGGATGCCCTCGTACGCGGTCAGCTCGACGCGTTTGGGGTCGACGAGCACCAGCCGCACCTCGTCGGGGGTGGCGCGCATCATGATCGACGTGATCAGGCCGTTGATGCAGCTCGACTTGCCCGCGCCGGTGGCGCCGGCGACGAGGATGTGCGGCATCTTGGCGAGGTTCGCGACGACGAACCCACCCTCGACGTCCTTGCCGAGGGCGACCAGCATCGGGTGCTGGTCGGAGACCGCCTCGTCGGCCCGCAGGACGTCGCCGAGGTTGACCATCTCGCGGTCCGCGTTAGGGATCTCGATGCCGACCGCGGACTTGCCCGGGATCGGGCTGATGATCCGCACGTCGGGGCTGGCGACCGCGTACGCGATGTTCTTCGCCAGCGCGGTGATCCGCTCGACCTTGACCGCGGGACCCAGCTCGATCACGTAGCGGGTGACCGTCGGGCCGCGGGTGAAGCCGGTGACCCGCGCGTCCACGTTGAACTGCTCGAACACGTGGCTGAGCGCGGCGACCACGTCGTCGTTCGCCTGGCTGCGCGCCTTGCCCGGCCCGCCGCGCTTGAGCAGGTCGCTCGCCGGCAGGTGGTAGGTGATGTCGCCGGACAGCCTGAGCTGCTCGCTGCGCGGCGGCAGGGGGTTGGCGGGCGGCGCGCTGCGGGTCTCGTCCACGACCGCCGGGGCGGCCTTGCGGGTGCGCGCGCCGGGGACCGGCAGCGCGGTGCCGTCGAGTGCGGCGGCCGCGGCGGCGGCGACCTCGATCGGGTCGGAGCCGGACTTGCGGCCGCGCGGGCGCGGCGCGGCGGGGGCTTCCTTGGCCGGGGCTGCGGGGGCGCGCCTGCGCTTCGGCGGCGGGGTCTCCTCGGGCACGTCGTCGTCGTAGTCGTCGGCGTAGTCGTCCGGATAGTCGTCGTACGGCTCGTCGTCGGGGTAGTCCCCGCCCGGGAAGCCGAGGTAGGTGCGCAGCCGGTCGGACACCGCGGCGACCGGGGTGGCGGTGACGACGAGCAGGCCGAAGAACACCACGATCAGCAGAAGCGGTATGGCCGCCCACTTCGTGACCGCGTCGACCAGCGGGCCGGCGAACGCGTACCCGACGAGGCCGCCGCCGCCGCGCATGGCGGTCGCGCCGTCCGACGGGTGCGGTGTCCCGGAGCCGATGTGGATCATGCCGAGGACGCCGACCACGAGGGCGACGCTGCCGATGACGATGCGGCCGGTCGCGTCGCCTTGGTCGGGGTGCCGGATGACCCGGACCGCGAGCGCGGCGACGAGGAACGGCACGAGCACGTCCAGTCGGCCTACCGAGCCCGCCACCACGGCGGTCACCGCGTCGCCGACCGGGCCCTGGACGTCACCCCACGCGGCCGCGGCGACCACGATCGACAGCCCGAGCAGGGCCAGGCCGACGCCGTCGCGGCGGTGTTCGGGGTGGATGCCGCGGGCGCCGTGGCCGATGCTGCGGAACACGCCGCCGACGGCGTGCGCGAGGCCGAGCCACACGCCTTTGACCACGCGGAAAACGATGTCGCCGATGCGTTCGAAGATGCCGGGCGGGGGCGGCGGAGGCGGAGGTGCGGGCGCGGCTTTCTTCGCCGGAGCCTTCTTCTTCGCGGCGCCGCCGGTCCGGGCGCCGCCGCCGGACGTACGCGTGGCCATAGGGGTGAGGTTACCCGGCGGACCCGCGTGTCTCACGTGTCACTCGGAACTCGGCCGCACGTGTCGTTCACCGCATTCGCCAGGGCACGCGCCACCGCTTCCGTCACGGTGGTTTTACGGGGGTTGCAGAACGGCTCCGGCGGCCGTCCCGGCGTTACGCCTCCGGAGGGCGCCGGGCCGCGGGCGGAGCCGGCGGGCGGGTTTCCGCGGCCGGGCCGGGGTGCCCGGCGGGTGCCGGGACGAGGGCGTCGAGGGCCGCGCGGAGCCGGGCGATCTTGCCGAGGACGCCGTTCGCGGTGGCCGCGAGCGCCGGGTCGTCGGACATCTCGACCTGCTTGGCGAGGTCGTCGGCGCTCTCCTCGAGGCTGCCGAGCCGGGCGAACAGCTCGCCGAGCATGTCGCCGGCGCGGTTCTCCCCCGCGCCCGCGTCGATGCGGCCGCGCAGCAGGGCGGCCTGCTCGCGCAGCTGGCAGTTCTTGTTGTACAGGTCGACGAAGACGGCGACCTTGGCGCGCAGCACCCACGGGTCGAACGGCTTGGAGATGTAGTCGACCGCGCCCGCCGCGTAGCCGCGGAAGGTGTGGTGCGGGCCGTGGTTGATCGCGGTGAGGAAGATGATCGGGATGTCGCGGGTCTTCTCGCGGCGCTTGATGTGCGCGGCGGTCTCGAAGCCGTCCATGCCGGGCATCTGCACGTCCAGCAGGATGACCGCGAAGTCGTCGCTGAGCAGCGCCTTCAGGGCTTCCTCGCCGGAGTGGGCGCGCACGAGGGTCTGGTCGAGTGCGGACAGGATCGCCTCGAGGGCGAGCAGGTTCTCCTGACGGTCATCGACCAGGAGGATCTTGGCCTTCTCCGTCATGGCCCACCCTCTTCGATCCGGCGACCCGGGCATGCCCGCGTCCCGGTCGGCTCCGCTCGTCTCTGGATCAGTGCTCTGCCGCTTCGTGTCCGTACCCGGCCGGGTCCCGGTGCGTCCCGGTCATGCTAGTGCTCCGGACGGACCGGGGCAGGCAGTTCCCGAACCGCCGGTCGCGTGGTGTGACCACCGACGCACGTACGGTACCGACAGCCCTGTGTCGCACCCTCCCACGGATCCAACGGAACCGACAGCCCCGGAGTTCCCGCGAATCCGGCAATCCCGGGGCCGGACCGGGCATTTCCCGCAGTGGACGGCGACGGCCGACCGGCGGGGCCGCGGAGCCGGTCCGCGGCCCCGCCGGGCGCCGGGTGTGGAGTCGCTCACTCCTCCAGCCAGGTGCGGATCAGGCTGAGGAGATGTCCGGTGTCGACCGGCTTGGCCACGTAGTCCGACATGCCGGACGCGATGCTCTTGTCGCGGTCGCCCTTCATGGCCTTCGCGGTGAGGGCGATGATCGGCAGGCCGACGTACTGGGGCATGCGGCGGATGGCGGCGGTCGTGGCGTAGCCGTCCATTTCCGGCATCATCACGTCCATGAGGACGATCGCGATGTCGTCCTGGGCCTGGAGCTTCTCGATGCCCTCGCGGCCGTTCTCGGCGTAGCTGACCACCAGGCCGTACTGCTCGAGGACGCTGGTCAGGGCGAAGACGTTGCGCACGTCGTCGTCGACGATCAGCACCTTCTCGCCCTGGAAGCGGCCTTCGAAGGGCCGCGCTGCGGGCGCCGGGCGCGGCGGCCGGGTGTCCTCGCGGGCGGCGTCGGCGACGAAGTCGGCCAGCGCGTCCGGGGTGGACACCCGGTGCAGGGCACCGATGCGCCGCCGGTAGCCGCGCAGCCGGGCCGCTTCGGAACGGGTGGGCCGCATCGGCACGTGCACCACCACGGGCACGTCCTGGAGGTCGGCGCGGCCGGCGAGGACGTCGAGCAGCCGCCAGGCGCCTTCGTCGGCGAGGCGGACGTCGACGACGATGCAGGCCGGGTGGAACAGATCGAGGGCGTCGACGGCGGCGTCGGGGGTCGGCGCCGTGGCCACCTCGACAAGGTCGCCGAGCCCGGCGAGCGTGGTGACGATCGGTCCGCCGTCGGCCTGCGGCTCCTCCACCGCGAGGACGCGGCGCAGCGGGGCGGCGGCCTGCGCGGTGGCTTCCGGGCGGTCGGGCGCGGCGGACGGCGCCTGCGCGGGCAGCAGCGCGAGCGGGCCGGTCTCGCCGGGGAGGGCGAGCGGGGCTCCGGCCTGGGCGGGCTCGTCGTCGGCGAGCATGCTGTCGAGCGGCACGTACAGGGTGAACGTGCTGCCGCGGCCGGGTTCGCTGACCGCGTGGATCTCGCCGCCGAGGAGCCAGGCGATCTCGCGGCTGATGGACAGGCCGAGGCCGGTGCCGCCGTAGCGCCTGCTGGTGGTGCCGTCGGCCTGCTGGAACGCCTCGAAGATGACCTTGAGCTTTTCCTCGGCGATGCCGATGCCGGTGTCGACGACGGAGAAGGCGATGGCCTGGTCGGCGTCGTCGAGGTCGCCGACGGCGGGCGGGATGTCGTCGGTGAGCCGGATGACGACTTCCACGGAGCCGGTGTCGGTGAACTTGACGGCGTTGGACAGCAGGTTGCGCAGGACCTGCTGGAGGCGCTGTTCGTCGGTGTAGAGGGTGGCCGGGACTTCGGGCGAGACGTGGACGGTGAAGTCCAGGCCCTTCTCGGCGGTGAGCGGCCGGATGGTGGCCTCGACGTAGTCCATGAGCTGGACGAGGGCGATCCGCGCGGGGCGGACGTCCATCTTGCCCGCCTGCACCTTCGACAGGTCGAGGATGTCGTTGATGAGCTGGAGCAGGTCGGATCCGGCGGCGTGGATGGTCTCGGCGAACTCGACCTGCTTGCGGGTCAGGTTGCCGTCGACGTTGTCGGCCAGCAGCTTGGCGAGGATGAGGAGGCTGTTGAGCGGGGTCCGCAGTTCGTGCGACATGTTCGCGAGGAACTCGGACTTGTAGCGGGACGACAGGGCGAGCTGTTCGGCGCGTTCTTCGAGGGCCTTGCGGGCCTGTTCGATCTCGCTGTTCTTGATCTCGATGTCGCGGTTCTGCCGGGCGAGCAGCGCGGCCTTGTCTTCGAGTTCGGCGTTGGAGTTGCGCAGTTCGCCTTGCTGCCGCTGGAGTTCCTCGGAGCGTTCCTGGAGTTCCTCGGTCAGCCGCTGCGACTCGGCGAGCAGCATCTCGGTGCGGGAGTTCGCCATGATCGTGTTGACCGTGACGCCGATCTGCTCGTTGAGCTGTTCGAGGAAGTTGCGGTGCACCGAGGTGAACGGGCTGAACGAGGCCAGTTCGAGGACGCCGAGCAGCTGGTCTTCGAAGAGCACCGGCAGCACGACGACGTTGACCGGCGGGGCCTCGCCGAGGCCGGACGAGATCTTGATGTAGCCCGGCGGCGCGTGTTCGACGACGATCGACCGCTTCTCCAGCGCGGCTTGGCCGACCAGCGACTGGCCGAGGCGGAACCGGGTCGGGGCCCCGCCGTTCTGGTAGCCGTAGCTGGCGATGAGCCGCAGTTCGACGTGGTCTTCGTGGGTGAGTTCGGCGAGGAAGAACGCGCCGTGCTGGGCGGAGACCACGGGGGTCAGTTCGCTCATGATGAGCGCGGCGACCGCCATCAGGTCGCGGCGGCCCTGCATGAGGCCGGAGATGCGGGCCAGGTTGGTCTTGAGCCAGTCCTGTTCGCGGTTGGCCAGGGTGGTCTCGCCGAGGTTGGCGATCATCTGGTTGATGTTGTCGCGGAGTTCGAGGATCTCGCCGCGGGCGTCGACGTCGATCTGCAGCGTCAGGTCGCCGCGCGTCACCGCGGTGGCGACCTCGGCGATCGCGCGGACCTGCCGGGTCAGGTTGCCGGCCAGCTCGTTCACGTTCTCGGTGAGCTGCTTCCAGGTGCCGGAGACGCCTTCCACCTCGGCTTGGCCGCCGAGGATGCCGTCGGTGCCCACTTCCCGTGCCACGCGGGTGACTTCCCCGGCGAACGCGGACAGCTGGTCGACCATCGTGTTGATGGTGGTCTTGAGTTCGAGGATCTCGCCACGCGCGTCGACGTCGATCTTGCGGGTCAGGTCGCCGAGCGCGACCGCGGTGGTCACCTCGGCGATGCTGCGGACCTGGCCGGTCAGGTTGTCGGCCATCGAGTTGACGTTGTCGGTGAGGTCCTTCCACGTGCCGGACACGCCCGGGACGTGCGCCTGGCCGCCCAGGCGGCCTTCGGTGCCCACGTCGCGCGCCACGCGGGTCACTTCGTCGGCGAAGGCGCGCAGCGTGTCGACCATCGTGTTGATGGTCGTCTTGAGCTGGAGCACCTCGCCCTGGGCGTCCACGGTGATCTTCTGCGACAGGTCGCCGGACGCGACCGCGGAGGACACCTGCGCGATGTTGCGGACCTGCCCGGTGAGGTTGGCCGCCATCGAGTTGACGTTGTCGGTGAGGTCCTTCCACGTGCCCGACACGCCGCGGACGCGGGCCTGGCCGCCGAGGATGCCCTCGGTGCCCACCTCGCGGGCCACGCGCGTGACCTCGTCGGCGAAGGCGGACAGCTGGTCGACCATCGTGTTGATGGTGTCCTTGAGTTCGAGGATCTCGCCGCGGGCGTCGACGGTGATCTTCTGGGTGAGGTCGCCGCCCGCGACCGCGGTGGTCACCTCGGCGATGCTGCGCACCTGGCCGGTGAGGTTGCCCGCCATGACGTTGACGGACTCGGTGAGGTCGCGCCACGTGCCGGACACGCCCTTGACGTCGGCTTGCCCGCCGAGGCGGCCTTCGGTGCCCACCTCGCGGGCCACGCGCGTGACTTCCTGCGCGAAGCCGGACAGCTGGTCGACCATCGTGTTGATGGTCGTCTTGAGTTCGAGGATCTCGCCGCGGGCGTCCACGGAGATCTTCTGCGACAGGTCGCCCTTGGCGACCGCGGTGGCGACCTGGGCGATGCTGCGCACCTGGCCCGTCAGGTTGCCCGCCATGAAGTTCACCGAGTACGTCAGGTCGCGCCACACGCCGCCCAGGCCGAGCACCTGGGCCTGCCCGCCGAGGATGCCTTCGGTGCCCACCTCGCGGGCCACGCGGGTCACTTCGGAGGCGAACGCCGAGAGCTGGTCGACCATCGTGTTCACGGTGGTCTTGAGTTCGAGGATCTCGCCGCGGGCGTCGACGGTGATGGTCTTCGACAGGTCGCCGCGCGCCACTGCCGTGGTGACGTCGGCGATGTTGCGGACCTGCGCGGTCAGGTTGCCCGCCATGAAGTTCACGGAGTCGGTCAGGTCGAGCCACACGCCGGCGACGCCGGGCACCACGCGCGCTTGCCCGCCCAGGCGGCCTTCGCTGCCCACTTCCCGCGCCACGCGCGTGACTTCGCTGGCGAACGCGGACAGCTGGTCGACCATGGTGTTGACGGTGTTCTTCAGTTCCAGCATCTCGCCGGAGACGTCCACCGTGATCTTCTGCGACAGGTCGCCGCGCGCGACGGCCGTCGACACCTGGGCGATGTTGCGGACCTGGCCGGTCAGGTTGCTCGCCATCAGGTTGACGGAGTCGGTCAGGTCCTTCCACGTGCCCGCGACGCCCGGCACCGCGGCTTGGCCGCCGAGCGTGCCGTCGCTGCCCACCTCGCGCGCCACCCGCGTCACTTCGGACGCGAAGCCGGACAACTGGTCGACCATGGTGTTGACGGTGTTCTTCAGTTCCAGCATCTCGCCGGAGACGTCCACCGTGATCTTCTGCGACAGGTCGCCGCGCGCGACCGCGGTCGTCACCTGCGCGATGTCCCGGACCTGCGCGGTCAGGTTGTAGAAGGCGGTGTTCACCGAGTCGGTGAGGTCCTTCCACGTGCCCGACACGCCGTCCACGCGCGCCTGCCCGCCCAGACGGCCCTCGAAGCCGACTTCACTCGCCACACGCGTCACTTCGGAAGCGAACGTGCGCAGCGTGCCCGTCATCGAGTTGATCGTCTCGGCGAGCTGCGCCATTTCGCCGCGCGCCGACACGGTGATGGTCTGCGTCAGGTCGCCGTACGCGACCGCGGTGGTCACCTGGGCGATGTCCCGGACCTGCGCCGTCAGATTGCCCGCCATGACGTTGACGGAGTCCGTCAGGTCCTTCCAGGTACCCGACACGCCTTCGACGCGCGCCTGGCCGCCCAGACGGCCTTCCGTGCCCACCTCGCGCGCCACCCGGGTGACTTCCTGCGCGAACCCGGACAGCTGGTCGACCATCGTGTTCACGGTGTTCTTCAAGGCGAGCATCTCGCCCTCGACCTCGACGGTCACCTTGCGCGACAGGTCGCCTTTCGCGACCGCCGTCGTCACCAGCGCGATGTCGCGGACCTGCGCGGTCAGCCGGCTGGCCATCGTGTTGACGGAGTCGGTGAGGTCCTTCCAGCTACCCGACACGCCGCGGACCTGCGCCTGACCGCCGAGCTTGCCTTCGGTGCCGACCTCGCGCGCCACCCGGGTCACCTCGTCGGCGAACGCGGACAGCTGGTCGACGAGCCCGTTGACGGTGCGGCCCATCTTGTTGAACTCGCCGCGCAGCGGCTGCCCGGACATCCGCTGGTCGAGCCGCTGCGACAGGTCGCCCTCGGCGACCGCGGACAGAATCCGGTTGATCTCGGTGATCGGCCGGACGAGGTCCTCGACGAGCGCGTTCGCCGCGTCGATGCCGGCCGCCCACGACCCCTCGCCGGGGCCGGGATGCAAGCGCTCCCCGAGCTTGCCGTCCCGGCCCATCACGCGGCGCACCCGGGCCAGCTCGCCGGCCAGATGCTGGTTGCGGTCCTGGACGTCGTTGAAGACCGCGGCGATCTCGCTCATCACGCCGTTGCCGGAGACCGTCAGCCGGCGTCGGAAGTTGCCGTCGCGCACCGCGGTCAAAGCCGCGAGCAGCATCCGCAGCTCCCGCTCGTCGTCCCGGTCGCGACGGGCGCGCGCGCCGCCGGACCCGGCCTTGCTCGCCGTCTTCGCCATGCTGAGATTCCTCCACCGGACTCCGCCGGACACCGACCTCGGCACCCGCCCCGGTCCGGTCGGCCGCCGGGCGTGTGTGCCGCCCTCCGGCTGCCGGCCGCGGCGTGCGCCGCCTGCTATCGGCAGTCTTCCACCATCGCGCGGAGCGCAAGGCCGACTCCGCAGGTCGGACCGGCCGATACCGTGCGTGGCGGCGCGGTGGCGGGCGTACGCCGGCGCGTCAATGTTCACCAAGGAGCTGCGCCCCCGCCAAAGGGACGCGGTAGTGTGCGGAGCTGCCGCGGGACCGTCCCGTGGCAGGGCGGCCGCGCCGGAAACACCGAGGTGGCCGAGACGTACGTCACATATGCAGGCCGGATTGGACGGGGCTTCCGGCGGCGCATGAATCAGACGTAGCCGCCCGATCGCCCTTCGATTACACGTACGGGAGCAGCAAGGCCGCGCCACCGCAACCACCGCACGACGCAGGATGCGGGAGTGTATGGACCCGGAAGCCGAGATGGTCGTCACCGCGAAAGTGAGTGCCACGTTCGCCCCTGAGGGCCGATCCGTGGCCGCCGCCCGATCCTTCGTGCGCCAAACGCTCACCGAATGGGACGCCTCCGGCGTCGTGGACGATGCGGTGCTGCTGGTCAGCGAGCTGGTCACCAACGCGATCGTGCACGCCGGGACGGCGACCGAGGTGTCGTGCGTCCGCTACGACGACGCGGTGCAGATCGAAGTCGTCGACCGCTATCCCACCCGTGAACTGCCCACGCCCGTCGGCGCCTTCGATGCGGACGACGAGAGCGGGCGCGGTTTGTTCCTGTCCGCGTCGATCGCGTCGGCGTGGGGCGTCGAGTACACCAAGAGCGTCAAGCAGGTGTGGTTCCGCCTCGACCTGCCCGACGGCGGGTCGGCGACGAGCCTGGCCGGGCCTACGCTGCCCACCCATGTGCTCCCCGGCACCGACACGCCGGTGCGGGTGGCGGTGGTGCATGCCGACGCCAACCAGCGCGTCACGCACTGGAACGTGGACGCAGCCGACCTGTTCGGCCGGCCCGCTGTCGAAGCGGTCGGCATGCGGCTCTCGCAGTTGGTCGACTGGCCGCATACGCCGGAAAGTTCCGAGAACGACATGCCGTTCGCGGCGATGCTGGAACTATCGCGCTGGCAAGGCATGTACGACATCCGGCATGCCGAAGGCCGGCCCGTGCGGGTGTTCGCCTCGCATGTGCGGCTGCGCGACGCGTCGGACAATCCCTCGCTCGTGCTGCTCGCGGTCCCGGCCCGGGCCCGCGCGGTGCTGGAGAACCGGGCGGCCGCGGCGGCAGGGCGGACTCCCGTACCGCCGCCCACGGACAGCGAATGGGACGGTCTCGAAGGCCACAACCGCCCCGGCCTCGACGAACTGCTCCAGCGCGCGATCGAACGCGCCCGCGATCTCCTGGACGGCGACGCGGCGTTCGTGCTGATCGCCACCGACGACGAAAGCGAAATGGAAGTCCGCGCGACGACCGGCCTTGCGGGGGCGCTGCATCAGCGGCATGCCCGCGTGCCGGTGGCGGGGTCCGCGGGCCGGTTCGGCACGGCACGCATGCCCGCGGTGCACCATGACGCGGAAGGGGTGCGGGAGGCCGTCCCGGTGCTCGGGGAGAGCCTCATGCAGTCGGCGGTGACCGCGCCGCTCAAGGTCGAGGGCCGCCTGACCGGAACGCTCGGCGTGGCGTCCGAACGCCGCGCCCGGTTCGACAACGACGACGCGGCGAGGCTGCAGCGCGCCGCCGACCGGATCTCGCTGTCGGTGGAGAGCGCCCGCCTGTCCGAACTCGAACGGGTGCGCCGCGGCTCGCTGTCGTTCCTCGCCGAAGCATCGGACCTGCTCGCGGGAACGCTCGACCCCGAGATGACGCTCGCGATGGTCGCGCAGATCGTGGTGCCGCGACTGGCCACGTGGTGCGCCGTCCACACGCTGGCGGAAGGCCACGAGCCGGCACTGAGCTGCGTCTGGCACACGGACGAGACCCGGATCGACGACCTCCGCGCGCTGCTCGACCGCGCGGAACGGCCGCGGGCCCACCCGACGGTCGGGGCGCGGCCGTGGCGAGGTCTGCGTGTATTGGACACCGAGACGACGGTCGGGCACGAGGATTTGGTGGCGGGTGACGCGGTCACGCTGCCGTTGGTGGCGCGCGGACGCGGCATCGGCATGCTGACCCTCGGCAACGTCGCAGGCGAACGCTTCCGCCGCGAGACCCTGGAACTCGCCGAAGACCTGTCCCGGCGCGCGGCATTGGCGATGGACAACGCCCGCCTGTACTCCGAGCGCACCGCCACGAGCCAGGCCCTGCAACGCAGCCTCCTGCCGCCGGAACTGCCGCGGGTGCCGGGCCTCGACGTCGAGGTGGTGTACCAGGCCTCCGGCGAGAGCAACGAAGTCGGCGGCGACTTCTACGACTTGTTCACCATCGGCCCGGACCTGTGGGGCTTCGCCATCGGCGACGTCTGCGGCACGGGCCCGGAGGCGGCGGCCGTCACGGGCTTGGCACGGCAGGCACTGCGCCTGCTCGCCCGGGAAGGCATGCCCGTTCCGGCGGTATTGCAGCGGCTGAACGCGGCGATTCTCGACGAGGGACCGCGCAGCCGGTTCCTGACCCTGCTCCACGGGCACATCACGCACCGCCCGGAGGGCGGCATCCGCCTCACCCTGGTCTCGGCAGGCCACCCGCTGCCGCTGCGGCTGACCCCGGACGGACACGTCGAACAGGTGGCGACGCCGCAGCCGCTGCTCGGCGTCCTCGACGAACTGGACTTGGTCGCCGAGACCGTCGACCTCGAGCCGGGCGACGTCCTGCTGTGCGTCACCGACGGGGTGACGGAACGGCGCGAGGGGCCCCGGATGCTGGGCGAGGACGGGCTGATGACCGTCCTCGCGGCCTGCAAGGGCCTGACGGCGGGAGCGGTGGCGGCCCGGATCCACCGGGCGGTGGAGACGTTCGCGGCGGAGCCTGCTCGGGACGACATGGCGATTCTGGTGTTGCGGGTGGGGGAGGCGGCGGGGTTGTAGGGGGTGGGTTGCTGGGGTTGCGCCCCCGCCCCGCCCTGGCTGCAGTTTTGGTCTGACATCACGGCGTGTTGAGCATCTTTTTTGCTACGCCCGGGGGCGGATCGGCGGGCGGTCAGGGGCGCGGCCTGTGGCACCGACTGACCCAAAGCCGGGCAATCTCCTCTTTCTTCGGGACATCTCCTGGGCGCCCGCTCCCCCACATGCCGCACCTCTTGTCGGATGATCCGACGGCTCCGGACCCTGCGCCAACTCGCCCTAGCGTCAGCCGTGTTCTCGAAGACCCGCTTCGGGACACGGCCCTCCAGGAGGAGTCATGCGCAGCGCTACCAAGACCACCCGAGTCCGCGGCCGCGTCGCGGGCCGCGGTCGGACCCGCCGACGCGCGGCCGCGGTGCTGATCTCCGGCGCGGTCGCGGTCGGCGCCGGCCTCGCCGGACCGGCCGCACCCGCGGCCGTGGCGGCGGCACCGGTCTGCAACCACATCGACAAGAACGACCGCCCGCTGCTGAACGAGAGTTCGCACGGCGACGCGGTCGCGCAGGCACAGTGCCTCATCGGCACCCGTTCCGGCTACAGCACCAAGCTCGACGTCTCCGGGATGTACGGTCCCGAGACCACGGCGGCGGTGCGCTGGGTGCAGAAGTGCAACCAGGTCGCGGAATCGGGGGAAACCGACGAGGCCACGTGGAAGGTGCTGTACCGCGCCAAGAAGGGCTGCGGGAAGCCGCGTTCGTCGGGAGAGGCGGAGCCGGGGCAGCCGGGCAAGCCCGACAAGCCCGGGAAGCCGGCCGGGGACAAGCCGGCGAAGCCCGGGAAACCGTCGGGCCCCGGAAAGCCCGGGAAGCCGGCCGAGTCCGGCAAGCCCGCCAAGCCCGCGAAGCCTCCGAAGCCCGCCCATGCGGCGGAACGTGCCCGGAGCGCCGACGGGGTCACGCAGCTCGGGACCGCTCAGGAAGTACCGCCCGGCGAGCACGCGTACACCCCGGTCTGATGAAAACACCACTGGGCACGGGCTGTGGACGGCGGAGGGCACCGCCGTCCACGGCGCCCCACACTGAGCGCATGGTTCACGATCCGGCACTGGCGGCCCTGCTGTCCGCGCCGTTCACCCTGGCCATGGCGGCGGACCGCGGGATCACCCGTTCCGCGGTCCGCCGCCGGCTGGAGGACGGCGATCTCCGGCGGGTGACCCACGGCGTCTACGTCGGCGCCCATGTCCCCGACACGCTCGCGCTGCGCGCCGCCGCGACCGTGCTCGCGATCGGCCACGGGGCGATCGCGTGCGGGCGAACGGCGGCCTGGCTATGGGGTGTTCCCACGGGTCCGGCGGTGGTGGCGCGCCGCCGTCCCGTGGAGATCGCCGTGCCCCCGGGTGTCGCCGTGCCACGCCGCCAAGGCTGCCGGGCACGCTCGGCGGCCTGGCGACCCGACGAGGTCGCGTGGGTGGCGGGCATCCCCGCCACCAACCCACTGCGCACGGCGGTGGACATCGCCCGACACGACGACCACGCCACCGCGGTCACGGTCCTGGACGGCATGCTCCACCGCGGGCGCCTCACCCACCGACAACTCGAGGAGGCAGTCACGCATTACAGCTCACGCACCGGCGGTCCCGGCCTGGCCACGGCTGTCGCCGCGGCGAACGCAGCCGCCGCGTCGTGGGTCGAGACGACGATCCGGCTCGCCTTGGCCGACGCGGGCGTGCCCGCGCCCGTACCCGGTTGGACCCTGCAGTCGGCATGGGGCCGGGTCATGCTCAGGTTCGCTTTCGCGTGGCCGGAGTTCCGGCTGGCCGTGGACATGACGGGGCCGACACGGCCGACACTGCCGACACTGCCGACACCGGGTTATGGCGTCATCGTGGAGCCCAGTCGCACTCCGGAGCCGAGACCGGTCATCGGGCGTGATTCCGGCCCGGCACCACGCGTCGGCCGCGGTTCCGGGCCCGTGCGGGTTGCCGAACGGGAGTCCGGATGGGTGCCGCTCGTCGGCCGCGGTGCGTCACGGCCACTGCGGGTTGCGGAGCACGATTCCGGCCCGCTTCCGGCCATGGGCCGAGCGGCTTGGCCGGTGCCGGCAGACCGTGTTCCCGGCCCGGTGCCGGGCGTCGGCCGAGCAGCTGGGCTACTGCCGGGGGCCGACCACGTTCGCGGCCCGGTGCCGGCCATCAGCCACGCGTCGGGCCCGTTCCCGGTAGCCGGTCGACCGGCATCGGCCACGCACGTGCCCAGGAACGCGGCCGCACAGCCGGCGCAGCCGCCGACACCGCAGCGTGCGACGCCGGCCCTGGCATCACCACGCCGCCGCAACGTCTCCGGCAGCCCGTGGCTGGTCCTGGAATGCGACGCGGCCGTCGTGGCTGCGGACCCGGCGGCACTCGTCGCCGTCATCCGCCGCGAACTCGACGCACGCGGCGAGCGTCGGCCTGCGGCCGCCTGACCACTGCCGCGGCGTCGCCACCTGCTGCCGCCCAGCGCCCGTCGGCTGCCTCAAGGGCAAGGGGCATCCAGGCGATCGGGCCGGTCACGAACTCGGCACCGTGC
This sequence comes from Uniformispora flossi, assembly GCF_049534875.1. NCBI lineage: Bacteria > Bacillati > Actinomycetota > Actinomycetes > Kitasatosporales > Streptomycetaceae > Uniformispora > Uniformispora flossi. The sequence continues at coordinate 61,242 of NZ_JBMULZ010000015.1, forward strand.
CGCGGGCCGGCTCGGCAGGCCGCTCAGCGTTCCGGGTGCCGGGCTCGGCCGACCAGAGCACGCGTTGCTGTTCCGGCGCACCCGCCTAGCGGAACGTGTACGCCGCCCAGACGGACCAGCGTACGAAGACCGCCACAGGCATCTCCGGCACCGACGTTCCGAGCTTCTTCCGTGGGCCGATCCCGAGAGCCGGCAGGCGACGCTGGCGAACTCCGGGAACCTCCGCAGCGCCGAAGCCGCGAGTGAGCCCGCGGCCACGTTCACCGTGCCGCCGGAGAAGCGCCGGCAGCGCCGAACTGTTCCTCGTCGCGGGCGCCACCCACGTCGATCCCCACGTCGACCCGTACGACCGCAACCACTATGTGGCTCCGGCGGTCGCCAAGCTGATCGCGTTCTTCCCGAAGCACCTCGTCTGAGGGAGGTGCGGCGAGGGGCGGGGGTGGGGCCCCGGAGTCCGCCGCGGCTTGTTCTCTTCCGCAGCAGCCTCCGGCCCCCCACCCCCGACCTCCTAAGGCATCAGACCTCAGACCTCCACGACCACCGGCAGGATCATCGGCCGGCGCCGGAAGGTGTCGCTGACCCACTTGCCCACGACCCGGCGCACCTGCTGCTGCAGCTGGTACGGGTCCGCCACGCCGTCCGCGGCGGCGCGGGTGAGGACGTCCTCGATGCGCGGGATCACGTCGTCGAACTTGGCGTCGTCGATGCCCGACCCGCGTGCCGTGATCTGGGGCCCGCCGACGACCTTCCCGGTCGACGAGTCGACGACCAGGAACACCGACACGAAGCCCTCGTCGCCGAGAATCCGCCGGTCCTTCAGCGACGACTCGGTGACGTCGCCGACCGACAGGCCGTCCACGTACACGTACCCGGCCTGAACCTTGCCGGTGATCCGCGCGACACCGTCGACGAGGTCCACGACCACGCCGTCCTCGGCGATGACGATCCGGTCGCGCCGGACTCCGGTGGCCGCCGCCAGATCGGCGGACGCCCGCAGGTGCCGCCACTCGCCGTGCACCGGCATGAAGTTGCGCGGCTTCGTGAGGTTGAAGAAGTACAGCAGCTCGCCCGCCGACGCGTGGCCGGACACGTGCACCTTGGCGTTGCCCTTGTGCACGACGTTCGCGCCCCACCGGGTCAGCCCGTTGATGACCCGGTAGACCGCGGTCTCGTTGCCCGGGATCAGCGACGACGCCAGCACCACGGTGTCGCCCTCGACGATGCGGATCTGCTGGTGGTCGCGGTTCGCCATGCGCGACAGCGCCGCCATCGGCTCGCCCTGCGATCCCGTGCAGACCAGCACGACCTCGTCGGGCCGCAGATCGTCGAGCGTCTTGACGTCCACGATCAGCCCCGCCGGCACCTTCAGGTACCCCAGCTCCCGCGCCACGCCCATGTTGCGCACCATCGACCGCCCGACGAAGGCGACCTTGCGCTCATAGGCGTACGCGGTGTCCAGCACCTGCTGGATGCGGTGCACGTGGCTGGCGAAGCTGGCCACGATGATCCGCTGGTCGGCGTCCGCGAACACCCGGTCGAGGACGCCGGCGATGTCGCGCTCCGGCGGCACGAACCCGGGGACTTCGGCGTTCGTCGAGTCCGCGAGCAGCAGGTCGATGCCCTCGGTGCCCAGGCGGGCGAACGCGGGAAGGTCGGTCAGCCGGCCGTCGAGCGGCAGCTGGTCCATCTTGAAGTCGCCGGTGTGGACGACCATGCCCGCGGGGGTGCGGATCGCGACGGCGAGCGCGTCCGGGATGGAGTGGTTGACCGCGATGAACTCGCAGTCGAAGGGGCCCAGCCGTTCGCGGTCGCCTTCGCCGACCTCGAGCGTGTACGGGCGGATGCGGTGCTCGTTGAGTTTGGCCTCGATGAGCGCGAGCGTCAGCTTCGACCCGATGAGCGGGATGTCGGCCTTCTCGCGCAGCAAGTACGGCACGGCGCCGATGTGGTCCTCGTGCGCGTGCGTGAGCACGATCGCCTCGATATCGTCCAGCCGGTCCCGGATCGCGGTGAAGTCCGGCAGGATGAGATCGATGCCGGGCTGCTCCTCTTCGGGGAAGAGGACCCCGCAGTCGACGATCAGCAGCCGCCCGGCGTACTCGAAGACCGTCATGTTCCGGCCGATCTCGCCGAGACCGCCGAGCGGGATGACGCGAAGTCCGCCCTCGGGCAGTTCCGGGGGCGGTCCGAGTTCCGGATGCGGATGACTCAAGTTCTCTCCTCGCCACGCGGGCACGCCCGTCGTCCGGACGGCCCGCGCATGTGATGGTTCAAACCCGGACAGGGTCGACCCCGGTCCGGGCACTTTCTACAGCTCTACCCCGCCCGCCGCGAGATCCTGCCTCAGCACGGCCATCTGCTCGTCCGTCGCCTCGACGAGCGGCAGACGCAGTGTGCCGGTGATCAGGCCCTGTGCGGCAAGGGCGGCCTTGCTCAAAATCACACCCTGGGTGCGGAAGATTCCGGTGTACACGGGCAGCAGGCGCAGGTGGATTTCGCGCGCCTTGGCGATGTCGCCGGACAGGTACGCGTCCACGAGTGCCCGCAGCTCGGGCGCCACCACGTGTCCGACGACGCTCACGAATCCCGCCGCGCCGATGGACAGCATCGGCAGGTTGAGGATGTCGTCGCCGCAGTAGTACGCGAGGTCGGTGCGGGCCATGACCCAGGACGCCGCGCCGAGGTCGGCCTTGGCGTCCTTGTTCGCGATGATCCGCGGATGCTCGGCGAGCCGGACGATCGTCTCGGTCTCCAGCGCGACGGCCGTGCGCCCCGGGATGTCGTACAGCATCACCGGCAGTTCGGTGGCGTCCGCGACGGCCACGGTGTGCCGGTACAGGCCCTCCTGCGGCGGCTTGCTGTAGTACGGCGTGACGAGCAGCAGCCCGTGCGCGCCGGCCGCGGCCGCTTCGCGCGCCAGTTCGATGCTGTGTGCTGTGTCGTTCGTCCCCGCGCCCGCGATCACGAACGCCCGGTCGCCGACGGCCTCCACCACGGCCCGGACCAGCTGCGCTTTCTCGGTGTCGCTCGTGGTCGGCGATTCGCCGGTGGTGCCGTTGACCACCAGGCCCTCGTTGCCGGCGTCCACAAGGTGCGCGGCAAGCCGTTGGGCCGCGTCGAGATCAAGCGCGCCTTCGGCAGTGAACGGGGTCACCATCGCGGTGAGGACCCTGCCGAAAGGGGTCTGGGGGGCGGAGGTCGGAGCCATGCCACAAACGGTACCGGGCCAGGTGGCAGGGTAGCTGTAGCGGCCCACATTCCGGTCTCCGCACGCCGCTCCGCGGGCCCCCTCCCGCACCGGACGTGCGAGGACCCCGGCGCTGCCTGCTCGGGGGTTCAAGCAGCGCCGGGGTCTCCTTCAGTATCAGGCACGTGGCCGAAAAATGCCGGGCAATGACGCGAAAAAAGTTCCATGTCACCCTTTGTGCCGATTTGACCACGCGGGGCAGCTTCGCAGCCGTTACCCTCCGCCCCCGACAGCCCTCCGCACCCCTACGGCGCGACGCGCCCGTTCGCGTTGAACGCCGCGTACGTCAACGGCATGAGCTCCGCCCACGCGGCTTCCATCCGCTCCGCCACCATCTCGATCTCGCGCTGCGGGAACGACGGGTACGCGGCGTCGTCGTGACGGGTGCGCAGCCCCAGGAAGTGCATCAGCGAACGCGCATTGCAGGTCGCGTACATCGACGAGTACAGCCCGACCGGCAGCACCGCCCGGGCCACCTCGCGGGCGACACCGGCCGCCAGCATCTCCTGGTACGCCGCGTACGACTTCCGGTACGCCTCGCGGGCCGACTCCCCGACGATCTTGAACTGCTCCGGCGTCCCGTCGACGAAGTCGTACGCCCCCGGCTTCCCCTGCTGCACCAGCTTCCGCTCCTGCGCGGGCACGTAGAACACCGGCTCCAGCTCGCGGTAGCGCCCGGACTCCTCGTTGTACGACCACCCGACCCGGTGCCGGTGGAACTCCCGGAACACGAAGATCGGCGCGCTCACGAAGAACGTCATCGAGTTGTGCTCGAACGGACTCCCGTGCTTGTCCCGCATCAGGAAGTTGATGAGCCCCTTCGACCGCCCCGGGTCCTTCGCCAACTCGTCCAGCGACTTCTCCCCCGCCGTGGACACCCGCGCGGCCCACAACACGTCCTGGTCCCCGGCGCTCTGCTTCACCAACTCGACGGTGACATCACTCCGAAATCGAATCTCGGACTCGGCGGACACATCACTCACGCGGGGCACTCCTCGGACGGGCTCAACTGAACATCCGCAAGCCTAGTCAGCAATCCGACAGGGAATCGCCACGCCATCGAGGGGGTCCTCCACTCAGGAATAGGCGAACGTTGCGTGTGCGGTGTTGTACTTGATCTCGACGCGAGCAAGCTTCAGCGCGTCCGACCCCGGCACACCGAAGTACCGCACCACATCCGCGGTTGTTCCGGCAGCGATCGCCGATGGTTCCTTGCGATCCGGTCCATCGCCGGGCGTTCCGCAACTGCCCGTGGGTGAGGGGCAAGCTTCCAATGCCACGAGCATGCCGTACGGATGAAGATCGCCGGAAGAACCATTCACCACCTGCAGGTGCACGGCGACGCGGCGCCGCCCGGGGGCACCGGACGAGATCGCGCCTTCGTCCGTGATGGCGGTCACGCTCACCTTCATCGAGGACGCGAACTCGAAGGCGTCCCCGCCTACGGAATAGATCTTCGGCGGTGCCGTCGGGCTTGCAGACGCAATCGCAGACCCGTTCGGACTCGTCTGAGCCGTTGGCAGGTTCGGTGCGTTCGGAGCCCCAGGTGCTGTCGGGAGCGAAGTTGCGGGAGCTGTCGCCGCGGCGGGCTTCTTTTCGTCGGTGATGGTTGGCCCCGCGACGCAGGACGTGGTGGTGAGGGCTACCGCCGCGAGCGTGGTGGCCAGGTGCCAGGGGCGGGCGGGCATGGGCTGCGTCCTCTCGGAGGGGGTGGCCGAGGCGTCGGGGACAGCGTGGCACGGTCGAGGCCAACCCCGCGCCGCAGTCCGCGTGTCGATCCCCCGTGTCGCCTCGAGACAGACCGACAACTGTCTGACAGACACCCCGCCGCGTCCGCACAACTAGGCCGGGACGAATACGCCTTGTCCTCGAGGACCGTGTCGGGTCGGGTGCGGGGCCTACCGACTGGTCGCGGGACGCGGATCGCGGCCATGACCGCGTCGAACCGCGCGCTGTCGCCTGTCTGTCCGGGCGTGACGACGAACGCGAGTGGCCGGCAGTTCCCGTCGGCGGCGAGGTGGACTTCGGTGGGTCAGCCCGCCGCGGGACCTGCCGGGGGCGTGGTCGTCGGGCTCGTCTGGCGGTGCCCCCTTTTGCGGGCTGCGGCGGCGTGCTGGTGGGCGCGGACGATCGTGGAGTCGACCGCGACGACCCAGTCAGGGTCCTCGTCCGCGTCGGCTTGGGCGAGCAGCGTGGTGAAGACGCGGTCCGAGGTGCCGTCGGTCACCCACGTCCGCAGCCGGTTGTGGACGCCCTTCCACGACCCGAACTCCGCAGGCAGGTCCATGCACGGTGTCCCGGTGCGGAACGTGAAAGCAATCGCGTCGATCACCTCCCGGTGATCCCGCCACCGCCCGTCCCCGCCGCGGCGTCCGGTCCGGCAACAACGGCTCGATCCGCGCCCACTGCACATCACTCAACCCCAGACACCATCCAACGATCAGAGGGCATGAAGCTCGCCTGCCTGTGCCTTGCGCCCGGTTCGGGTGATGTGGTCACCGCCTCAGCGGTGGGGCTGCAGGCGACGTCCCAGGGGGAGCGCTCACCGCAGCGTGTCCGCCGTACGAGCACACAACGCGCCCCCGCTGGGTGTCCCGAGTCCCGGCTCACCACCCGCGCCCCGCCCCGCGCGGGTGGCCTTTGTGGATTTGGGGGCGGGGTCTGCTCGTTCGCGGGACAATTCCCCCGCGGGGTCGGGCGTTGAGGGAGTCGGGATGGCGGATGTGAGTGTGCGGGGTGGGCGGGCCGGGGATGGCGGGGCGTTGGGGGTAGTGCAGGCGGCGGCGTGGCGGGCGGCGTATGAGGGGGTGCTGCCGGAGGCTGCGTTGGAGCCGTTCGATCCCGAGGTGTTGGCCGCCGGGTGGGGGCATGCGATCGAGCATCCGCCGACGGAGCGGCATGCGGTGTTGGTGGCGTGTGCCGGGCCGGAGCCGGTGGGGTTTGCCGCGGTGGTGCCCGCGCAGGATCCGGATCTGGTGGAGTCGGATGTCGAGTTGAGCATCCTGGTGGTGAGTCCCGCGGAGCAGCGGCGCGGGCATGGGTCGCGGCTGTTGGCCGCGGCGGTGGAGCACGCGCGGGGGGCCGGCGCGGGGACGGTGGTGATGTGGGTGTTGGAGCCGGACCGGCCGTTGCGGGAGTTTCTGGAGTCGGCGGGGTGGGCGGCGGACGGTGCGCGCCGGGAGTTGGAGTTGGACGAGCGCGGCGAGCAGCGGGTGCGCCAGTTTCGGCTGCACACCGACACGGGAGCGGGCGCACCGGACGCGTGAGCGGCCGAGCGTAACGCGAAGGGCAAAGTCCCGGTGATCACGCATTGAAGTGCTAAGACACTCGTCTTAACGTTGGCGCGTGACGCCGACCTCCGCTTCGCATGCGGCTTCGACGCGGGAACGTTTGCTCTTGACCGCCGAGCGCCTGTTCGCCGTGCACGGCATCGACGCGGTGTCGTTGCGGCAGATCAGCGTCGCCGCGGGGCAGCGCAACAACTCGGCGGCGCAGTACCACTTCGGGACGAAGGAAGAGTTGATCCGGGCGATCTTCGCGTTCCGTCTGGAGACGATCAACCGGCGCCGCGAGGATCTCGTGGACGCGCTGGTGGCGGCCGGCCGTGCGACCGATTTGCGGGCGTTGACCGATGCGATGGTGCGTCCGCTCGCCGAGCAGATCGATGCCGGGGGGAGTTTCTACGTGCGGTTCCTCGCCCGCGTGCACCAGCACGCCGGGGCGTCGGTGTATGCCCTGCCCGCGATGGGCGTGGAGGGCAGTGTGACGCGGATCGGCGGGATGATCGGCGCCGCGATGGGACACGTGCCGACGCCGATCCGCCGCAGTCGGCTGCAGCTCGGCGGGAGTCTGCTGGTGCACGCGACCGCGGACCGCGAGCAACGGGTCTACGAGGGCAGTACCGCGGACGTCTTGCCGCCGATGGCGTTCGTCGCCGATTTGGTGGACGCGGTCGTGGGGATCTTCGCGGCCCCGGCCTCACCGGAAACCCTCACAGCTCTCCACGTGCGCCCCCCGACGGACACGACGAACACGACGGACGCGACGGACGCGACGGTCACAACGGACACGAGGAACAACGCGGAAGACCGGAGCGGCACGGCCGACCCGGCAGGACCGTCACAGCCCCCCACCGAGCCCACCGCCGGCATAGCCCTCGCCTAAACCCCGAGGCCCAGCCCCCGAAACGCGGGACCCGAACGCGGAACCCGAAAGCCCTCGAAGGCCCCGAAGCCCCCCGAACCCGAGCCCCGGCCCCTCAGTCCTGAGACTCCCCGGACCCCTGGGACTCCCCCGCCCCCGCGCCCTTCCGCTCCCCCCGGTGCAGCCGGATCGCCGTCAGCATCGCCCGGCGTCCTCGTGCGTTGTCGCGGGCGTCGGAGTAGGCGACGGCGAGCCGGTACCACGTCCGCCAGTTGTCCGGGTCGGCTTCGGTTTCGGCCTTGCGGCGGGTGAAGACCTCGTCGGCGCTGGCGCGGTCGATGCGGCCGTCGGCGGTGCGCTGGAGTTCGTCGGCGGGGAGTTCGCCCTCGGCTTCGAGTTCGCGGGCGAGCTGCTGCATCGTGAAGCCGAAGCGCAGTTCGCGCCAGATGTACCAGACGCCGACGACGGGGATGGCGAGGACCGCAATACCGAGAGTGACGACCGTCGGCCGCCCGTCGTCGATGGCGATGAGGCCGCGGCTGCCGACGAGCAGCACGTAGAAGACGAGCAGCGCGACCAGGACGAGGGCGGTGACGCGTTGTTTCACGGAAGTGTCGGTCCTCACGTCCCTAGTCCAGATCCAGGTAGTGCTCGAGCCCGAGGGTCACGCCGGGCACCGAGCCGACGCGGCGGACGCCGAGGATCACACCCGGCATGAAGGACGTGCGCTGGAACGAGTCGTGCCGGATGGTGAGCATTTCGCCCGCGTCGCCGAGCAGGACTTCCTGGTGGGCGACCAGGCCGCGGAGCCGGACGGCGTGCACGGGGATGCCGTCGATCGTGGCGCCGCGGGCGCCGTCCGGGTCGTCCGTGGTGGCGTCGGGCATGGCGCCGAGTCCGGCCGCGGCGCGGGCTTCGGCGACGAGTTCGGCGGTCCGGCGGGCGGTGCCGCTGGGCGCGTCGACCTTGTTGGGGTGGTGCAGTTCGACGATCTCGGCCGATTCGTAGTACCGGGCGGCCTTGGCGGCGAACTGCATCATGAGGACCGCGCCGATGCCGAAGTTCGGGGCGATGAGCACGCCGACGCCGGGGTTGGCGTCGGTCCAGCCGCGGACCGTGTCGACGCGGTCCGGGCTGAAGCCGCTGGTGCCGACGACGGCGTGGATGCCGTGCGTGACGGCGTACTCGAGGTTGTCCATGACCACGCCGGGGTGCGTGAAGTCGACGACGACCTGGGCCCCGGCGTCGGCGAGCGCGTCGAGCGAGTCGCCCTGGTCGACCTGCGCCACCAGTTCGAGGCCGTCGGCGGCCTCGACGGCGCGGCAGACTTCGGCCCCCATGCGGCCCTTGGCCCCGGTGACGGCGACCCGCAGCGCGGTCATGTGCGTGCTCCTCGTGTGCGAAGTGCTCGATGTGCTCGATGTGCTCGATGTTCCCGAACGTCGCGGTGGACGTTCGCGTGCGGTGGCCCGGAAGCGGCGTGCCCGGCGGTCAGGGGGCGGTCACGCCACCGCTCCCGCGAACGCGCCGGGGTCCGGGAACGGTCCGACCAAGGCCAGCGTAGGACGTTGTCCGAGGATGTCCCGCGCCACCTCCCGGACCTGCTCCGCGGTGACCGCTCCGATGATGGCGAGCTGGTCGTCGACGGACAGGTGTTCGCCGTACACCAGCTCGCTCTTGCCGATGCGGCTCATCCGGGATCCGGAGTCCTCCAGGCCGAGCACGAGCGAGCCGTGCAGCTGGCCGATGGCGCGCTGGAGTTCCTCGTCGTCTATGCCGTCGGCGGCGACCTTGGCGAGCTCCGCGCGGCAGATCCGCAGCACTTCGTGGACCTTGCCGGGCAGGCAGCCGGCGTAGATGCCGAACATGCCCAGGTCGGCGAAGCCGGAGGTGTACGAGTACACCGAGTACGCCAGACCGCGCTTTTCCCGGATCTCCTGGAAGAGCCGCGAACTCATGCCGCCGCCGAGCGCCGCGTTGAGCACGGCGAGGGCGAAGCGGCGGTCGTCGCTGCGGGAGACGCCGGGCATGCCGAGGACCAGGTGGGCCTGCTCGGTGGGGCGTTCCAGGACGCGCACGGTGCCGCCGCCGCGGATGGCGCGGTGGCCGCCGCGGGGTGCGGCGGGCTCGGCGTCCGCGTCGACGGGGACGTCCGCGAAGGCCTTCTTGACCAGCCGGACGACCTTGGCGTGGTCGACGTTGCCGGCCGCCGCGACGACCATGTGCGGGGGCCGGTAGCGGCGCCGGTAGTAGCCGGCGATCTGGTTGCGGGTGAGCGCGTTGATCGAGTCGACGGTGCCCAGGACGGGGCGGCCGAGCGGCTGGTCGCCGAGGAGGGCCTCGGTGAACAGCTCGTGGACCAGGTCGCCCGGGTCGTCCTCGTTCATGGCGATCTCTTCGAGGATGACGCCGCGCTCGCTGTCCACGTCTTCGGCGCGGATGAGCGACGCGGTCACCATGTCGGAGACGACGTCGATCGCCAGCGGCAGGTCGGTGTCGAGGACACGCGCGTAGTAGCACGTGTACTCCTTGGCGGTGAACGCGTTCATCTCGCCGCCGACCGCGTCGAGCGCGGCGGAGATCTCCAGGGCGTCGCGCTTGGCGGTGCCCTTGAAGAGCAGGTGCTCCAGGTAGTGGGTGGCGCCCGCGAGGGCCGGGGCCTCGTCGCGGGAGCCGATGCCGACCCAGATGCCGAAGGTCGCCGAACGGACGCCGGGCATGGCCTCGGTGAGGACCCGCAGGCCGCCGGGGAGGACGGTCCGTCGGACTATGCCGCCGTCGTCGCCCTTGAGGATGGTCTTGGTCGAGCCCGACCGCTGCGCGTAGGCAGCGGCCGGGCTCCCGACGGACTTCTTCGTCACTTGGCGGAGTCGTCCCCGGCCTGCTCTTCGCCCTCGACCACCGGGACGAGGGACAGCTTGCCGCGCTGGTCGATCTCGGCGATCTCGACCTGGACCTTGTCGCCGACCTTGACGACGTCCTCGACGTTCTCGACGCGCTTGCCGCCGGCCATCTTGCGCAGCTGCGAGACGTGCAGCAGGCCGTCCTTGCCGGGCATGAGCGAGACGAACGCGCCGAACGTCGTGGTCTTGACGACGGTGCCGAGGTAGCGCTCGCCGACCTCCGGCATCTGCGGGTTCGCGATCTGGTTGATCACGTTCCGCGCGGCCTCGGCGGACGGGCCGTCGGTGGCGCCGATGTAGATCGTGCCGTCGTCCTCGATCGTGATGTCGGCGCCGGTGTCGTCCTGGATCTGGTTGATCATCTTGCCCTTCGGGCCGATGACCTCGCCGATCTTCTCCACCGGGATCTTGACGGTGATGATGCGCGGCGCGAACTCGGACATCTCGTCCGGGCGGTCGATCGCTTCCATCATCACGTCGAGGATGTGCAGGCGGGCGTCCTTGGCCTGCTTGAGCGCGGCGGCGAGCACCGAGGCGGGGATGCCGTCGAGCTTGGTGTCCAGCTGCAGCGCGGTGACGAATTCCTTCGTGCCGGCGACCTTGAAGTCCATGTCGCCGTAGGCGTCCTCGGCACCGAGGATGTCGGTCAGCGTCACGTACTCGGTGGCGCCGTCGACCTGGTCCGAGATGAGGCCCATCGCGATGCCCGCGACCGGCGACTTCAGCGGCACACCGGCGTTGAGCAGCGACATCGTGGACGCGCAGACCGAGCCCATCGAGGTCGAGCCGTTGGAGCCGAGGGCCTCGGACACCTGGCGGATCGCGTAGGGGAACTCCTCGCGCGTCGGCAGCACCGGCAGCAGCGCGCGCTCGGCGAGCGCGCCGTGGCCGATCTCGCGGCGCTTCGGCGAACCGACGCGGCCGGTCTCGCCGGTGGAGTACGGCGGGAAGTTGTAGTTGTGCATGTAGCGCTTGCGCGTCTCGGGGTTCAGCGTGTCGATCATCTGCTCCATGCGGAGCATGTTGAGCGTCGTGACACCGAGGATCTGCGTCTCGCCGCGCTCGAACAGCGCCGAGCCGTGCACGCGGGGCACGACCTCGACCTCGGCGGAGAGGGTGCGGATGTCGCTGAGGCCGCGGCCGTCGATGCGGACCTTGTCGCGGAGCACGCGCTGGCGGACCAGCTTCTTGGTCAGCGCGCGGAACGCGCCGCCGATCTCCTTCTCGCGGCCTTCGAACTGCGGGAGCAGCTTCTCGGCGGCGATGTCCTTGACGCGGTCGATCTCGTTCTCGCGGTCCTGCTTGCCCGCGATGGTGAGCGCGGCGGCCAGTTCGTCGGAGACGGCGGCGGCGAGGGCCTCGAACACGTCGTCCTGGTAGTCCAGGAACACCGGGTAGTCGGCGGTCTCCTTGGCGGCCTTCTCGGCGACCTGCGACTGCGCGGCGCACAGCACCTTGATGTGCGGCTTGGCGGCCTCGAGGCCTTCGGCGACGACCTCCTCGGTCGGCGCGACGGCGCCGCCCTTGACCAGCTCGATCGTGCTGGTGGTGGCCTCGGCCTCGACCATCATGATCGCGACGTCGCCGTCCGGGAGGACGCGGCCCGCGACGACCATGTCGAAGACGGCGCGCTCCAGCTCGCTGTGCGTCGGGAAGCCGACCCACTGGCCGTCGATCAGCGCGACGCGGACGCCGCCGATCGGGCCGGAGAACGGCAGGCCCGCGAGCTGCGTGGACATCGACGCGGCGTTGATCGCGACGACGTCGTACAGGTGGTCGGGGTTGAGCGCCATGATCGTCTCGACGATCTGGATCTCGTTGCGCAGGCCCTTCTTGAAGGACGGGCGCAGCGGGCGGTCGATCAGGCGGCAGGTGAGGATCGCGTCCTCGGACGGCCGGCCTTCGCGACGGAAGAACGAGCCGGGGATCTTGCCGGCCGCGTACATGCGCTCTTCGACGTCCACCGTGAGGGGGAAGAAGTCGAGCTGGTCCTTGGGCCGCTTGGAAGCGGTGGTGGCCGACAGCACCATGGTGTCGTCGTCCAGGTAAGCCACTGCGGAACCGGCGGCCTGGCGGGCCAGGCGGCCGGTCTCGAAGCGGATGGTGCGGGTGCCGAAGCTGCCGTTGTCGATGACGGCTTCGGCGAAGGTCACGTCGGTACCCTCCACGGGGCACCCTCCTCGTCGCGTCGTGGGAGTCCGCGGCGTGCGCGACGGTTCAGGGACGGCCGGGCCGGTCTTCGATCGAAGCCTCCGGGGGCGTTTCCGGCGGACCGGATTCCCGGGGGCCACTACCGAGGACCGGCGCCGTGGGCCGGCGCCTGTGCCGTACGGGCGGCACTCCCGATGGTGGTGCTCGCCCCGGCCGTGTGCCGGGAGGAGCGGGTCGTGCTGGGTGGTGCTGCGGCAGGCGGGGCGCCGTTGTCGGGCGCCGTCGCTACCGGTCGGTCGATGGCGCGGTGTGACCCACAGCGCCGCTGTGTCACAGCCTACAAAAACCGACCCGGGATACGGCGAAGGAGCGGCTCGGAATAAGCCGCTCCTTCCCGGTGGTGCTTAGCGGACGCCCGTCGAACCGGCGCGGATGCCCAGGCGTGCGATCAGCGAGCGGTAGCGCTCGATGTCGACCTTGGCCAGGTACTTCAGCAGGCGGCGGCGCTGGCCGACCAGCAGCAGGAGGCCGCGGCGGCTGTGGTGGTCGTGCTTGTGCTGCTTGAGGTGCTCGGTGAGGTCGTTGATGCGGCGCGAGAGCATCGCGATCTGGACCTCGGGGGAGCCGGTGTCGCCGTCCTTCGTGGCGTACTCCGTCATGATCTGCTTCTTCGTTGCGGCGTCGAGCGACACTGCGTGCTCCATTCGAGTGAAGTGTGAGTGCCCCCGGTCTGCTTCACGGGGGGACTTCGGTACTCACTGTGCGCCGCCCGGATCCGCCGGAGCTTCCCGGGCAGCACGCAATCCGGGCCTGATGGTCCGGAGGTTGTCCCCACAGTAGCAGTCGCGGGCGGGCGGACGGCCGGGCTGCGCTCGGACCGCGGTCGGGCCGGGGTCAGGCGGTGATGTTGCGCAGGGTCCCATAGACACCGAGAACCGCAAGACAGAGCGGGACGACGGCGGTCAGCAGCATGCCTTCCAGGATGTCGAGGCCGCGGCCCCAGAAGGGGGACAGGCCGCGGGCCGGGACGGTGGCCGCGATCAGCGCGAAGACCAGGCCGAGGGCGGTGGGCAGCCCATACAGCCAGGCCTGTGCTTCGGCCTGGTCGAAGTCCGTGTGCAGGGCGATGCCGGTGAAGAGGAAGACGAGCGCGGCGGCGCCGGCCGCGAGCAGCAGGGTGACCTGCGGGGTGTGCCGGAACAGGCGGGCGCGGGCGAGCACGGCGATGCCGAGGGCGCCGGTGAGGATGCGCGACCAGGTGTCGGTGGAGTAGCCGGTGACCAGGGCGGCGGAGGCGACGACGAGGGCGCAGGCGCCGACGAGGCCGGTGAGCATTTGGTGTCCGGCGCGGGCACGGGCGGCGAGGGCTTCGTGGTCGACGGGGTCGTCGGCGGTCGCGCGGGCGGCGGCGGGGGCGTCGGGCGGCAGGAAGCCGATGGGGAGCCGGGCGAGGCGTACCGACCAGGCGGGGAGGAAGGCGACGAGGGCGAGCCCGGTCACTCCGGCGACGGCGGCGGAGCGGCCGGGGGTGGTGTCGGCGGCGAGCAGGCCGAGGGCGGTGAGCAGGCCGCCCGCGCCGGCTCCGGCGCCGGCGACGTAGGCGGCGTTGCGGGCGGGCACGAGGACCGCGACGAGGGTGGCGGCGATCATGGCGGCGCCGCAGGCGGCGAGGAACTGGACGCGGCCGGGGCCTTCGCCGGTGTGCGGGGCGATAGCGCCGAGGCCGGCGTAGAAGGCGTTGGGCAGGGCGCCGAGGCCGAGGACGGCGCCGCCGGCGGGGTCGTCGTAGACGCGGGCGCGGACGCCGGCGACGGCGGCGAGCAGCAGGGCGAGGACGGCGGCGGCGATGCCCGCGGCGGAGTGCGGTGCCGCGGTGCGCCAGAGCGCGACCGGGGCCAGGCTCAGGAAGAGGGCGGCGCCGGACAGGGCGGCGCGGCGCAGGAGTTCGGGTGACCAGAGGCGGTGGTCGGCGGTGACCGAGGCGGCGACGGAGTCGACGACGTCGTCGTAGACGGGCGGCGGGAGGGTGTCGGCGAGCGGCGTGAAGCGCAGGAGGGCGCCGTCGTGGACGGCTTGGGCGGCGAGGCCGCGGGCGCTGTCGAGGACGCCGCCGTCCATGCGGCGCAGGTGGAATCCCGTGGGTGCGCCGTCGGTCTGGGTCTGTCCGGAGAGGCGCAGGATCTCCGGGTAGAGGTCGGCGATCGGCACGTCTTCGGGCAGGGCGACGTCGACGCGGCAGTCCGGCGCGACGATGGTGACCCGGACGAGTCCGGTGGCGATGGTGACGGCGGACGGGGCGCTGCCCGCGGTTCCGACCGTGCCGACTGCTGTACTCACCCGGCGGCTCCCCCGTTGGCTTCCGGTGTGGCTGTTTGGCTGGCGGCACTGTAACGGACGCCAACGGGTCCGTGGGGTACGGCACTGCGCGGGTGGAAGGCACGGCGTGTGGTTGCGGGGGCGTCCCCGGCGCCAACCAGTAGTATCGGCCATCGCCTTGCGGTGCCCGGGAGTTCCGGCTGTCATCGCGGGCCTTCGCTGGAGACCGCCCTGACGGGGTGGGTGGGTCCCTGGTCCATCCCTCCTTGTCCGGGTGCGGTTTGCGCGGCGCCGGTGCGGCCGGCGGTCGGAAGTGACGCGGATGGGGGCCGAATTCACATGACCGTGGTGATCGTCAAGCGACCGCCGAGGGTGTATCCGCCCGCGGTGCCTGCGGACGAAGTCGTGTTGCAGGCACCGCCGGAGCTGGAGCGCCGACAGGAGCAGGGCTGGATGAACAGCCTGCTGCCGATGATGACCACGCTGGGTTCGGCGGGGTTCCTGTTCATGCCGGGCGCGAACAAGATGATGTTCGTGATGGGCGGCATGATGATGATGTCGTCGCTGGGCATGGTGATCGCCAACATCGCTCGGGCGCGCCGCGGCAATTCTCCGGCGATGCTGGACGCGCGCCGCGACTATCTGAAGTACCTGGACCAGCAGCGCGGCAAGGTGCGCCGGACGGCGCGCCGGCAACGGGGCGCGCAGTTGTGGACGCATCCCGCGCCGGACCAGCTGTGGTCGGTGGTGGCGGGTGGCCGGCGGATATGGGAACGCCGGGCGGGCGACGCGGACTTCGCGCAGATCCGGGTGGGCACGGGGCAGCAGCAGTTGGCGACGCCGCTGGTGGCGCCGCAGACGGCGCCGCTGGACGACCTGGAGCCGTTGTGCGCGGAGGCGATGCGGCGGTTCCTGCTGACCCAGTCGATGCTGGACGACTTGCCGATGGCGGTGTCGCTGCGGTCGTTCTACCACCTGACGGTCTCGGGTGATCCGGACACGGTGTATGGGGTCGCGCGGGCGATGCTCGCGCAGCTCGCGGTGCTGCACTCCCCCGACGACGTGGTGATCGCCGCGGCCGTGCATCCGTCGAAGGCGCCGCAGTGGGACTGGGCGAAGTGGCTGCCGCATGCGCAGCATCCGACGGAGACCGACGGCGCGGGTTCGCTGCGTCTGATCGTGGAGGATCTGGGCGAGGTCGAGCGGCTGCTGGGTGAACGGATCGGCAATCGGCCGCGGTTCGCGCCGGGTGGTGCGCCGGTGTTGGACCAGCCGCATCTGGTCGTGGTGCTGGACGGCGGGACGGTGCCGTCGGGTTCGGTGCTCGCGGCGTCCGAGGGCCTGCAGGGCGTGACGGTCATCGAGGTGGTGGCCGGTCCGCTGGACGAGTTGCGGGGCGGGCTCGCGGTGCTGGCGGAGCCGGATCGGCTGGTGCTGGATTCGGCGTCGGGGACCGCGTACGAGGGCCGGCCCGACGTCCTGAGCGTGCACGATGCGGAGGCGCTGGCGCGCGCGTTGGCGCCGCTGCGGCTGTCGAACGCGGACGGCGACGAACCGCTGTTGGCGAACCTGGACTTCACCGAGCTGATGGGCGTCGGCGACGCGGCATCGGTGGACGTCGCGCAGACGTGGCGGCCGCGCCCCCCGCACGACCGGCTGCGGGTGCCGATCGGCTTGGGCGAGGGCGGCGAGCCGGTGTTCCTGGACTTGAAGGAGTCCGCGCTCGAGGGCATGGGCCCGCACGGGCTGTGCGTCGGGGCGACGGGTTCGGGCAAGTCGGAGCTGCTGCGCACGCTCGTGCTGGGGTTGGCGATGACGCACAGTTCGGAGATCCTCAACTTCGTGCTCGCCGACTTCAAGGGCGGTGCGACGTTCTCCGGGATGTCGGAGATGCCGCACGTCGCCGCGGTGATCACGAACCTGGCGGACGACCTGACGCTGGTGGACCGCATGCGGGACGCGATCACCGGCGAGCTGACCCGCCGCCAGGAGCTGCTGCGGGCGGCGGGCAACTACCCCAACATCCACGAGTACGAGCGGGCGCGGGCTGCGGGCGCTCCCCTGGAGCCGTTGTCGTCGCTGGTCATCATCATCGATGAGTTCAGCGAACTCCTCACGGCCAAACCTGACTTCATCGATATGTTCATCCAGATCGGGCGGATCGGCCGGTCGCTCGGCGTGCACCTTCTACTGGCGTCGCAGCGCTTGGAGGAAGGGCGGCTGCGAGGGCTGGACACCTATTTGTCGTACCGGATCGGTCTGCGGACGTTCTCCGCGGCGGAGTCCCGTGCGGTGCTGGGGGTTCCGGACGCCTACCAGTTGCCGCCGGTGCCGGGTTCGGGCCTGCTGAAGTTCGACACCGAGTCGATGTCACGGTTCAAGGCGGCCTACGTGTCGGGGGCCTACCGCAGCGCGAGTCTGGCGGCGAACCGCCCGGGCGGAGCCCCGCGGCCGGTGCTCTTCGGCAACGCGTGGACCCCGGAGGCGGCATTCGTCCCCGCGCAGCAGTCCGCGGCCGTGTCGGCCGCGGTCCCGGAGCCGGATCCCGAGCCGGGGACGCCCGGGGGCCCGGGCAACCCGGCGCTCGCCGAAACGGTGCTCGACGTGATCGTGCGGCGGATGGCCGGGCAGGGCCCGCCCGCGCACCAGGTGTGGCTGCCCCCGCTGGAGGAGTCCCCCTCGCTGGACGCGGTGTTCGCGTCGGTGGCGCCGCTGGCCGCGACGCCGGACCGGGGTCTGGCGGCCGCGGGCTGGGCGGGCAACGGGCGCCTGGCCGCGCCGCTGGGCATCGTCGACAAGCCGTTCGAGCAGCGCCGCGACATGCTGTTCGTCGACCTCGCGGGCGCCGCCGGGCACGTGCTGATCGTCGGCGGGCCGCGCAGCGGCAAGAGCACGCTGGCCCGCACCCTGGTGGCGTCGCTGGCACTCACCCACACCCCGGCCGAAGCGCAGTTCTACTGCCTGGACTTCGGCGGCGGCGGTCTCGCGTCGCTCGGCGAACTGCCGCACGTGGGCGGTGTGGCCGGGCGCATGGACGGCGAGATGGTGCGCCGGATCGTCAGCGAGGTCGCCGGCATCCTGGAACGGCGCGAGACGACGTTCCGCGCGCAGGGCATCGACTCCATCGCCACGTTCCGGCAGCGCCGGGCGGCCGGGCTGCTGCCCGGCGAGGAGTGGGGCGACGTCTTCCTCGTCGTGGACGGCTGGCTCACCGTCCGGAACGACTACGAGGCGTTGGAAGCCGCGATCACCGACATCGCCACGCGCGGCCTCGGCTACGGCGTGCACGTGGTGGTGACCGCGGGCCGCTGGCCGGAGGTGCGTCCCGCGCTGAAGGACCAGCTGCAGACGCGGCTGGAACTGCGGCTCGGCGAGCCGATGGAGTCGGAAGTCGACCGGCGCATCGCGGTGAACGTGCCGACCGGCGCGCCGGGCCGCGGACTCACCCCGGACGGCCTGCACTTCCTGGCCGCACTCCCCCGCGTCGACGGCTCCGGCGATCCGCTCGACCTGGCGGACGGCGCTGCCGACCTGGTGGCGCGCGTGAAGGCGGCATGGCCGGGCGCTCCGGCGCCGCGGGTGCGGATGCTGCCGCGACTGCTCGCCTACGACCGGCTGCCGACGCCGGAAGCGGTGCCCGGGCAGGCGGTCCCGATCGGCATCGACGAAGCGGCGCTCGAACCGGTGTTCCTGGACTTCCGGGTCGAGCCGAGCTTCGTGCTGTTCGGCGAGAACGAGTCCGGCAAGAGCGCGTTCCTGCGCACGGTCGCCCGCGGCATCTGCGACCGCTACACGCCGGCGCAGGCCCGCATCATCGCGGTCGACTACCGCCGTTCCCTTCTCGGCGCGGTCCCGGAAGCGCACTTGCTGCACTACGTGGCGGCGGGCCCGGCACTCGGCCCGGTGGTGGAGCAGGTGTGCGACTCGCTGAGCCGCCGCATCCCGGGCCCGGAGGTGACGCAGGAACAGCTGCGGAACCGCAGTTGGTGGTCGGCGCCGGACGTGTTCTTCCTCATCGACGACTACGACCTGGTGACCTCGTCGTCGGGCAACCCGCTGGCACCGCTGATCGAGTACCTGCCGCTGGCCCGCGATGTGGGCCTGCACCTGGTGATCGCCCGCGGTTCGGGCGGCGCGGCCCGCGCACTGTACGAGCCGGTGCTGCAGAAGCTCCTCGACCTGGGCACCGGCGGCCTGCTGCTGTCCGGCAGCCGCGACGAGGGCCCGCTGATCGGCGGCGTGCGCCCGGCCCAACTCCCGCCGGGCCGCGGCCGGCTCGTCTCGCGGCGCCGCGGCGTGTCGACGATTCAGACGGCGTGGCTGCAGAACTGACCCGCACCGGGTGAAGGCGGTCGGCGATCGGCTCAGCCGATCGCCTTCACCTTGTCGATCTGCTTCGCCACCAGCGTCGAGGCGGGCAGGCCGCCGGGGCCGCCCTTCGTGTCCGCGAGCACCACGTCGACCAGGGTGCCGCCGACCCGGGCCACGATGTACTGCGCGGTGATGCTCTCGCCCTGCGAGGTCGTCACGAGTTTCACGGTCGCCGACTGGTCGCCGTACGACGATGCCGGCACTCTCGTCGCGGCGTACTCCGCCTTGCCGCCCCCGGCGATCGGTCCGGTGAACGTCGGGCAGGACGCCAGCGCGGCGATTCCGCGGTCCATGATCTTCTGCGCGTCGTCGTGCGGGTAGGAGACCAGCACAATCGCGGTGAGTTCGGCGGTCTTCGGCGGATTGGTGGCCGTGGCCGCCACCAATCCGGAGGCCGGCGTGCCGGCCGCTCGGGCCGACAGCAGGTCCAGGACCGGCTGGCACGCGGCGTTGTCCGCGGCCGGGACGGCGTCCGCGCCGGTGTTCGACTCCGCGACGGTGAGCCCGGTGGCGGCGATGTCGGCGGCCGTGACGAGAGCCCGCCGCAGCCGTTCGGCCGTGGGCGCGCCCGCGGCGTCGTCGGATCCGCCGCAGCCGGTGCTCAGCAGGACGGCAGGCAGAAAGGCGCATGCGGCGGCTTTGGCCGCGGCCCGGTTCGGGCGCATGGGTGGTCCCCCCAGGGAGTCTCCGGAACATCCGCTGCCACCCCCGGCAGCGCGATGCCGCGACTGTAGGCCAACCGTCTCAGGTCTGCCGCCGGTTCCGGGCATCCCGCACCACGACGGCGCTGCCGGCCAGCAGCAGCACCGCGGCAACGGCGATGCCCGCCGCGACCGTTCCGGTCTGGCGGTCGCGGTCGGCGCGGGTCGGTCCGACGGTGAGCGGGGCCACGCGGATGGGGGCGGCCTGCGGCGGGCGGGCCGCGTCGGCCACGGGCTGGGTGCCCGGTTCGCCGCTGAACGCGACGGCGCGCAGCGGGTCGACGACGCCCCAGCCGATGCCGTCCAGGTGGCCGGGCCGGCCGCGTTGCGCGGTCTGCTCGATCACGGTGACGACCTGGCGCGCGGTCCAGGACGGGTGCAGCGAGCGGATCAGCGCGGCGACGGCGGACGCGTAGGGGGCGGCGAACGACGTGCCGTCGCCGCGGCAGTGGCCGCCCTTGGGCACCGTGGACCACATGTCGACGCCGGGGGCGAGCACGCCGACGTAGGGCTTGTTCTGGGAGAACGCCGCGCGGTCGTTGTTGCGGTCCGAGGCGCCGACGGCGAGGACGCCTTCGTAGTCGGCGGGGTACGTGTCGAGGTTGTCCTTGTCCCCGGAGTTGCCGGCCGCCGCGACCACGACGACGTCTTTGACGTCGACGGCGTAGCGGATGGCGCTCTCCAGCAGCGGGCCGGGTTTGCTGCCGCCGGGGCCGCTGGTCTCCTGCGAGATGTTGATGACCTGGGCGCCGTTGTCGGCGGCGAACCGGATGGCGACGGCCAAGCCCTCGACGTTGCCCTTCTCGGTGTCGGTGCCGCCGTTCTGCCGGATCGGCATGATCATCGCGTCGTAGGCGAGGCCGACGAAGCCGGTGCCGGGGTCGGGGCGGGCCGCGATGATCCCGGCGGCCATGGTGCCGTGCCCGTTCTCGTCGACCGCGCCCTTGGTGTCCGGCGTGAAGAAGTCCATGCCGGGCATCCCGGCCAGGGCGGGGGCCAGTTGCGGATTGCCCGGGTCGACGCCCGAGTCGATCACGCCGACGAGGACGCCGCTGCCGGTGGACTTGAGCCACACCTGGTCGAGCATCACCCGCTGGAGCGACCAGGGTTTGCCTTCCAGAGGCTTGGCCGGGTAGCGGCAGTCGCTGTCGGCGGCCAGGCGCACGGCGCCGCCCGATGCCGCGCGGCCGCCGGACAGGTCGGCCGCGGGCGCCGCGGCCAGGGCGGCGAGCAGCGCGAGCGCGGCCGCGGACGCCCCCGCGCGCAGCCGGGAAGGGGATGGCACGGTCGCAGGGGTCCTTCGCGATCGGCGGAACCGGAGACGGCAAAGAAGGCAGGAACGACAGGGCACGACGGCACGGCGTACCGCCCGAAGCGCGCCGGGCGGGCGTCTCGGGCGGTACGCGGCGGGCTTCCGGGCGGAAGCTCAGCCCCACATCTTGGCGTTCGCGGACTCGGTCTCCTGGTAGACCTGCGCGGTCTTTTCGAGGGCTACCGCGATCTGGTCGAGCAGTGCGCAGAGTTCGGTCTGGGCGCTGTTCCACTGGCCCTGGCGCACGAGGTACTGCTGGTGCGCGTCACCGTCCCAGCTCTCCGCGACCTGGGCCACCTTGGCCTTGAGGTCGTCGAGGCGGGACTTGATGTCGTTGTTGATGCCGCGGATCTGCGACGCGCCGCCGGTGATGGTGGCGTATGTGACGACGATGGGCGAACCCATGATTTCTCCCCGATTTGGTGTGACGAGTCGGCCGGACGGCCGGCGGCTCAGCCGAGTGCGGCGGTGATGCTGCTCATCTGCTGCTTGACCTCGGCCTCGTTCTGCGCGTACGCGATCGAGCCCTTCGTCATCAGCTCGCCGATGTCGTCCAGCTGCTTGTTGATGTTCGTCAGGAGCTGGTTGACGCGCTGCTGGAGGGCGTCGTAGGCCGCGAACGCGTCGCCCTTCCAGCCCGCCTGCAGGTCGTCGACGATGCCGTTGAAGCGCGTGATCTGCGTCGCGATCTGGGCCTGCTCGGTGTCGATGTGCTTGCCGAGAGCGTCGAGTTGCTCCGGTGTCGCCTTGAAACCCGCCATGATCCACCATCCCCCATGAGTGGCTAATCGGTTGGCGCCGACTCTAACGGGTCCGCGCGGCGCGTCCCAAGGCGCACCACGCGGCCGGTTACCCAACCTTTACGTCGATCTTGCCGACCCGGCCTTGCGCAACGTCCGGGTCATCGGCGGCTCAGGAGCGCGCCCCGCGCGTGCCCGAACGGATCACGAACTCTGCGGCTGCTTGGCGTCCTTGACGCTCAGCCGCACACCTGCGGGCACCAAGGCCGCCCAGGCCCGCGGCACCGGGGTCGGCACGATGCCCTGGTAGCCGAGCCGGACCTTCGCCTCGCTGTCCGCCCCGGCCGGTGCCGAACCGCCTTGCTCCGGGGGGTCGTTGACGATCTGGTAGCGCAGCCCGGAGTCGGTCACCAGGAAGAGCGTGCCGGTCTGGTCGTCGCCGCGGCCGGTGACCTCGCGGATCAGGGCACCCGTGCCGGGCTCGACCCACACGCCGCCCATGCCGTCCACGAGCCGTTCCGGCAGCGCCGGCCAGGCGGACTGCCGGGTCTGCGCGAACCCGCCCGCGTAGGTTCCGCTGTAGGTGTTGCACAGCGTCGTCCGCGCGACGTCGCCCTGCGCCTCGATCCGGTTGACCACCTGCGGCAGCCGCTCCGGCCAGCCCTTCTCGGCGGCGAACATGCGGCCCGGCCGGATCGCGTCGCCCAGGTCGCCGACGTTGACCGGCAGGGCCTGGGGCGTGCGGCCCGCGCCGTAGGCGGTGCGCGCGTCGGTGCGGGCGAGCAGCAGTTCCGCGGCCAGTCGGCTCACCGGGTAGACGCCGTCGCGGAGCACGACGTAGTACTGGCCGCTGCCTTCGGCACGGAGCACGAGCCCGACAGTGGCGTACTGCGAGCGCAGCGCCACGGCGGCGGGCTTCCCGTAGTCCGGCACGTCGGGAAAGTCGATGTCCGCGCCCGGCTCCAGCGTGTCCAGCCACTCGCGGGTGACCGGCTGCGGCTGGATCGCGTCGAGCACCAGCGCGGAACGCACGCCGCCGCTCTTGATCAGGTACGCATGGCCGCCCTCGACGACGTACATCGGCTCTTGGTCGCCGGCCTTCTCCGCCTTCTGCTGCACGAAGATCGCCTCGTCCGGTCCGAGTTCGCCCTGCTTCGGGGGCGCGCCGACGAACACGCTGCGCTGCGGCGAGCCCGGATCGGGCCGGCCGTCCTTGCCCGTCGCCGGGCGTTCGCACACCGTCCACGACTTGGTCTTGCCCACCTCCTTGGCGGTGGGCAGCCGGTCGGGCGCGTTGGGGATGCCCAGCGGCGCGCCGTGGTCGACGCTGTTGAGCACTTTCTCGGGCACCATGTTGACCTTGAACTGGCCGGGGTCGAGCAGCAGTCGGCCGGAGGCGATGTTGAGGACCGGGTGCAGTTTGCCGTCGAGGTAGACGTAGCGGCTGGCGGAGTCGCGGCCGACGATCAGACTGCCCTTGTTCTTCCAGCCCGGCGGGGTGCCGGGCTTGACCAGCCCGTAGACGCCGAAGCCGGTGAGGATCAGCGCGCCGACCACGATGCCGGGCAGCACCGAGCGGAAGGGCCTGGGTGCTTTCTCCTCGGTCCCCCCGCCGGGTTCCGGCTGGAGGAATCCGGCCACCATGCGGCGACGTGCGAACACGTACGCCTCGAGCTGCTCGCGTCGCGATGCCATCGATCTCCCCGTCTCGACGATCGGCGTGCGGCAGCGTACCCGCAACCAGCCGGTCGGGCGTGCGGGCCTAGGCTCTTCCCGGCGACGGATTCGCGCCGTACCGTACGGTGTTCGTCACGGCCCGCGTCGGCGGACCGCAGCGCGGCAGTACTCGGGGGGATGTACCAAGGTGGCTGTTTCCGCACCTCAGCGCACGCGTCGAAGGACCTCGCCCGGCAGGTCCCGGGCGACCGCCGCCCGCGCCCCCGGGTCCGCCCCGGCCGCCGCGGCGCCGCGCTTCCAGCCCCGCCCGGGCCGGATGGGCGCGGTGCTGGTCCAGCACCTGGTGGTCGTCGAACTCGCCGTCGTCCTCGTGGCGTTCCCGCTCGCCCGGCACAGCGCGTGGGTCGTGCCTGGCGCCGCGCTCGCGGTGCTCCTGGTGGCCGGCGTGCTGCCCCGGTACCGGGGGCGGCGGCTGGCGCTGTGGCCGGGGATCGTCCTGGCGTTCCGGCGCCGCCGCGGCACACGGCGCCCGGCCGCCGCGCCCGCCGTCGCGGACGGGCACACGCCGGAAGCCGACCTCGCCCCCGTCCGCGAATGCCTGCCTGGTCTGACGGTCGCCTCGGCGACCGACCGCGGCGGCCGGCCGGTCGGGATGGCCGGGGACGGCACGTTCCTCACCGCGGTGCTGCTCGTCGAGGCCCGCGACGAACCGCTGCGGCCGCGCCGCGACCGGCGTCCGCTGCCGCTCGCCGCTCTCGCAAACGCGCTGCGGGTCGACGACGTGGTGCTGGCATCCGCGCAGATCGTGCAGCACAGCCGGCCGGCCCCCGCACCGCATCTGCCGCCGGAAGCGCTGGCCACCCGCGCCTACACCGAACTCCGGTCCCGGGAAGGCGGCGACGTGCCCGCGGTCCGGCAGACCTGGATCGCCCTGCGCCTCGAACCCGAACTGTGTGCCACCGCGATCGCGGCGCGCGGCGGCGGTGCCGAAGGCGCCCGCCGCACGCTGCTGCGCGCGGTCAACAGCCTGGCCGCGGCGTTGGCCGACGCCGGTCTCGCCTGCCGACCGCTCGACGAACACGCGCTGACGCAGGCGCTGTTCACTGCCATCGGGGCGAACCGCGCGGTGCGCCGGAACAGTCGCGGAGGCACGCGGACGACGGAAGCACGGCACCTGTGGCGGTGCGACGACCGCTGGCACACCACGTACTGGATCGGCCGCTGGCCGCGCGTGACCGCGGGCACGTCCCCCGACATCGTCGGCGCGCTCACCGCGACACCCGGCCTGGCCACGACCTTCTCCCTGACCGCCGAATCGGGCGGCGGCGGCTCGGTCGGACTCACCGGCCACCTGCGCATCTCCGCCCGCTCCGCCGACGAACTCGCCCAGGCCTCGCAGCAGTTGGAAGAGCAGGCACGGCAGCTGCAGATGGGGCTCGTGCGGCTGGACTGGGAACAGCAGCCGGGGCTGCTGGCGACCCTGCCGTTGGGCGGCCGCCCGTGAGGACGCTGGTGCGCATGTGGCAGGACACGACGCGGGAGGGGGAGCACCGGTGATCGGCATGTTCGGAACGGCGGGGCCGCGCGTGGAGCGGCACGCCCTGACCGTCGACCAACTCGGCTCGCTGGCCGTGCCGGTGAGCGACGACGGCATCGTGATCGGCGTGGATCAGGACCGGGTCCCCGCCGTGCTGGGCCTCTTTCGCCCGGAACCGTACGAGATCTCGTTCGTGGGCGGCGCCTACCTGATCCAGATCATCGCGCTGCGTGCAGCCGCGATCGGCGCCCGGGTGGCGATCGAATCGGGGCGCCCGCACTTGTGGTCGGCGATGGCGCAGCAGGCGGGCGGCGCGCAGCAGTGCGTCACCGTGCAGCCGGTCGGCCGCCTCGGCCCGCAGGGGCCGTCCGCGACCAGCCCGGTGCTGGTGATCCGGGACTGCGGCGCGCGTCCGCCGCGCAACCGGCTCGCGGCGACACCGTGGCAGACCACGCTCACCCTGCTGCCGTTCCTCGACCCGCGCTTGGCCCCGCGGCTGGCGGATGCGGACCTGGTGGGCCTTCAGCGGGTTTCGCCGACCGAGGCACAGGCCGCCGCCCCCGTGCTGCGCCTGGCCGAGGCCGACACCGCGGCCCTGCCGTCGCTCGCCGACGAGCTGACGCTGTGGAGTGCGGGCGGCACACGCCGCTACGTCCTGCTCGCCCCGACCGGCGTCGAGTCCGCATTCCTCGGCCCGCCGCGCCGGTTGGACTGACGCACGACCCCCGGCCCCCGGGTGAACGCCCGGAAAACGCGGTCCTGTGCACAGCGCACGCGGCAGATCGACCCGGGACACCGCCACCCGGGTTGAATAGTCTGGGGTCTCCCAGCACGGGGACATGGCCCGGAACTCCGGAAGCCTGCCGCGGGACGACACCCGGGCGCGCGCCGGGTGATCGGAAGGACCAGCGGTGAACAGCGAGCAGGACGGGACCCACGTCGACAACCCCGGACCGGACGAGGAAGAGGAGTGGTCCGGGCCCGACTTCACGATGCCTTCGTGGTACGGCCAGCCGGCGGCTCCGGCTGCCCCGGCGCCCGCGGACCGGCACGGCGCGGGGGCGCTGCCGGGCGGCGGACCCGCCGAGCCGGTTCCGGCCGCCGACCCGACGCCCCGTCAGGATTCGTCCGCTCCCGGGCAGTTTGCCGGATATGCCGATGCGCCGTCGTGGACGCCGCCCGGAATTCCCGCCCCGCCCGCCCAGGTTCCCGACCCGGCGGCGCCCCCGGCTCCGGCACCCGAGGCCGACTATCCCGCGACCCGGCTGATGCCGCGGATCACCGACGACATGCCGCCGCCGTCCGGCTGGGAACCGCCGCGCGCGGCGGCCCCGCCGCGCCCGGCCCAGCCGCCGGTGATCCCGCCGCAGCCGTCGGCTCCGCCGCCCACCCCGTCGTGGCATCCGCAGGCCGCGGAGTCCGGCGAGAGCGCGTGGTCGGCACCGTACCCGTCGCACGCGGCGCCGCAGGGATGGCAGCAGCAGGCGCCGGGGGCGTACGCGCAACCGGGGGCACCGGCGGCGTCGGGGGCGTCGTATCCCGAGCAGCCGTATCCCGGGGCGCAGCACTACCAGCCGGCGTACCCGCGCCCGTACGAGCCTCCGACGCAGCCCGAACCTCGGTCGGCGCCCGGCATCGAGCTCGGCAAGCCGGATACCGCGGGCGGCGCCTCCGCCGCGGCCATAGCGGCCGCCGCGGCGGCGCTGCCGGAGCAGCCGGCCGTGGACGCCGTGGATCCGGGGTGGCAGCCTCCGACCGCGCCGGAACGATCGACCGACGCGGGGGCACCGCTGTGGCGTCCGGAGGGGACACCGGAGTGGTCGGCGGGTGGCGCCGCGTCCGGTTCTGCCTCGGCGGGGATGCCCGGGTGGCAGGGTCCGGGCACGCCCGGTGGACTCGGTGCGGACGTGGCCGGAACGCCCGGGTGGCAGGGACCGGAAGCGCCCGACGCGAGCGGTCTCGCCGGCCGCTTCGGATCGGACTCGGCCGGAACACCCGGGTGGCAGCGGGGCATCGTCCCCGACGCGACCGCGCCGGGCGGCCCGGCGTCGGCACCCGGACAGGGAGCCGGCACCACCGCCGAAACCCCGGATGCGTCCGCGGGAGCACCCCACTGGGCCGCCGACGGCTCGCGCGAGGCCGCATTCGGCGGGTCCGCGGCAGGTGCACCTGGTTGGAGCGCCGCCCCCGCGCCCGGAGCGGGAGCGTCCGACGCCGCTGCCGACCACGCCGGGCCGCAGGACGCGGCGCGCCTCCCCGGCGTCGGCGCAGGCGCCGACCGGCCCGGCAGCGCCTCCGCGGGGATCATGCCCCCGCCGTCCACGCCCGCCTGGGCGGCCGCTTTGGGGCCGGCCGGCGCCACGGCGCAGCCGCGCCCGGGCTCCGCGACGGGCGACGGACAGGGGACGGCAGTGGAGCAGGAAGCTTCCGGCGCGGCGGGGGCACCTGCCGACTCGGTGTCCGCCGACGCGACCTTCGGCACGACCGCACCCGGCACGCCCTTCGGCGCGGCACCCGCAGCCGATGAACGCGGCGCGGAGCACGACGCGCCCGCCGACGCCCCAGCCGCGGAGATCCCCGGCACGCCGCCGTGGGGACCTGCCGACCCGGCCACCACGACCGACGACGCCGCCGAGTCCGACCGCAGCGCGACCGACTCGGGCCGCCCGACAGAACCGCAAGCACCCATGGGACAAGCCGATTTCGGCGGCACGACCGCAGCCCCCGGCGCGCCCTTCGCGGTGGCCCCCACCAGCGGCGAGCCTGGTGGCCTCGGTGCCACCTCCTACGCCGCACCCCCAGAAGCCTCCAGCACACCGCCGTGGAACCCCGCCGGCGACGCCGGCCAGGCCACGCCCGCCGAGACTCCCAGCGCGCCGCTGTGGAGCCCCTCTGGCCCGGCCACCACCGACTCCGCGGACGCCGATCGACCCGCTGCCGATATCACGGGCGCAGCCAACCAGTCGGAGCCGCAAGCAACCGCCGACCGGGCCGACTTCGGCGACGCGGCAGCATCCTCCGACGCACCCGTCGCCACCGGCGATAAACCAACCGGGAACGCCACCGGCCTCGACGCTCCCACCGATGCCACGGACGCCGCCTCCGCGGCAGCCCGGTCCGCAGCCGCCGACAACGCCCGGCCCAACGCAATTACTTCACCGCAGCCCGCCGAGGCACCCACGCAGGTCGAGGCCGACACCGCGGGCCCCGAAGCAACCTCGCCTGCCGCCAACCCCGCTCCCGAGGGCGCCCCCGCCGGCGCGGCACCGTCGTGGACCCCGCACAGCCGAGCGGCCGACGTCCACCGCCCCACCACGCCCGGCGAGTCGGCCCCAGCCGACACCGATGCCGCGTGGTCCGGTTCCGGCGATCCGGCCGCCGAGCCCGCACCCGGCGCCCCCGTCGGTACCCCGGGCCTGCGGAGCGTCGGCGAATCACGCGCCACCGACAGCGCGTTCGCCGCACCGCCTGCCACGCCCCAACCGCCGACGCCGTCTTGGGCAGCGGGTCCGGCCCCGCAGCCGACCACAGCCGGGGCACCCAACCCGGCGGCGCCCTCGACAGGCGCCGACGCCACACCACTCGGCCAAAGCCCGAACGCGGCACAGCCCACGGCCGCAGGCGCCTCGCCGCACCCGTCGGCCACCGGGTCCCCGTCCGACACCGGACCCGCCGCAGCCGGCCCCGAACCGACCACACCCCACCCCGTCACCGCGGAGTCGACCGGCATGACCCCGGACAACGCCCCGCACGTGCCCGCCGACAGCTCACAGCCCGGCTTCGCCGCGCCGGCCGACCCCCACACGGCGGATGCCCCCGGCCCCGCCCCGCAGCCCGGCGCCTACGCCCCCGCCCCTGCCCCGGCCGCCCCGTCCTACCCCCAGCCCGCCGACCCTCGCGCGTACCCGCCTCCCACCTCGGAGCCCGCGAGCCGGCCCGGATCCGTTCCGGGCAACCAGCCCTACCCCCAACCGGGTTCGGCCCCCGGCGACCCCCAGGCCTATCCGCCTCCGGCCGCCGCGGCCCACGGCTACTCCCCCACCCACCCCGGCGTCTGGTCCGCGCCGCAGACCCCCGACGCCGCCTACCCCGCCCCGCAGGGCGGTCCGGCGCAGCCCTACCCCGCCGCCGCGAACCCGGCCTGGGGCGCGCCGCAGGACGGCGGGCCCGCGCGTGCCGTCGGCGGTGCCCCGCTCGGCTACACCGCCGCCGTCGAGCTGACCTCCGACCGGCTGCTCCGCCGCCAGCCGCAGGCGAAGCGCACGACGTCGCGGTTCCGGCTGGGCGGCCGCGCCGCCGAGGAAAAGCGCGCGCGCATGCTGGCCAGCATCCGTACCCCGGTCCTGGACGGCTACCGCATCGCCGTCATCTCCCTCAAGGGCGGCGTCGGAAAGACCACCACCACGACGGCGCTCGGCGCGACGCTCGCCAGCGAGCGCCAGGACCGCGTCATCGCCATCGACGCCAACCCGGACGCCGGCACCCTCGGCCGCCGCGTGCGGCGCGAAACCGGTGCGACGATCCGCGACCTGGTCACCGCCATGCCGCGGCTGCGCAGCTACATGGACATACGGCGCTTCACCTCGCAGGCCCCCAGCGGCCTGGAGATCCTGGCGAACGACGTCGACCCGGCGGTCTCCACCACGTTCGACGACGCCGACTACCGCGCGGTGATCGGCCTGCTCGGCACGCAGTACCCGATCATCCTCACGGACTCCGGCACCGGTCTCCTCTACAGCGCGATGCGCGGCGTGCTCGACCTCGCACACCAGCTGATCGTCATCAGCACGCCGAGCGTGGACGGTGCGACGAGCGCCAGTACGACCCTCGACTGGCTGGTCGCGCACGGCTATTCGGACCTGGTGTCGCGCAGCATCACGGTGATCTCCGGGGTGCGCGAGTCCGGCAAGCTGGTCAAGACCGAGGACATCGTGGCGCACTTCGAGACCCGGTGCCGCGCGGTCGTGGTCGTGCCGTTCGACGAACACCTGGCCGCGGGCGCCGAAGTGGACCTGGAGCAGCTGCGGCCGAAGACCCGGCAGGCGTACTTCGAACTGGCCGCGCTGGTCGCCGAGGACTTCGGCCGTACCGCGCCCGCCGGCGAGCCGTGGCAGCAGAACTCGTGGGCGCCCGAGCAACAGCACCAGCACCAGCACCAGCCGCAGGCCTACGGCGGTCAGCCCGCGGCCTACCCGCCGCCCACCGGCTCCCAGCCCGGCACCCAAGCGCAAGGCCACCAGGCCCAAGCCGCGCAGCCCTACCCGCAGCCCGCCCCGAACCCGGGCCAACAACCCCCGGCGGGCCAACCCTGGTCGCAGGCCCCGCACAACCCACCGGCCCCGCACAACCCGCAGTCGCCGCACAACCCGCAAGCCCCGCAGGCGCAGCAGCCCCCGCAAGGCTGACCCGACAACGCACGAGGGGCTCCTCACCCACCCGGGTGAGGAGCCCCTCGTTCATGTCATCAGGGCGCAAGCGCCGCAGCCGCGCCGGAACTACCGCGCCGCGTCGTAGGCGTCCACCAGCTCGCGCGCCCGCTTCACGTCGTCCGCCATCCGCTCCAGCAGCGCCTCGATGGAGTCGAACCGCTCCATGCCGCGCAGCCACGACAGGAATTCGACGCTCACGTGCACGCCGTACAGATCGAGGTCGGTGCGGTCGAGCGCGTGCGCCTCGACGCGCCGCTCGGTCCCGTCGAACGTCGGGTTCGTGCCCACCGAGATCGCCGCCGGAAGCCGCTCCTCGCCCAGCACGAGCCACCCCGCGTACACCCCGTCGCCCGGGATCGCCGTGTACGGCAGCGTCTCCAAGTTCGCCGTCGGGTAGCCGAGTTCGCGGCCGCGCTGGTCGCCGCGCACCACCACGCCCTCGACCCGGTGCGGCCGCCCGAGCACGGCATGCGCGCCGTCGACGTCGCCTTCCGCGACCCGGCCGCGCACCACGGTGGACGAGAACACGGTGTCGCCGTCCGCGAACAGCTCCGGCTCGACCACGACGAAGTCGTTCTCCGCGCCCATGCGTTCGAGGAGTTCGACGTTGCCGGTGGCCTTGTGGCCGAAGCGGAAGTTGCGGCCTTCGACGACGATCTGCGCGTGCAGGGTCTCGACGAGGACCTGGCGCACGAAGTCCGCCGCGTCCATCCGCGAGAACTCCAGCGTGAACGGCAGGATGAGTACCGCGTCGACGCCGAGGCCGGCCATGAGCTGCGCGCGCCGGTTGTGCGGCGTCAGCAGCGGCGGGTGGCTGCCCGGGCGGACGACCTCGCTGGGGTGCGGGTCGAAGGTGACGACGACCGAGGGAAGGCCGCGCTCGCGCGCGATGTCCACGGCCTGGCCGATGACGCGCTGGTGCCCGCGGTGCACACCGTCGTAGGACCCGATGGTGACGACGGAGCGCCCCCAGTCCGTGGGGACGTCCTCCAAGCCCCGCCAGCGTTGCACTGACCGCTCCTTGCTCTTGCGTCCGCTCTCAACGACGGTTTCCACGACATCGCCCGGGCGGATGTCGCAGACCAAGCCTGCCATGCGCCGGGCCCCGGGCATGAGCGGGCCTGCCCGCGACGTGCGGCACACTCGCCCGCGCCCGGGAGGGTCCGCTCAGCCGACGAACACCGCGATCGGCTTGGCTTGGCCGTTCTTCTCCTCCACGAGGGCCAGGAACGCCCCGTCCGGGCCGAACACGGCCACCGGCCCGCCCTCCTGCCCGGCAGCCGCCAGACGGCCGCCGTGCGCGACCAGGCGGGCCTCCTCGGCGGTCACGTCGCGGCGCGGGAACGCGGCCGCGGCCGCATCGGCGATGGGCAGCACCGCGAAGGACTCCTCGAGCTGCTCCAGGGTGCGGGCCCGGTCGATCGTGTACGGCCCGACCGCGGTCCGCCGCAGCATCGTCAGGTGGCCGCCGACGCCGAGCCCGGCGCCCAGGTCGCGGGCCAGCGCCCGGATGTAGGTGCCCGAGGAGCAGGTGACCGTGACGTCCAGGTCGAGCAGCTCGCCCTCGTGGCGCACGTGGTGCACGTCGAAGCGGGACACCGTGACCGGCCGCGCGGCCAGCTCGACGTCCTCGCCCTCGCGTACCCGCGCGTAGGACCGCTTGCCGTCCACCTTGATCGCGGACACCTTCGACGGCACCTGCATGATCGCGCCGGTCAGCGCCGCGATGCCCTTGTCGAGGTCCTCCCGCACCACCCCGGCCGCCGACGCGGTCGCGGTGACCTCGCCCTCGGCGTCGTCGGTGACGGTGGTCTGCCCGAGGCGGATCGTCGCCTCGTAGGTCTTCTCGGTGAGCGCGAGGTGCCCCAGCAGCCGGGTGGCCTTCTCCACGCCGATCACCAGGACGCCCGTCGCCATCGGGTCGAGCGTGCCCGCGTGCCCGACTTTGCGCGTCCCCGCGATGCGGCGCATCCGGCCGACCACGTCGTGGGAGGTCAATCCGGCGGGCTTGTCGACGATCACGAGACCGTCGGGGGGCGGGGGGCCGGTACGGCGTGGCTTGCTCATCGCTGCTTTCCACGGAGAGAACGGGGAGACGTCGGGATCGACGCAACGGAGTGGACCCGGCGTCGCCGGAGCGGCCGGAACGGAAAGATCACCCGGCGGCATCCGCCGGATCGGCCGGCGACGGAATCCGGGCGTCGGCCAGCAGCGCCCGGAACCGGGCCACCACCTGCCCCGGAGTCTCGTCGCGCGCCGTGTAACCGGCGGCGAACGCGTGCCCGCCGCCGCCCAACGCGGCACACACCTTGCCCAGGTCGACACGGCCTTTCGACCGAGCCGACGCCAGCAGGCGGCCGTCGTCGTCTTCCTTCAGCACGAGGGCCACTTCGGCCTCGGCGGCCTTGCGGACCACGTCGATGATCCCCTCGATCTCGTCGAGGGCGATGCCGTGCGCGTGCCGGTCGGTGCGCGTCACCACCGTCCACACCAGCCCCAGGCCGCCCGCCGCGGCGGCGTCCAGCCGGGCCTCGGCCAGCGCCCCGGACAGCACCTTGAGGTAGCCGAAGCGGCAGGTGTCCCAGATGGCGCGCGAGATGTCCGCGTGCGGAATGCCGGTGGCCAGCAGGCGCGCGGCCATCGCATGGGTCTCCGGCGTGGTCGCCGGGTACTTGAACGATCCCGTGTCGGTGACCAGACCGGTGTAGAGCGCGGTGGCGATGTCCGCGGTCAGCGTGCCGCCGAGCCGGTACACCAGCTCCTCGGCGAGCACCGCCGTCGCGGGCGCGGCCACGTCGATGATGTGGTGGGTGCCGAAACGCGTGTTCGACGCGTGGTGGTCGACCACCACCAGCGCCCGGGCCGCCTTGGCCTTGGCCTCCAGCAGCCCCAGCCGGGAACTGCCCGCGGCGTCGAACACCATCACCAGATCGGGGGCGTCCGGCACCTCGTGCGGCGGCACCAGCAGGTCCTGCCCGGGCAGGAACCGCAGCGACGCGGGCACGACGAGCGGATCGTCGCCGTACGACACGTGCACGTCCCGGCCCAGCGCCCGCAGCGCCAGCCCCACGGCCAGCGCCGAGCCCAGCGCGTCCCCGTCCGGGTTGACGTGCGCGAACAAATCGATGCGGGACGCGGCGCCGACCAGGTCGGCCACCGCATCCCAATCGCGATCGTGCGGCGGTGTCGGCTGCGCGGATACGGCGGCGCCGGCGGACGAACCGCCGCCCGACACGCCCGCCGCGGCGCCCTTGCGGGCGTCCGTCAGGGAGTCCTGAGCCTTCGCGGGTCCGGGGATCGCAGGGATCCCAGCCGCCGACACCGTGGGGTTCACCGCTGCTCCTCCTCCTTCGGGGAGTCCCCGCCGCCCTCCTCGTCGCCCTCGTCCTCGTTCGAGGTGCGGTACGGGTCCGCGTCGCCGGCGTAGGTGGCGCCCGCGGCGGAGAAGCGTACCGCCGCGTCGGCCTCTTGCGCCTTGGCAAGCAGCTCGTCGATGGTGCGCGCGGTGTCCGGCACGGCGTCGGCGACGAATGTCAGCGTAGGCGTATAACGCACGCCCGTCTGCCGTCCGACCTCGCTGCGCAGCACGCCCTTGGCGCTCTCCAGCGCCGCTCGGCTCGCCTCACGCTCGGTCTCGTCGCCGAAGACCGTGTAGAACACGGTGGCGTCCCGCAGGTCCCCGGTCACCCGGGCGTCCGTAATCGTGACGAAGCCCAGGCGGGGATCCTTGATCCGCCGGTCCAACGTCTCCGCGACCACGACCTTGATGCGGTCGGCCAGTTTGCGCGCCCGCGCGGTGTCGGTCACTGATCCTCCAACTGCTTTCAATCGTCCTCGCTGAACACCCGGCGGCGGGCGGACAGCAGCTCCAGTTCAGGTCGCCCGGCGACCTGCCGCTCACATTCGTCCAGCACCTCGGCGCACCGATCGACGGTCGCGGAGACCACCGCGATCCCGATGCGGCTGCGCCGGTGCAGGTCCTGGTAGTCGACCTCCGCCGCGGCGACGGCGTTCTTGCGCTGCAGATCGGCCAGAATCGGCCGGAGCAGCGAGCGCTTCTCCTTGAGGGAGTGCACGTCGCCGAACAGCAGGTCCAGTGTGATCGTTCCGACGAACACAGGCATCACGGGCCAGGCGCCCGGGGGCCATCAGGGGATGTTGCGTTGTTTCTACCGGTGCCGCGCCGGACCGCGCAGGCCATTTTTCGTGGCTTGCCGTCGGCCGCCGCCGGAACACCGGGCCGGGCCCCGCCAGGGGCCCGCAACGGAGAACCCTCCGCGCCGCCGTGGGCGACGCGGAGGGCACCGTCGTTACTGCGTTCAGCTGCGCGGCTTCTCGCGGATCTCGTACGTCTCGATGCGGTCGTCGATCTTGATGTCGTTGTACGACCCAAGGTTGATACCGCACTCGAAGCCCTCGCGGACCTCGGTGACGTCGTCCTTCTCGCGGCGGAGCCCCTCGATCGTGACGCTCTCCGCCACCACGACGCCGTCCCGGATGAGACGGGCCTTGGCGTTGCGGCGCATCTGGCCCGAGGTGACCATGCAGCCCGCGATGTTGCCCAGCTTGGACGAGCGGAAGACCGCACGGATCTCCGCGGTGCCCAGCTGAACTTCCTCGTACTCGGGCTTGAGCATGCCCTTGAGCGCGGCCTCGATCTCCTCGATGGCCTGGTAGATGACCGAGTAGTACCGGACATCCACGCCTTCGCGCTCGGCCATCGTCCGCGCCCGGCCTTCCGGCCGGACGTTGAAGCCGATGATGATCGCCTGCGAGGCCACCGCGAGGGTGACGTTCGACTCGGTGATCGCACCGACGCCGCGGTCGATGATCCGCAGCTCGACGTCCTCGCCGACGTCCAGGTTGAGCAGGGCGTCTTCCAACGCCTCGACCGAACCGGACACGTCGCCCTTGAGGATGAGGTTGAGCTGCTGGATCTGGCCTTCCTTGAGGGCCTTGTCCAAGTCCTCCAGGGAGATCAGCTTGTTGCGGCGGGCGAGCATCGCGTTGCGCTCACGCGCCGCGCGCTTCTCGGCGACCTGGCGCGCGGTGCGCTCTTCCTCGACCACGAGGAAGTTGTCGCCGGCCCGCGGCACCGTGGTGAGACCGAGCACCTGGACCGGACGGGACGGGCCCGCCTCGGCGACCTGGGTGCCGTTCTCGTCGAGCATCGCGCGGACGCGGCCGTAGGCCTCGCCCACCACGATCGAGTCGCCGACGCGCAGCGTGCCGCGCTGCACCAGGACGGTCGCGACGGCGCCGCGGCCCTTGTCCAGGTGGGCTTCGATCGCGATGCCCTGCGCTTCCTGCTCCGGGTTGGCGTGCAGTTCGAGGGCCGCGTCGGCGGTCAGGATGACCGCTTCGAGCAGCTCGTCGATGCCCATGCCCTGCTTGGCGGAGATGTCGACGAACATCGTGTCGCCGCCGTACTCCTCGGCCACCAGCCCGTACTCGGTGAGCTGGCCGCGGACCTTGGTCGGGTCCGCGCCTTCCTTGTCGATCTTGTTGACCGCGACCACGATCGGCACGTCCGCCGCCTGGGCGTGGTTGAGCGCCTCGATGGTCTGCGGCTTCACGCCGTCGTCCGCCGCGACCACGAGGATCGCGATGTCCGTCGACTTGGCACCACGGGCACGCATGGCGGTGAACGCCTCGTGACCCGGGGTGTCGATGAGCGTGATCTTGCGCTCGTTGCCGTTGACCTCGGTGGCCACCTGGTAGGCACCGATGTGCTGGGTGATGCCGCCGGCCTCGCCCGCGACCACGTTCGACTTGCGGATCGCGTCGAGGAGGCGGGTCTTGCCGTGGTCGACGTGGCCCATGACGGTGACGACCGGCGGCCGCGGCCGCATGTCTTCCTCGTCGCCCTCGTCCTCGCCCCATTCGAGGTCGAAGGACTCGAGCAGCTCGCGGTCCTCCTCCTCCGGGCTGACGATCTGGACGTCCCAGTCCAGCTCGACACCCAGCGCGAGCAGGTCCTCGTCGGACACCGACTGCGTCGCGGTGACCATCTTCCCGAGGTGGAACATGATCTGGACGAGCGAGCCGGGGATCGCGTTGATCTTGTCCGCGAAGTCGGTCAGCGAGGCGCCGCGCGACAGGCGAATGGCCTTGCCGTTGCCGCGAGGAGCCTGCACGCCGCCGATCGCGGGTGCCGACATGTTGTCGAACTCTTGACGACGCTGGCGCTTCGACTTGCGCGCGCGGCCCGGACGTCCACCCGGACGACCGAACGCACCCTGCGTGCCGCCGCGGCCACCGGGGCCGCCACGACCGCCGCCGCCGGGACGGCCGGCGAAGCCGCCGCCACCGCCCGGACCGCCCGGACGACCGCCGCCGCCGGCACCGCCGGGACGCGGACCGCCGCCGGGACCCGCCGGACGACCGGCGAAGCCGGGACGACCGCCGCCGCCGCCCGCACCACCCGGACGGGCACCGCCCGGACCGGGACGACCGCCGCCGGGACCCGGGCGCGGGCCCGGAGCCGGACGGTTGGGCATCATGCCCGGGTTCGGACGCGGACCGCCCGGACGGGGACCGCCCGGACCGCCGGTGCCGCCGGGACGCGGACCCGCGGCGCCGCCCGGCGACGCCGGACGCGGACCGCCGGGGCCGCCGCTGCCGCCGGGACGCGGACCTGCCGCGCCACCGGGAGCCTGCGGACGCGGCATGCCGGTGCTGCCCGAGGTGAACGGGTTGTTGCCGGGACGCGGACCCGCCGGACGCGGACCCGGACGCGGCGAGGAGCCGCCGGGACCGCCCGCCGGACGCGGTGCGCCGGCACCGCGGTCGGGACGCTGCTGCCGGTCGCCCTGGCCGGGGCGGCCGGGAGCGCCACCGCGGGTGTCGCCGGGACGGCCGCCCGGACGCGGCGCGGAGCCGCCCGGGGCTGCCGCCGCAGGACGCGGCGCGCTCGGGGTCTGCGGGGTGCCTGCCGCCGGAGCGGCCGGGGCCGCCGCCGGACGCGGGCCCGGACGGGCCCCCGGGGTCGGCGCGCCGGCCGGGCGCGGGCCGGAGCCCGGCTGGGCAGCCGGACGGGGACCGCTGCCGGGCAGCTTGCTGCCGGGCGCGGCCGGGGCGTCGGCCGGACGCGGGCCCGGCTGAGCTGCCGGACGCGGACCCGGGGTCGGGGCGCCGCCGGACGCGGGGCGCGGCCCCGGACGCGCGGCGGACGGGGACGGGGCACCGGATGCCGCCGGTGCGGGCGCGCCGCCGGCCGGCTTGCGCGCCGCGGGACGTGCGGAAGGCCCGCCGTCCTTCTTGAATGCATCAGTCAACTTGCGTACGACCGGCGCCTCAATCGTGGAGGACGCCGAACGGACGAACTCACCGAGTTCTTGGAGCTTGGCCATGACGACCTTGCTCTCGACTCCGAACTCCTTGGCGAGTTCGTATACCCGGACCTTAGCCACTTCGCTCCTTCTGGTCCGGGGTGGTCGTCCGCCGGACCGTCGCTACCGCATGTACGTACTCATCGCGTACTCATCGAGTGCTCATCGCAATCTCGACCTACTTCCAACTCGCGAGGTACTGCTGTTCCGATCCGCGGCCCTGGGAATCCGGGGCCACGCACGCATGCAGACGGGCCGTATCCAACGGCCCGACCACGCGCAACGCCCGAGGGAACGCTTTGCGGCGTTCCGCCAGGGCAAGACAGTCGGGGTCGCGGTGCAGATGTGCTCCGCGCCCCGGCATGGTGCCGCGTGGGTCGGGGACGCATGCGCCCTCGACCGCGACGACCCGCACCAGGTCGGTCTTGGCGGCTCGGGCTCGGCATCCCACACACGTCCGCACCGGGCCCGCCAGGTTCGGCAGGGCCTGTCGCTTACGTGTAGGAGGGCATGCGTTAGCCCGCGTCCGACCAGACATCAACTCAGTCTACCGCTCCCGGCCGCCGCGCGGCTCGGGCGTTCTTCCGCCCGGGCCTCCGTCGCCGCTTCCGGGGTCGCCCTCGGTGTCCGGCCGGATGTCGATGCGCCACCCGGTCAGGCGGGCGGCGAGGCGGGCATTCTGGCCCTCCTTGCCGATCGCGAGGGACAGCTGGTAGTCCGGCACGGTCACCCGCGCGGAGCGCGCGGCGAGGTCGACGACCTCCACATGGCTCACCCGGGCGGGTGACAATGCGTTGGCGACCATGGTGGCCGGATCGTCCGACCAGTCCACGATGTCGATCTTCTCGCCGTGCAGCTCCGCCATGACCGCGCGGACGCGCGCGCCCATCGGGCCGATGCAGGCGCCCTTGGCGTTGAGGCCCGAACGGGTCGAGTAGACCGCCATCTTGGTGCGGTGGCCGGCCTCGCGGGCGATCGCGGCGATCTCCACCGAGCCGTCGGCGATCTCCGGGACCTCCAGCGCGAACAGCTTGCGCACCAGGTTGGGGTGGGTGCGCGACAGGCCGATCGACGGGCCCTTGGGGCCGCGGCGGACCGTGACCACATAGGCGCGCAGCCGCAGGCCGTGCTCGTAGCGCTCGCCCGGGACCTGCTCGGCGGCGGGCAGGATGGCCTCGATCTTGCCGAGGTCGACCAGCACGTTGCGCGGGTCCTTGCCCTGCTGCACCACGCCGGAGACGATGTCGCCCTCACGGCCGGCGTACTCGCCGAACGTGACCTCTTCCTCGGCGTCCCGCAGGCGCTGCAGAATCACCTGTTTGGCGGTGGTCGCGGCGATGCGGCCGAAGTCGTGCGGGGTGTCGTCGTACTCGCGCGTGGTCTGGCCGGCCTCGTCGGTCTCGGTCGCCCACACCGTGACGTGGCCGCTGGCCTTGTCCAGTTCCACGCGGGCGCGCGGCTGGCTGCCCGGCGTGTGGTGGTATGCGGTGAGCAGCGCCGACTCGATCGCCTCGACCAGGCGGTCGAACTTGATTTCCTTCTCGCGTTCGAGCCCGCGCAGGGCGCTCATGTCGATGTCCACGTCCTACGCCTCCTCGTTCATGTCGTCGTCCTCGTCGTCGGCGTCGGCATCAGCGTCGGTGCCGTCCGCGACGGGCTCATCGGTCTTGCGGTTGAACTCGACCTGGACGGTGGCCTTGGCGATCTCGGCGTAGGCGAGGCGCCGCGGCTTGCCGTCGACGTCCAGGTCGACGCCGTCGGCGTCGGCGTGGACGATGCGGCCGACGACCTTGCCGCCGTCCGCCGGCACGGCTTCGACCAGGCGGCCGATGCTGCGGCGCCAGTGGCGCTCGGCGGTCAGCGGACGGTCGACGCCGGGAGTGGTGACCTCCAGGACATAGGGCATGCTGCCCATCACGTCGGAGGCGTCGAGCGCTTCGGAGACGGCCCGGCTGATCGTCGCGACCGCGTCCAGGTCGACGCCCTTGTCGGCGTCCACG
Organism: Uniformispora flossi; assembly: GCF_049534875.1. Lineage (NCBI taxonomy): Bacteria > Bacillati > Actinomycetota > Actinomycetes > Kitasatosporales > Streptomycetaceae > Uniformispora > Uniformispora flossi. Next base: position 101,100 of record NZ_JBMULZ010000015.1, read on the forward strand.
ACCACGCGCAGCACGCGGCGCTTGCCCGCGGGGCTGACGGAGACGTCTTCCAGATCGGCACCGGAAGATGCGGCGACGGGTTCCAGCAACTCGCGCAGCCGGTCCTTCTGGGTGGTGCTCATCCGGATGACTCCTCGGCTGCGTGTGCTGTTGTCGCGAATCTTCGGGCGGGCCCGCTCCCGGGCCGCTGAGAGTGACAACAGTATCCGGTCGGCAACACTTCGCGTGCACGCGCGGTCGGGCGCCCGTCCGTGCCCTCGGGGATGCGATAGCGTCCGTCAGCATCCGCGCCGTTTGCGCGGCCCATTCGACCGGACGATCAGCGGGAGTCGAACGAATGCACGACGCGGGGCCGTCGCGCAGGACCGTCCTGGCCGGCCTCGGCGCTCTCGCCCTGGGCCTGGGTGCGGCGGCCTGCGATTCGGGGGGCGGTTCGGGGCCGGGACCGGACCAACGGAAAGCGGACGACCAGGCCCGTGTGCGGGCCCGGGCCGCGGCCGTGGCACTGCTCGACCGGTACGACGCGGTGATCGCCGCCTATCCGGCACTCGCGGGCCGGTTGCGCCCCTATTCCGACGAGGTGGGCCGGCATCTGGCCGCGTTGGGCGGGACCCGGCCGACCGTACCGCCGTCCGCGCCGCCCGAGCCGGTGCCGGCGACCGAGCAGGCCGCCGTGGCCGACCTGGCCGCGCGCGAGCAGCGGGCCGCGGACGACCGGATCGCGGATCTTCCGGCCGTCGGCCCGCAGTTGGCGCGGACGATCGCGTCGATCTCGGCGAGTCAGACCGTCCACGCGAGAAGCCTGGGGAGCCCGTCGTGAGCACGTCTCCGTCCCCTTCGTCGTCCGAGTCACCGCTGGTCCGGGCGCTGCAGTCGGCGCTGGACGCCGAGCACGCCGCGGTCTACGGCTACGGCGTCGTCGGCGCCAAGTCCACGGGCGCGCAGCAGACCTCGGCGCGTACCGCGTACGACGCGCACCGGGCCCGCCGCGACGCGTTGGCGCAGCAGGTCGAGAAGCAGGGTGCCGTACCGCATGCCGCCGCGGCGGCGTATGCGTTGCCGTTCCCGGTGAACACGCCCGCGGACGCGGGGCGGTTGGCCGTGTACCTGGAGGAAGGCGTCGCCGCGCACCTGGTGGACCTGGTCGGTGCCGCGCCGGGCGACACGCGGGTGACGGCCGCGAAGTGGCTGCGGGACGCCGCCGTGGCGGGAGCGGCCTGGCGCGGGTCGAGTGTGCCGTTCCCGGGGCTCCCGGACACTCCCGCGTCCCCGTCGGGGCGCGCCTCGTGACCGGCGCGGCCGGCAGTCCTGTGGAAGTGCCCGCGAGACTCGTGCGCACCGCGTTGCGCTGGTGCGGCGAGGAGGCCGCGCGGCCGTGGCTGGCCGGACTCCCGGAGGCCGCCGCCGAGTTCCTGGCGCGCTGGGAGCTGGAGCCGGAGCGCCTGGTGCTCCCGGGCGGCGCGCTGAGCCTGACCTTTCTGGTGCGGCGGGCGGACGGCACGCCGGCGACGCTGAAGCTGGGTTTCGTCGACCGCTACACCGCGCACGAGGCGGACGCGCTGTCGATATGGGACGGCCGCGGTGCGGTGCGTCTCCTGGAGGCCGAACCCGCGCGCGGCGCTTTGCTGTTGGAGCGGCTGCAGCCGGACGTGTCGCTGCGGTCGCTGCCCGAGGACCGGGCGATGCTGGAAGCCGTCGAGGTGCTGCGCCGACTGTGGGTGCCCGCGCCGGAGGGGTCGCCGATCGACCTGGTCGCCGATCGGGCGGGGTACTGGACCGAGTCGATGCCGCGCCGGTTCGCCGAGTTGGGCGAGCCGTGCCCCAAGGCGCTGCTGGACGAGGCGGTGTCGCTGTGCACCGAGTTGGCGGGCTCGCAGGCGCAGACGGTGGTGCTGCACACCGACTGCCACCACGGGAACGTGCTGGCGGGCGAGCGGGCGAAGTGGCTGGCGATCGACCCGCGGCCGATGCTCGGAGAGCCGGCGTTCGACCTGGGGCCGCTGGTGCGGGACCGGCTGATGACGGTGGTCGCGGAGACGCGGCCGCAGGCGGTGGTCCGGCGGCGGGTGACGTGGCTGGCGAACTCGCTGGATCTGGACGTGGAGCGGGTGCGCGGCTGGGCGCTGGTGCAGGCGCTGGCGCTGGGGCTGTGGTGCCTGTCGGTGCACGACTCGACGGGTGAGGACCTGCTGTCGGTCGCGGAGTGGCTCGCGTAGCCGAGTTCGGTCCAGGGGCACCGGTTTCCGGTCGCCGCCGCCCGCGGTCATGCGACGGTCATTCGATGAGCAGCGGGAGTTCGGCGCCCATCACGGTGTAGGGGCGGGCGTTGCCCGGGAACAGCACCGGGACGGCGAGGTCGCGGAAGCCGACGCCGTAGTACAGCCGCCGCGCGGGGGTGTCGTCGTCGACCGCGGACAGCAGGATGCGGGTGCGTTCCTGGCCCTGGCAGAGCAGGCTCAGCAGAGTGCGGCCGACGCCGAGGCCCTGCCAGCGCGGCAGGACGTGCAACTCCCCCACCACGAAGGCGTCGTCGAGCCAGTCGGCGTTGCCGGTGCGGGCCAGGTAGGGCTCGATGACGAGCGACCACCACTGGTCTTTGAGGTTCGGGTAGCCGTAGCCGAAGCCGATGAGCTTGCCGTCCGGGTCGAAGGCGCCGAGGGCACGGATGCCCGGGAATCCGGCGTGCCGGTGCACTATCCGCTGCCGGACCGCGATCTCGTCGTCGTTGAGCCCGAAGGCGAGGGCCTGCACCTCGACGGTTTCCACGGCGAAGTCGCCGAGGTCGATGAGCCGGCACGTCCATTCCATGGCGCGGAACGTTATCGCGTGGTCAGAACAGGACGCTCATGAACGCGCCCGTCTCGGCGAATCCGACGCGCTTGTACGCGGCGCGCGCGGGGAGGTTGAAGCTGTTGACGTACAGGCTGGCCACCGGGGCGATCTCGCGCAGCGCGTAGTCGAGGACGGCGGCCATGCCGATCTCCGACAGGCCTTCGCCGCGGCGTTCGGGCGCGACCCAGACGCCTTGGATCTGGCAGGCGTGCGGGGTGACCGCGCCGATCTCCGCCTTGAAGACCACCTTGCCGTCCTCGATGCGCGCGAACGCGCGTCCGGCGCCGACGAGTTCGGCGACGCGGGCACGGTAGAGCGCGCCGCCGTCGCCGGCCAGCGGGCTCACACCGACTTCTTCGGTGAACATGGCGACGCACGCGGGCATGGCGATGTCGACTTCGTCGCGGCGGATCCGGCGGACGAGCGGGTCGGGGACGACCGTCGCGGACGGCTCGGTGGCGACCATGAGAGGCTGGCGCGGCCGCACCTCGCGGGCCGGGCCCCAGACGGGCTCCAGGAGCCCCCACAGGTTCGCGGCGGCGGTGGCGGGGCCGACGATCGAGGAGCAGCGGCGGCCTTGGCGGCGGGCGCGGTCGGCGAACGACCGTATCGCCTCGGGGCCGGCTTCGACGGGCACCAGGTTGGCGCCCGCGTAGCACAGCGAGGTCAGGCTGCCGCTCTCGTAGTAGCCCCAGAGTTCGCCGCCGAGCCGCCACGGGTCGACACCGGCGACATACACCCGCGAGGCGACGAACACGTTCGTCACCGGGTCGCGGTCGAGGATTTCCAGCACCGCGGGCAGATCGGTGCCGTCGAGCACCTTGGAGGAAACCGAGCCAAGCACGGGCCTCACCCTGCCATCATGCGGATCACCTCACCAGAGTACGGGTACCCGGGCCGCCCGGACCCGCCGGGACACGGGCGTTCCCGAGGGCCCGGGCCGGGTCCGTCACCGCACCGGCGGCACCGCTCCGCGCGGTGCGCGCGTCCCCGGGTCGGGCTCGGGGAGCGCGGGGCAGCTCGCGTCGTCGGCGAGCGTGCCGTGCACCAGGTAGGCCGAGCCGGCGTCGTCGACGCAGGGCCCGCCCCCGATGAACTGGCCGTGGTTGCCGCTGCCCTGCACGGTCAGCATCCGCGCCGACGGGAGCGCCGCACGCATGTGCGCGGCGCCCGTGTAGGGCGTGGCCGGGTCGCGGGTGCCCTGGATGAGCAGCACCGGCGGCAGGCCTTTGCCGTCGATCACGGTGGGCGGGAGGGTGTTGCTCTGCAGGGAGAGGCAGGCGCCCGCGGAGGCGATGTTGGCGCCGAGGTAGCCGTACTTCCTGCCGAGGTCCTCGGTGTCGCGCGCGAACACCGCGGGGTCGGCCGGCGCGGGGGCGTCGGCGCAGGTGACGGTCTGGAAGACCGAGTCGAAGTTCTCGTCGTCGGCGGTGACCGCGCCCTTGAGGTCGCGCAGCGGGCCCGCGTCGGACCGCTGGGCGTACGCGGAGACGGCTTGGGCGAGGGCGGGCCACTGCCGGTCGCTGTAGAGGCCGCCGATGGTCAGGGTGTCGAACTCGGTGCCGCCGAGAGCACCCTCGGCAGGGCTCGCGGCCAGGGCTTCGCGGGTGCGGTTCCAGGCGGCGAGGACGGCGTCGCGGGTGGTGCCGAGGCCGTATGCGGCGTCGTGCCGGGCGGTCCAGTCGGCCCAGTCGCGCCAGCGCAGCCAGAAGGCGTGCGCCTGGCCGGCCCCGGTGCCGTACCAGACCTGGGTGGGGTCGACGATGCTGTCGAGGATCATGCGGCGGACCCGCTCGGGGTGCCGTTGGCCGTAGACGGCGCCCAGGTAGGTGCCGTACGAGTAGCCGAGGTAGTTGATCTTGTCTTCGCCGAACGCGGTGCGGATCGCGTCCATGTCGTCGGCGATCTGGCGGGTCGTCAGATACGGGAGCAGGTCGGGAGCTTTGGCTTTGCACCCGTCGCTGTAGACGCGGGCCGCGTCGACGATGGCCTGCTGCCCGGCGGCGGTGGTCAGCGCGGTGTCGGGCTTCGGCGCGCGGGCGAAGGTCGGCAGGTCGAGGCAGTCGACGTGCGTGCTGGTGGCGCGGCCGCGCGGGTCGAAACCGACGACGTCGTAGGCCCGCCGCACCGGGTCCGGCAGCAGCCGGGCGAACGCCGCGGCCGACCCCACGGCACCCGCGCCGGGCCCGCCGAAGTTGATCAGCAGCACGCCTTGGCGCTCCGCCGCGCTGCCGGTCGCGGACGAACGGGACACGCCGATCTGCAGGGTCCGGTCGCCCGGGTGGTCGTGGTCGAGCGGCACCGCGACCGTCCCGCAGCGCTCCCCCGCCGCGGTGTGGGGCGGGCAGGTGCCCCACTGCACGCCGGGCGCGGCATGCTCCGGGGCGGGCTGGGGCGCGGGGGTGTCGGCGGGCGCGGCGGCGGCCGACGCGGCCACGGCGAGCGCCGCGAGCACGACGGCGATCCCGCGGCGCCGCGCCCCGGCCGCGGAGGCTGTGCCCGCCCCCGGCGCCCGCTCCGGCCGTCCTGCCGCATTTCCCGTGCTGCCGCCCCTCATTGCTTCGCCTCTCGCGCGTCGGGTTCGTGTCCGCCCGCGCACACCACGTCCGCCGACGGCAGGGTGCCGTCCCGCAGGTAGGCCCACGCGACGTCGGACACGCAGTCGTTCGGGTTGAAGATCAGCACGCCGTGGTTGCCCTCGCCGCGCAGCGTGACCAGCCGCGACGCGGGCAGCGCCCGGTGCATCGCGACGCCGCCGACGAGCGGGGTGGCCGCGTCGTTCTCGGCCTGCACGAGCAGTGCACCGGACAGGCCGCGCCCGTCGATCGGCAGCGGCGTGCGCGGCGGCGTCTTCCAGAACAGGCAGGGCGCGTTGAGCCAGGTGTTCGGCCAGGTGAGGATCGGGTTGGCGCGGTTCAGCGCGTCGGCGTCGCGGTTCCAGACCGACCAGTCCCGGGGCCACGGCGCGTCGTTGCACTCGACGGCGGTGTAGACGGCGGTCATGTTGGCCTGCACCGCGCTCGGCGGCTCGTAGAGCTTGCCGAGCGGCGCCGGGTCTCCGGCCAGGTATCCGGAGAACGCGAGGGCGAGATCGCGCCATTGGTCGTCGTCGTACATCGCGGTGGTGACCATGTCGTAGACCTCGGCCGGGCCGATGTTCCCGGCCGGGGCCGCGCGGACGCCGGCGAGCACCCGGCCGAAGGCGGCCTCCACCGCGGCCGCGTCCGCGCCGAGCTTGAGCACGTCGTCGTGCCGGCCCGCCCAGCGGATGAACTCCCGCCAGCGGTGCTGGAAGGCGATGTCCTGGTCGAGGTTGACGCCGTACCAGATCCCGCGGGGGCTGGGGTCGACGACGCTGTCGAGGATCAGCTTGTCGACCCGCTGCGGGAACAACTGGCCGTACACGGCGCCCAGATAGGTGCCGTAGGACCAGCCGAGGTAGGACACCTTCGCTTCGCCGAGCGCGGCACGGACGTCGTCCATGTCGCGGGCGTTCTCGGCGGTGCTCATGTGCGGCAGCAAGTCCCCGCCGCGGGCCGCGCAGCCCTCGGCGTACGTGCGCGCCCTGTCGAGCAGCCGCTGCTTGTCGGCCTCGGTGCGCGGCACCGGGTCGGGCTTGGGCGCCCGGTCGAAGACCGCGGTGTCGACGCACTGCACGGGCGAGCTGTGGCCGTTGCCGCGCGGGTCGATGCCGACGATGTCGTACCGGTCGCGCAGGTCGGCGGGCAGCCGCTGCTGGACGGCCGCGGCCAGCCACATGCCCCGCCCGCCGGGCCCGCCCGGATTGACCAGGATGGTGCCCGCCTTGGGGCCGCGGCCGGTGGCCTGGGCGAGCGAGACGGCGAGCGTGGTGGTGCGGCCGTCGGGGTGCTCGTGGTCGAGCGGGACGGCGAGCGTGCCGCAGCGCAGCGAGCGGGACAGGTCGGCGGGGCAGGCGCCCCAGGCGAGCCCGGGCGAGACCCGGGGCGCGGGACCTTCGGTGGCGGAGTTCCCGTCACGGCCGTCGGTGCCGACCGCGGGGCCGGCGATGCCCAGTGCCGCGAGCGCCGCCGCGACAGCCGCCACCGCAAGGCTCTTGGTCACGACGCGTGGCACAGCATCCCCCTCCCGCCGACGCCGGGTGCGCGGCCTCCTCGGCCGATGATCGGCAGCCGCCGCGGGCGGATGAAGGGGAACAACGAACAGTCCACCCGACCGGGGCGGAAAAACGCCCGATCGGGTGGACTGGGGAACTACTGGAGAGCGCCGCTGCGCGGGGCCTGAGCCGACGCCGCGTCAGCCCGGGTCGGCCGCGGCCAACCAGGTTCAGCTGATGTCGACGATCGGCTCGCCGGAGATCACGCCGTCCTTCTGCATCTGCTCGGCGATGATGAGCGCTTCCTCGATGAGCGTCTCCACGATCTTCGACTCCGGGACGGTCTTGATGACCTCGCCCTTCACGAAGATCTGGCCCTTGCCGTTGCCGGACGCGACGCCGAGGTCGGCTTCCCGGGCCTCGCCCGGGCCGTTGACGACGCAGCCCATGACCGCGACGCGCAGCGGCACCTTGAGCCCGTCGAGGCCCGCGGTGACCGCGTTGGCGAGCTTGTAGACGTCGACCTGGGCGCGGCCGCAGGACGGGCAGGAGACGATCTCCAGGCCGCGCTGCCGCAGCCCGAGCGACTCCAGGATCTGCGCGCCGACCTTGACCTCTTCGACCGGCGGCGCGGACAGCGAGACGCGGATGGTGTCGCCGATGCCCTGGGACAGCAGCGCGCCGAAGGCGACCGACGACTTGATGGTGCCCTGGAACGCCGGACCGGCCTCGGTGACGCCGAGGTGGAGCGGGTAGTCGCACTGCGCGGCCAGCTGCTTGTACGCCTCGATCATGACGACCGGGTCGTTGTGCTTGACCGAGATCTTGATGTCGCGGAAGCCGTGCTCTTCGAACAGCGAGCACTCCCACAGCGCCGACTCGACGAGCGCCTCGGGGGTGGCCTTGCCGTGCTTCTGGAGCAGGCGCTTGTCGAGGGAGCCGGCGTTGACGCCGATCCGGATCGGCACCCCGGCGTCGGACGCGGCCTTGGCGATCTCGCCGACCTTGTCGTCGAACGCCTTGATGTTGCCCGGGTTGACACGCACCGCGGCACAGCCGGCGTCGATGGCGGCGAACACGTACTTCGGCTGGAAGTGGATGTCCGCGATGACCGGGATCTTCGACTTGCGGGCGATGTCCGGCAGCGCGTCGGCGTCGTCCTGCGACGGGACGGCGACGCGGACGATCTGGCAGCCCGAAGCGGTCAGCTCGGCGATCTGCTGGAGGGTCGCGTTGACGTCGGAGGTCAGCGTGGTGGTCATCGACTGCACCGAGACCGGGGCGTCGCCGCCCACGGGCACGTTGCCGACCATGATCTGCCGCGACTTGCGGCGCGGAGCGATCGGCCGGTTGGGTACGGACGGCATGCCGAGCGTGATCGCGGTCATAGCTGCTTCAGCCCCGGGTAGGTCGGACGAACAGTGCGCGGCCCGTCGCCGACGCAGTCGGCACGGAAGCCGATCACCCACGCTACGGCACGCGCCAGGCAACCGCGTAAAGGCGTCCCCTACCGAGCGAATCTGTTGCAGTACCGGCACATAGCGTTGCGACAACCGGCTGGTCCGGCCCGGAAGGCGATCACCACGGGTGTCCGAAAACGACCGGGCCCGCACTGCGCGGCAGTGCGGGCCCGGCGTCGGCGCAGGTCAGGCGCGAGTTATGTGACCTTGACCGGATTCACCAGGTCGGCGATCAGCACGAGCACCGTGAAGCCGATGAACACCATCGCGACCGCGTACGCCACCGGCATCAGCTTGGCGACGTCGAACGGCCCCGGGTCCGGGCGGCGGAACATCCGGGCGACCCGGCGGCGGAGCGACTCCCACAGCGCGCCGACCATGTGCCCGCCGTCCAGCGGCAGCAGCGGCAGCATGTTGAACAGGAAGAGGCCGATGTTGACCATCGCCAGGATCTGCACGAAGTAGAAGATCCGGTCGGTCGCGGGAGCATCGGCGGCCAGCACCTCGCCGCCGATCCGGGCGGCACCCACCATGCCGACCGGCGAGTCCTTGTCGCGCTCCTCGCCCTGGAACGCGGCGCCCCACAGCGCCGGGACCTTCTGCGGGATCCGCGCCAGGCCTTCGATGGACTTGTCGATGTACGTGCCCATCTCGTCGACGACCCCGCCGACGCCCAGGGTGTTCCGCTCGATCAGGGGGCTGAAGCCGAGGAAACCGGACCGCACGTACTTGCCGTCTATCGCCTGACCGTTGCCGTCCAGCTTCGCCAGCTCGTTCTGGGCGATGGTCGGCGTCAGGGTCACGCGTTGGCCGTCGCGTTCCACGACCACCGTGACCTGGCCGCTGCTCTTGCGGATGAGCGGCTGGAGGTCGGTGTACGAGTTGACCGGCACCCCGCCGAACTCGACGATGCGGTCGCCGACCTTCAGCCCGGCGGCCTTGCCGGGCGCGGCCGCGTCGTCGGCCTTGCACTCGCGGCTCGCGTCGCTCGCGGGCACCACGCAGTCGGTCACGACGGCGACCTTGGTGCTCGGCTGGTTGATGCCGTAGAACATCCACGTTCCGGTGAGGATCGCGACGCCCAGCACCAGGTTCATCGCCGGCCCGGCCAGCATGATGAGGAACTTCTGCCACGGCTTGCGGGTGTAGAACATCCGCGTCTCGTCGCCGGGGCCCACCTCTTCGTAGGACGCCTCGCGGGCCTCCTCGATCATGCTGCGCCACGGCGACGTGCTCTTGGCCTTGACGCGGCCTTGGTCGTCCGGCGGGAACATGCCGATCAGCCGGCAGTAGCCGCCGGCCGGGATGGCCTTGAGGCCGTATTCGGTCTCGCCGATCTTCTTCGACCACAGGGTCTTGCCGAAGCCCACCATGTACTGCGGGACGCGGACGCCGAACAGCTTGCCCATCGCCAGGTGACCGGCCTCGTGCCACGCGATCGAGAACAGCAGCCCGAACACGAAGACGACGATGCCGATCACGGTCATGAGCAGCGTCATCGGGTGACTCCCAGAGCTTCGGCGACAAGTTCTCGCGCACGGTGGCGGGCCCACAGTTCGGCGTCGAGGACGTCCTCCAGTGTGAGGCCTTCCTCGCCCTTCCCGCGGACGTCGTGCTCTCCGACAACGCGCGCGACGGTATCCACGATCCCGAGGAACGGAAGGTTCCCGGCGACGAACGCGTCCACGCATTCTTCGTTGGCCGCGTTGAACACCGCGGGCGCGGTCCCACCCGTCGCACCCGCCTCGCAGGCCAACGCGACCGCGGGGAACGCCTCGTGGTCGAGCGGGAAGAACTCCCAGCTCTGCGCCTTCGTCCAGTCCATCGCGGGGCCGGCGTCGGGCACTCGGTCGGGCCAGCCGAGGCCGAGCGCGATGGGCAGCCGCATGTCGGGCGGGCCGGCCTGGGCGAGGGTCGACCCGTCGACGAACTCGACCATCGAGTGGACGATCGACTGCGGGTGGACGACGACCTGGATGCGGTCGAACGGGATGTCGTAGAGCAGGTGCGCCTCGATGACTTCGAGGCCCTTGTTGACCAAGGTCGCGGAGTTGATGGTGATGACCGGGCCCATGTCCCAGGTCGGGTGCGCCATCGCCTGCGCGGGGGTGACGTCCGTCAGCTCGGCGCGCGAGCGGCCGCGGAAGGGCCCGCCGCTGGCCGTGACGACGAGCTTGCGGACCTGGTCGTAGCGGCCGCCGCGGAGGCACTGGAACAGCGCCGAGTGCTCGGAGTCGACCGGCACGATCTGGCCGGGCTTGGCCGCGGCCTTGACCAACGGGCCGCCGACGATGAGCGATTCCTTGTTGGCGAGCGCCAGCGTGGTGCCCGCGTTGAGGGCGGCCAGTGTGGGGGCCAGGCCGATCGAGCCGGTGATCCCGTTGACCACGACGTCGCACGGGTGGGCGGCGAGTTCGGTGGCCGCGTCGGGGCCCGCCAGGATCCGCGGGACCTGGTACTCGCCGGTCGCGTAGCCGCGGCGCTTGGCCTCGGCGTAGAACGCCAGCTGGAGGTCCTGTGCGGCGGTGGCCCGCGCGACGGCGACGACCTCGACGCCGAGTTCGAGGGCTTGGGCGGCGAGCAGGTCGACGCGTCCGCCGCCGGCCGACAGGCCCACGACGCGGAACAGGTCGGGGTTCGCCTTGACGACGTCGATCGTCTGAGTCCCGATGGAACCGGTCGAGCCGAGCAGCACGACGTCGCGCCGTGCGGCGGGCCGGGACGGATCGGAGAACGGGGCGTACGGGTCGGCCAGGGAGTCCATCGCACCATTTTGACTGCTCCCCTCCCCTGCTGGAGAAGGGCTCCTCCGTTCAGGGGCGTTACGGGGGGATTATCCGGCTCGGACTGCCTGAGCGCCCGGCGGGCGCGCAGGTCTTACGTCGTCGGCGCCGACCGGGTACAGCCCAGCCCGGACGAGCATCCCACGCGCGGAGTTCTTGTCTCTCGGAGACACGAACCCGCACGTCGTGCACGTGTAGATACGTTCCGACAGCGGCAATGCGTGCTTGGCTCTCGCTCCGCAACGGCCGCAGTCCATCGTGGTGTGCGCCGGGGCAACAAGATGGAGTACCCGGGCGTGTTTCCTGGCCATCATGACCAGTTCGGCCTTCGTAGTCGCGATGGCGGCGTCCGCCGCCTTGCGGGCCATTGATGACTTCGCCAAGAACCTCGGACGGAAATCCTCGACCGCCAACGCATCGTGGTCTCGGACCACTCGCTTCGCCCACACACGGGCGGTGTCCTGCCGTCGGCGCGAGACCTTCCGGTAGACCTTTGCGGCTTGCCGCTTCGCATGCCGGTAACCACTCGATGCAGCGTGACCGCGCTTCGGCTTGCGGCGGGCCATCATGCGCTGGTATCGGGCAAGCTTCTGTGCGGCGGACTTGCCGTGCTCCGCGTGAGCCAGATCGTGGTCGTCGCTGGTCGTCGTCGCGACGGCTGCCACGCCCCAGTCGACGCCGATCACTCGGCCGGTCGCCGGCAAGGGTTCTACACGTGTCGACAGAACAAAACTGGCATACCAGTGCCCCAGGCCGTCCCGGTAAACGCGCACGCTCGTTGGCGCGGCAGGCAAGTCACGCGACCACACCGGCCGAACGACGATTCCCCCGACCAGATGCAATCGTGCGTCCCTGATACGGAACGCGCGCCCGGTGTAGTTCAGCGTCGGCGCAGCCAGGGCCTTCTTCTTGAACCTGGGCATCCCGGTACGGCGGGAAAACGGTGTCCCGGCTTTGACGTCCTTGAGCGCCTTGGCGCGAGACTTGGCGAAGTCACGCACCGCCTGCTGCTGCGGCACCGACGCCCCGCTACCCAGCCATCCATGCTCGGCACGCCAGCCGGTCAGGCGCTTGTCCAATGCCGCAGGACCGCACTGGACGCCCGCGTGGTGCGCGGCACGTGACGCGGACACGCACGCATTCCAGACCCATCGGCACCTATCCCATTCCGCAAGCAACCGATCTTGCGCAACAGGTGACATGCGGAGGCGATAGGTGTACCGGACACGGCGGGTGTCGCCGGAGGCCCCACGCGTTCGCACCATGGCCAGGACTCTACGCGATGAGTCCGACACAAGCGGTGAGCCGGAAAGGCAAACGGGCCCGGCGCAACCCACCCCAGGTCGCCGGGCCCGTCGTATGGGGGTCTCGATCAGAGGTCGAGGCCGGTGAGCACCATGACGCGCTCGTAGGTGAAGTCGTCCATCGCGTACTTGACGCCCTCGCGGCCGACGCCGGACTCCTTGGCGCCGCCGTACGGCATCTGGTCGGCGCGGTAGGACGGGGCGTCGCCGATGACCACGCCACCCACCTCCAGCTCCTTGTGCGCCCGGAAGGCGGTCTGCAGATCGTGCGTGAAGACGCCCGCCTGGAGGCCGTACTTGGAGGCGTTGACCGCGGCGAACGCGGCGTCGGTGCCGTCGACCTTGGCGATGGTCAGGACCGGGCCGAAGACCTCTTCGCAGGCGAGGGTGACGTCGTCCGGGAGGTCGGTGAGGACGGTCGGCGCGTAGGTCGCGCCTTCGCGCTTGCCGCCGGCGAGCAGCTTCGCGCCGCCCGCGACGGCCTCGTCGACCCACGACTCGACGCGCTTGGCGGCGTCCTCGCTGACCAGCGGGCCGACGTCGACGGTGTCGTCGGACGGATTGCCGGTGACCTGCGCGCCGACCTTGACGACGACTTTCTCGACGAGGCGGTCGTAGACCGCGGCGTCCGCGATCACTCGCTGCACCGAGATGCAGGACTGGCCGCCCTGGTAGTTCGAGAAGGTCGCGATGCGGGTCGCGGCCCATTCGAGGTCGGCGTCGGACGCATAGTCGGCGAGGACGACCGCGGCGGCGTTGCCGCCGAGTTCGAGGGTGACGTGCTTGCGCGGCACGGAGTCGAGGATCGACCAGCCGACCGGGCCCGAGCCGGTGAACGAGATGACCGGCAGGCGCGGGTCCCGCACGAGCGCGGGCATCTTGTCGTTCGGCACCGGCAGGACGCTCCACGAGCCGGCGGGCAGGTCGGTCTCGGCGAGGATCTCGCCGAGCACCAGCGCGCTGATCGGGGTGGCCGGGGCCGGCTTGAGGATGATCGGCGCGCCGACCGCGATGGCCGGGGCGACCTTGTGCGCGACCAGGTTCAGCGGGAAGTTGAACGGCGCGATCCCGAGCACGACGCCGCGCGAGAAGCGGCGGACCAGCGCGTAGCGGCCGGTGCCGCCGGCGTCGGTGTCGAGGCGCATGCCCTCGCCGTTGAACCGGCGGGCCTCTTCGGCGGCCCAGCGGAAGACCGAGACGGCGCGGCCGACCTCGCCGCGCGCCCACTTGATCGGCTTGCCGTTCTCGGCGGTGATCAGGCGGGCGATCTCCTCGGTGCGCTCGGCGAGGCGCTTGGCCACGTGGTCGAGCGCGGCGGCCTTGCGGTACGCGGGCAGGCCGGAGAACTCGTCGCGGACGGCGTAGGCCGCGGCGACGGCTTCCTCGGTCTGCGCGTCGGTGGGCACGCTGACCCGGCCGACGAGGCTGTTGTCGTAGGAGTGGGTGACGTCGAAGGCGGACTCGCCGGTCGCCTGCCGACCGGCCAGCCAGAACGCGTGGGTCGTGGTCACGGGAACTCCATGCTGCTGCGCGTACGGGATCGGCGCAGGGCCGCGCCGTTGTCCCTCACGGTACGGCGGGCACGCGAGAGCGGCTTTGTCCACTGCGGCGGAATCCGGCCCGGCGAACGCTACGGAATGGCCAGCAGGTCGGCGGTGCCGGTCAGGACGTTTCCGGCTCCCCCGCCGCGCGCAGCGCGAGCCACAGTTCCGCCCGCACGTCCGGGTCGTCGAGGCGGCGGCCGAGGATCTCCTCGGCACGCCGGATGCGGTACCGCAGCGTGTGCCGGTGCACGCCGAGGTCGCCCGCGGCGGCGTCCCACTGGCCGTGCCGGGCGAGCCACGCGCGGACCGACGCGACGAGGTCGCCGCGTCCGCCCGCGTCGTGCGCGTGCAGCGGGGCGAGGAGTTCCTCGGCCCAGGCACGCACCGCGTCGCCGCCGAGGAGGGGCAGGAGGGAGGCGGCGGCTTGCCCGTAGACGCCGACGGTGCGGTCGCCGCGCACGCCGATGCCGTACACCTGGCGGGCCTGCCGGTGCCCTTCCGCGACGCCGGCCGGGTCCGCGGCCACCGTGCCGGACACCCCGACACCGATGCCGGGCAGGTCGCGGGCCGCGCGCTCCCACACCGCGGCCGGATCCCCCTCGGCGAGGCGGGCCGGCGCGACCACCACCACGGTGTCGTCGAAGTCGGCGGTGAACACGTCGGTGCCCAGGGCCGCGGCGCGCTCGGCGAAGGGGAGCCGGGCGGCTTCGGGGCCGCGGGCGGAGGCCACGACGACGTCGCCGGACGGCAGCGGGGTGCCCAGGTCGGCGGCGATCGCGCGGACCAGGCCGCCGTCCGCGTCGTCGCCGCCGAGGTCGGCCGCGTCGCCGAGCCACATGCGCAGGAGTGCGGTGCGCATGCGCCCCTCGGCGGCGTGCAGTGCCCGGGACTGTTCGAGGGCGAGGGTGAGCAGCGAGGTCGCCGAGGCGACGATCTGGCGGTCGGCGGCGCCGGGCGGGTTCTCCGAGCCGACCGCGAGGAAGCCGCGGATGCGCCGGTCGGCGCCGAGGGACTGCAGGACGACGCGTTCGCCGTGCGGCCCGGAGCCTTGCAGCGAGGCCGAGGCGGGTGCGGACAGGCCGCGCAGCCGGGTGACGTCCTCGGCAAGCGCGGCGGCCCGGGAGCGAGCGGAGGCCGGGCTGACGTGGACCGGGGTGCCGGACGCGTCGTACAGCGCGGCCCAGCCGCCGAGCCGGCCGGCGAGACGGCGGATCAGGGCCGCGGTGCCTTCCCGGCCGAGGACCGCGCGGGTGAGTTCCTGCTGGGCGGTGAAGCTCGTGGTGACGGTCTCGTACTGGTCGGCGGCCAGGGCCGAGGAAACCATCTTGCTGATCGCGATGAACGGCGTGGGGCGCGGCACGGCGAACACCGGTAGCCCGCGTTCCTCGGCGGCTTCCAGGATGGCGGCGGGGACCTTGGCGTGCGTCAGACCGATGCCGAGGCCCAGGCCGACGACGCCGGCTTCGGCGAGGCGTTCGACGTAGGCGCGGCGTTCGTCGGACGACCGGCCGATCTTCATGCCGGTGGTCAGGACCAGCTCGCCGCCTTCGAGGTACGGCGTCGGGTCGGCGAGTTCGCTGGTGTGCACCCAGCGGATCTGCCGGTCGAGATTGCGTTCCCCGGCCAGCACCAGCAGGTCGAGCGCGGGGGCGCGGACGAGCTGGTCGAGCGTGGGAGGCATGGCGCGTTCCTGACGGCGAAGCGCGGCCCGGGGGCGCCGGCCCATCGGGAGCGGCGGCTTTGGGCCGAAGTGGAGTACGAGGACTCCTCCATTGTGCCGCGGCGGCCCAGTCGGGGCAGCAGCCGCGTGTCGTCATGCGGAATGATCATCACTCCTCCGCAACGGTCCACTACATTGAGTGCGTTTCCTGGTGCGGGAATCGACGCGGCGGTGACGGGATGGACGTGGAACGCAGACGGGGCGCCCAAGGACCGGAGAGCGGGGCCACGACCGACACCGCCGGGCAGTGGTGGCAGGACCCCGACGCGGAAGCCCCGGCGTTCGCGCCGCCGCCGGCCGGCGCCGTGCCGCACCCCGCCCGGCCGGGCGGGGCCTCCCTCGTCAAGCAGCCCGGATCCGACCTGCGGTCCTGGGTGTTCGCCCCGCGGTTCCGCGACGCGCCCGGGGTGTACGCGTACGGCCGCGACGAAGCCGCGCTCAAGCTCAAAGCCCTCGACGACCGGGCCCGCCGCCGCCCCGACGGGGCACTGATCCGCCGTGCCGTGCTGTGGCTGCTGCTGTCCGCGATCGCGTTCCGCTGGTTCGTGCTCGTCTACTCGTGGATCGTCATCAACGTCATCCCCGAGTTCCTGTGGCCGCTGTTCGCCTCGCTGTTCTGGGTCGCCTGCATCGGCTTCTTCGCGTACGTCGGCCGCTGGCACGAACTGCTCCTGCCCTACCTCGCGCCGCTCCTGCAACGGCTCGAGACCCGGGCCGAGGCCAACGGCAAGCCCACGCCCGAGCAGTGGCGCCGCGCCGGGACGTTCCTGCTGGCCGGCCTGGTCGCCTGGGCGATGCTGCAGCGCCCGTTCGTGTGGCTGCTCCTCCAGACGTTCCCGGACAGCCGGCACACCCTGCACGAACTGCAGTGGCTCATCCGCATCGTCTACAACGCCGCGTTCCTCGCGGCCGCCGCCTACTGGGGACGCTGGCCCGAGGTGCTGCGGCCCTACCTCGCCAAGCCGCGCCCGGCCGAACCCGCCGACCCCGAAGACGACGCCGAGACGACCGCGCCGACCGACGACCTGTGGCCCGAGCTGCGCGACGCCGGTTTCGTCGGCGCCGCGAACCGGCTCGACGAGGAAGCCGACCTCGGCCGCCTCGGCGACGTCGACTACCTGCGGCTCCGCCGGGTGCTGGAGGCGAGCGGCGGCGACTTCGACTTCCTGGACGACGTGGCCCACGAGGTCCGCGAACGCGGCGCGGGGGCATGCGCGCACGGCTCCGGCGCCCGCGACCTCAAGCCGCGCGAAGCCGTGCACGACCTGATGACCGGCCAGGTCAAGGTCGGCGAAGCGGCGGACAGCGACCGCAACACCGCACCGGTGCGCGCCGTCGGATTCGCGCTGGAACCCGATGTGCTCGGCACGTCGATGGTGGTCGTCGGCCCGTCCACCGCGGGCGAGGCCGACGCGCTGCTGCGGCCCGTCGTCGAGTCACTGAGCCTGTCGGCGCTGGCCGGGGCGGCATCCGTGGTGGTGCTCGACGCCAAGGGCACCGCGTTCGCCCGCAAGGGCGCCTATGACATCGAGATCGTGCTGGGCGACCCGGACTCGGCGTGGGGCATCGACCCGTACGGCGGTTCCGCGACGGCCGAGGAGGCCGCGGACCGGCTCGCCACCGCGGCACTGGGCGACGAGGACGACGCCCGGCTGCGCGACGCCGCCCGCAGCGCGCTGCACCAGGCGATCGCCGCCTACGTCGCCGCCTTCGGCCGCCACCCCAGCTTCGCCGCCCTCCTCGACCTGCTCGACGGCCACGCCGACGCGGTCGACGCGCTCCGCACCGCCCTCGAGGCGGCGGGCCGCGCCGGCGAGTTCGAACGCGGCCTGCGCACCCTCGCCCGCGCCGACGAGGGCGCCCGCGCCGTCGTGCAGCGCCTGTCGGTGCTGGAGCGCCCCGGTGTGGCCGCCTTGTTCGACCCGTCCCGGCAGCGCTTCGCGATGCGCCACATCGACCGCCCGGTGCGCGTGCGGGTGGCGCTGAACGAAGCGTCCTACCCGGACGCGGCGCGCATCGTCGGCCGGCTCCTCATCGGCCAGTTCGTCCAAGCCGCCGCGGCACGCGACACGTCCGGCGCGGACGACGGCGTGTTCACCTGCCTGATCGCCGACGGCGCGGGCGCGTTCGTCGACGAGTACGCCGCGCAGGGCATGGCCTGGCTGCGCAGCCGCAACGCCGGCATGGTGCTGGCGGTGCGCTCGATGGACGACTTCGCGCCGCGGCTGCGCGCGACGGTCTTCGGTGCGGTCGGCTGCAAGGCCGTCCTGCCGGGCGCGGGCCCCCGCGACGCGGAGGCGTTCGCCCAGCACTGGGGCAAGCGGCTGGTCGAGGAGACATCGGTGACCAAGGGCGCGCCGGAGGGCGGCCTGCTGCGCAAGACCCGCTTCGCCCTGATGGGCGCGCTGTTCGGGGAGAAGGCCGCGGGGGGCTCGGAGAGCGTGACGGTGCGCAAGGTCGAGCGGTACCGGTGGTCGCCGTCCGAGATCACCGGGGAACTCGGCGCCCGCCACGCGCTGTGCAGCCTGACGACCCGCGAGGGCGAGCGCACCGGGCCGGTCCTGGTCGAACTGGGCAGGTAGCGGGGCCGGGCCCGGAGCCGCGTCGAGGCGGTCGGCCGGACACGCCGCCGACTTGTCCACCACGGCCAGGTCGGCCCCACCCACTTCACCGGTGTGGCGCATGCACGGCGCCCCGGAACCGACCTAGCCTGCGGTCATACCCGCCTTCCCGTCACAAGGAGACCTCGATGGGCGCTTCGCAGCCCGGCGGCCCGTCGCTTCCGCAGGAGCGCCGGCTTGTCACCGCCATCCCCGGCCCCAAGTCCATCGAGCTGATGGAGCGCCGCAACAAGGCCGTGGCCCGCGGGGTCAGCACGACCCTGCCGGTGTTCGTCACCCGGTCCGGCGGCGGCGTCGTCGAGGACGTCGACGGCAACTCGCTGATCGACTTCGGCTCCGGCATCGCCGTGACCAGCGTCGGCAACAGCGCCGAGGCCGTGGTCCGCCGCGCGACCGAGCAGCTCCAGCGGTTCACGCACACCTGCTTCATGGTCACCCCGTACGACTCGTACGTGGCCGTCGCCGAGCAGCTCAACGAGCTGACCCCGGGCGACCACGAGAAGCGCACCGCGCTGTTCAACTCGGGTGCCGAAGCGGTGGAGAACGCGGTCAAGATCGCCCGCGCCTACACCAAGCGCACGGCGGTCGTCGTGTTCGACCACGGCTACCACGGCCGGACGAACCTGACGATGGCGCTCACCGCGAAGAACATGCCGTACAAGGAGTCCTTCGGCCCGTTCGCGCCCGAGGTCTACCGGGTGCCGGTGGCGTACCCGTTCCGCTGGCTGACCGGTGCGGAGAACTGCGCCGACGAGGCCGCGGCCGCCGCGATCGACGCGATCACCAAGCAGATCGGCGCGCACAACGTCGCCGCCGTGGTCATCGAGCCCATCCTGGGCGAGGGCGGCTTCATCGAGCCGGCCAAGGGCTTCCTGCCGAAGATCGTGGAGTTCTGCCGCGAGAACGGCATCGTGTTCGTCGCGGACGAGATCCAGACCGGCTTCTGCCGCACGGGCGAGTGGTTCGCGTGCGACGACGAGGGCATCGTCCCGGACCTGATCACGACCGCCAAGGGCATCGCGGGCGGCCTGCCGCTCGCCGCGGTCACCGGCCGCGCCGAGATCATGGACGCCGCGCACGCGGGCGGCCTGGGCGGCACCTACGGCGGCAACCCGGTCGCGTGCGCCGCGGCGCTCGGCGCCATCGAGACCATGCGCGCGCACGACCTCAACGGTGCCGCGCAGCGCATCGGCGAGGTCATGAAGGGCCGCCTGAACACGATCGCGGAGAAGAACCCGGCGATCGGCGAGGTCCGCGGCCGCGGCGCGATGATCGCCATCGAGCTGGTCAAGCCGGGCACCAAGGAGCCCGCGGCGGACTACGCCGGCGCCATCGCCAAGGCCTGCCACGCCGAGGGCCTGCTGGTCCTCACCGCGGGCACCTACGGCAACGTGCTGCGCTTCCTGCCGCCGCTGGTCATGCCGGAGCACCTGCTCGTCGAAGGCCTCGACATCCTGGAGAAGGCCATCGCGCAGGTCACCGCCTGACCGTCCGACGCACACCCGCGGCCGCGGCCCCCTACCGTCTTCGGGGGCCGCGGCCGCGGTCGTTCCCGGGCCTTGCCGATGCCGCTCTCGCGCGGATTTTGTGTAAGGGCGCCGAAATCCGGGCCGGCCGCGGGCTCGGTGCGCCGCGCGTCACGCGGTGCCGGGCTCGCCGATGTGCAGCCCGTCGACCGCGTCCCAGCCGCACAGCCGCAGAATGCGGAGCATCTGCCGGGAGGCGCCGACGAGGACCAGGCGGGCATCGCGTCGGGCGAGTTCCGCGGCGCCCTCGACGACGACGCGGAGACCCGCGACGTCGATGAAGGCGAGGCGGTGCACGTCGACGATCACGTCGGCGCCGTCGCGGGCCACGGAACGCAGCGACTGCCGCACGATCTCGACGTTGGCCAAGTCGACTTCGCCGTCCAAGCGGATGCCGCGCGGCTTCGCCGTGCGGACCACGCGGAGCTGGCGGTCGCTGGTGATCACCACACCGATGCCGGTGCCGGCGCCTGCGTGGTGCTCGCGGTGGGCGGGGCGCGGAGTGCCGCGCGGCTCGGTGAAGCGGGCGTCGCGCAGCGGGGTGTACGCCGTCGTGAAGCGGCGGGCGCGGGCCGACGCGGCAGGTGTCGCGGAGGGCGGCACCTGCGGTGCGGTGTGGTGCGTGGCGCGGTGTGTGGGATAGCCGGACTCTTCAACCACCTTGGAACCCTACCTTTGCGAACCGACGGCGGGCGGGCTCGGAGGACCGTGCGCTGACGTCACGTCGCCCAACCTCGGGCGGTTCAACGCCCGGTGTGCCCCCTCGTCGGTCCGGGCCTCCGTCGTGCGGAGAACCGGTTAGCCCGTGCTGTGACGCCGCTCACAATCCGGGGCTGACACCGTACATCCACAGCGGCTGACAACGCCAGAGCCCGGGAGGCAAGAGATCCGCCACGGCACGCCAGGGGGAATCGGCGCGGGACGGGGCGCGGCTTTCGGCACCGGTCCGGCCGGGTACCGGCAGCCGCGGCGGCACGGGGACGGCGGCCGAGCAAGGACGCACAGCGCGAAGGGCGTGGAGAAGGTGTGCAGGGATTGTGTCGAAGGACGCGAATCGGGAACTCCGGCGCGCCCGTTCCACGTATCTTCGAGTGAGATGCACGCGAGGACCCCAGATGCCGGACCCGGCACACCCCCCCGTTCCGGGCCCGGCCGACCCCAGGCCGGCCTTGAGCAAGCCGGCCGCCGCCGCCCCGGGACAACGCCCCCCGTCCCGGGGCGGCGGGCCTCCCCGGCCCGCCGTCCCCTGCTGGTCCCCGGCCTGCTGCTCGCCTTCCTGGTCTTCCTGACCGTCCAGGTGCTCGCCGATGCCGGACCGCTGATCCCGCTGGACAGCGCGGTCCGCGACGGCATGCGCGACCTGGCGGCGACGCGGGGGTTGTCGTGGCTCGACGGCCCGATGCACGCGCTGGCGGACTTGGGCGGGCCCGTGCAGGCAGGCTCGGTGCTGCTGGTGTGCGCTCTGGCGACGGGCTGGATCGCGCACCGCCGGACGATGGCGTCGGAGACGGAACGGCCCACGGGCGCGCGCGGGCCGGAGGCAGACGACGCAGCCGTGGCCGCCGCCGAGCCGCACCAGACGCACCAGGCGCGGCGGGCGGAAGCCTCGGCCGCCCTGCCCCCGGCGTCACCACGTCGACCCGTCCCCGCCACCCCGCAACCCCCCGGCACCCCGCCACCCCCCGGAACCGCGGCCCTCACCCGCCTCTACGTCGCCGTCGCGGCGGCCGTCGGCGCGGTGTCCACGATCGTCATCGGCGGGAAAATCGCCATCGCGCGGCCCGGCCCCGGCGAGCACGAGATCGCGCGCGGCGAGTGGGGCTTCTTCCCGTCCGGGCACACCGCCACCTCGGCGATCTGCTTCGGCGCCGCGGCACTGCTGCTCGGGACGGTGCTCGGCCCGCGGGCACGGCGCCGGGTCTACGCGGGCGCGGCCGTGCTGTGCGCGCTCGTCGGCTTCGCCTTGCTGTGGTGCGACTACCACTGGCTCGGCGACGTGCTGGCGAGCTGGACGCTGTGCGGCTTGGCGTTGTGGGCGGCCGCACGGTTCACGCCCGGCGACCGTCCGGCGGCAGAAACGTTCGACCCGGAAGCCGGCGGCACCGGCAGTACCCGCGGCACCGTCTGACCGCCGCTACGTCCCCAGCTCCCCCGCCCGCTTCGCCGTCTCCCGCAACGCCGCATGGAACCCGCGCATCGTCTCCTCGACGATCTCGCCCGCCGGCCGCACCGCGTCGACCAGTCCGACGGACTGTCCCGCCGACGCCAGCGACGCCTCCATGTCGCCCTCGAAGTAGAGCCGCTTCACCGCCGCCAGCGACCCGCCCGCCGGTCCGCCCGCGGCCGCGAGGCCGCTCGAGTAGTCCGTCTTGAGCACCCGCATCGTCGGGCTGCCCGACCGGTTCACGACCACGGTCCCGGTTTCGTCGGCCGTCACCACGGCCTGCTTGTAGTTCCCGTGCACCGGGCTCTCCGCACTCGACAGGAACCGCGTCCCCATCTGCACCGCCTCGGCGCCGAGCGTGAACGCCGCGGCCATGCCGCGGCCGTCGACGATCCCGCCCGCGGCGATCAGCGGCAGGTCGGTGAGCGCCCGGACCGCTTGCAGCAGCACCAGCAGCGACACCTCGTCGGGGTTCTTGAACCCGCCGCCCTCCGCGCCTTCCACGACCAGACCGTCGACGCCCGCTTCCAGGGCTTTGCGGGCCGCGCGTACCGACGGGACGACGTGGTACACCGTCAGGCCGTGCTCCTTGAGCATCGGCAGGTAGCGTGCCGGGCTGCCCGCCGACGTGGTGACGAACCGGACCCCGGCGTCGGCCACGTACCGCACGAGGGTGTCGTCGCGCAGGAACATCAGGGGCAGGTTCACCCCGAACGGCAGCCCCTCCGCGACCATCGCGTCGATCTCCGCCCGGCACGCGTCGACCTCTCCAGAGGAGGTCTCGATCATCCCGAGGCCGCCCGCCCGGGAGACGGCGGCGGCGAGGCGGGAGCGGGCTATCCAGCCCATGGGCGCCTGGACGATCGGGTAGCGGGCGCCGGTGTGGGCGAGGACACGGTTGGCCATGGCGCGGACCGTACCGCGACGAGCGCGCGGGCTGAAGATCCACTGCGCAGGCGATCCCGTTCCGCCACGGTCCGGTCACACCCGGAACACAACCGCTCAGCCTCCGATATCACACCGGTAACGGAGGTCTCACGCTGCGGGAAAATTTCCGCATCAACCACTGCGGATTCCTTTGGCTTCGATCGCTCTGGGCAAAGGAAACTGACGCCGGGTCAGGCGAATACCTTCGGAATCAGTTGTTGACGGCATCTTGACGCCCAGGCGAACGGCAGCTTTCATTACGCAGCAACTTGCAGACCCGGCCGCCGATCAGCGTCGCTCGCTCCGGCCCCGTCTTGCTCCCGTCCCGGAGGCGATACTCGCACCCCCTGTTGGATCAGGAATGCGCCCATGGCTGAAGCAACACTCCCCACGGTCGATGCGGGTACCCCCCAAGCCTCCGTCGGGACCCAGCTCCACAACGGCGCGCCGAAGCCGCTCAAGCGGTCTCTCGGCGTCGTCGGCGGCACTCTGCTCACCCTGTCCTGTCTGACGCCGGCCTCGTCGCTGTTCGTCATCGTGCCCGGCATGTACGCCGACCTCGGCACCGGCACTCCGCTCGTCCTGATCATCGCCGCGCTGCTGTGCGTCGGTGTCGCGTTCTGCTACTCCGAGCTGGGGACGATGGTCCCGAGCGCGGGCGGCGAGTACGCGATGGTCGGCACGCTGATGGGCCGGTTCGCGGCCTGGATCGCGTTCATCGTCGCGGGCATCGTCGTCATGATCGTGCCGCCCATCATCGCGATGGGCACCGGCGACTACATAGGTTCGATCGTCTCGCTCGACGGCGACGGCCTGAAGTGGGCCGGCGCACTCGTCATGATCGGCGCGATGATCATGGGTCTGCTGGACCTGCGCGCCAACGCGTGGGTGACCGGCATCTTCCTCGGTCTCGAGGTGATCGCCGCCGGAATGGTCGCGTTCCTCGGCTTCGGGCACAAGGACCGCCCGGTCGGCGACCTGGTGCACGCCAAGACGCTGGTCGAAGGCGGCGGGCTGAGCCCGGTGTCGGCCGCCATGCTGATCTCCGGCTTGGCGGTGGCGCTGTTCGCCCTCCAGGGCTTCTCCACCGCGGTCTACCTGGCCGAGGAG
The DNA here is from genome assembly GCF_049534875.1 of Uniformispora flossi. Taxonomy (NCBI): domain Bacteria; kingdom Bacillati; phylum Actinomycetota; class Actinomycetes; order Kitasatosporales; family Streptomycetaceae; genus Uniformispora; species Uniformispora flossi. The sequence goes on from NZ_JBMULZ010000015.1 coordinate 125,166, forward strand.
ATGGAGCAGCCGCGCCGCACCGTGTCCCGCACCGTGCTGTGGACGCTGGGCATCGGCGGCGCGATCCTCATCATCCCGACGATCGCCATCACCCTGGGCGGCGGCGACATGACGGCCCTGACCGACGGCGACCTGCCGACCTTGATCGAGGGCTGGAGCAACCACGGCGTCGCCACGTTCATCAGCCTGTGCGTCGCGCTCGCGATCATCAACGCCGCCATCGTCATGGTCATCCAGAACTCGCGCGTCCTGTACGCCTCGGCGCGTGACCGCGCGTGGCCGGAGCCGGTCAACAAGGCGTTCGGCACCGTGAACCGCTTCGGCTCGCCGTGGGTGGCCACCCTCGCGGTCAGCATCCCGGGTGCGGCGCTGTGCTTCCTCGACCCGGACAAGTTCGACATGCTGAACGCGATCACCGGTGTCGCGGTGACGCTCCTGTACCTGCTGGTCGCCGCCGGTTCGCTGGCCGCCCGCCGGGCGCACCACAAGCACACGCCCGCGTGGCGGATGCCGCTGTGGCCGGCCGTTCCGGTGGTTCTGATCGCGGGGCTGGTCTACATCATGGTCGAGCTGTTCAAGGACGAGCCGAAGGCCGTGTACTGGACTCTCGGCATCGTCGCTGCGGCGGCCGTGTACTGGGCCACGTACCTCTACCCGCGCCGCCACAGCCGCTGGGTCATCACGCTCGCCGACGAGGGTGCCGACGAGAACTGAGCTGCGGGAACGCGTAGGGCCCGGCGAGACGAACTCGCCGGGCCCTACGGGCATTTCCGGGCATTTGTACGGCAGAGGCGCAAGAGCCGGAACGTGGCCGGAAATCAGCCCTCGACCATCAGCGCACGCAACTGCGCCTGCTTCTCCGAGCCAAAGCCGAGCCCCTCGGCCAGGTAGGCGTCGAAGCCGCCCCAGTGGATGTCCATGACCTCCAGCGCGCCGCGCAGGTACTCCTCGCGGACTTCCAGGAAGGGCGCGAACAGTTCGGCGATCTCCGGGCGCATGGCGACCTTGTCGGCGTTGGGCGCGTAGCGCTTGGCGGGGTCGTTGCTCTCCAGGTAGTTCGCCACGATCTCGGCGTCCGGGACGCCGCAGATGCGCTGCACGAGGGCGGCGGCGATGCCGGCCCGGTCCTTGCCCGCCGAGCAGTGCACGACGGCGGGGAGGCCGTCGGCGAGCAGCGCGTCGAGCAGGGCCGCGTGGTTGTCGCGGCGGCTGACCACCTGGTCGCGGTAGTCGCGGCCGATCATCGCCTCGGCTTTGCCGTCGCCGAGCCGGTCGCGGATGACGACCGGGTCGCCGCCCTTGATGTCCGCCCAGAAGTCGGAGTGCCGCGCGGGGTCGGTCATCGGCAGGTTGATCCGGCGGGCGCCGTCGGGGACGTGGCCGGCGCCGTCGAGTTCGATGTCGGCGGGCGAGCGCAGGTCGACGATGAGGCGGATGCCGAGGCCGTCGAGGACCTTGCGGTCGGCGTCGGTCGGTTTCGCCAGGTGTCCGCTGCGGTAGTAGCGCCCGGCCCGGATCCGACGGCCGTCGGCGGTCGGGAGACCGCCGATGTCGCGGAAGTTGCGGACGCCTTCGAGGGCCGCGATGCCGTCCTCGGCATCCGCGTGCTGCTGGCCCACACGTGCTCCTCTCACCCGCCCGGGTGGTGCGGCTCCCGGCCGGGCCGATCATCTGACGGGTTGTCACGGCATGGTGCCATCGGGCCCGTGCAAGCGGAACGGCCGCACGACGCGAACGTCCGGCGTTTTCGGCGGGATCCGCCCCCGGCTCCATACGCCTGAGTATGGTAACCGCGTCGGGGGATACGACGGAGCCCCGCCGGACGACGCCTTTGGCGTCCGGCGGGGCTCCTGGAATCCGCGGGAAGGGTGGATCAGCCGCGCGGAGTCACTTCGGGGTCACGGCAAATGCGACGACTCAGCTGTTCGTCGGGAAGCCGAGGTTGATGCCGCCGTGGCTCGGGTCGAGCCAGCGCTGCGTGACGACCTTGCCGCGCGTGAAGAAGTGCACGCCGTCGAGGCCGTACGCGTGGGTGTCGCCGAACAGCGAGTTCTTCCAGCCGCCGAACGAGTAGTACGACACCGGCACCGGGATCGGCACGTTGATGCCGACCATGCCGACCTCGACCTCGTTCTGGAACTTGCGGGCCGCGCCACCGTCGTTGGTGAAGATCGCGGTGCCATTGCCGTACGGGTTGGCGTTGATGAGCGCCAGGCCCTCGTCGTACGAGTCGACGCGGACGACCGACAGCACCGGGCCGAAGATCTCGTCGGTGTAGACCGACATCTCCGGGGTGACCTTGTCGAACAGCGTCGGGCCGAGCCAGAAGCCGTCGGTGGTGTCGTCGCCGTCGATGGCGTGCGTGCGGCCGTCCACGACCAGCTCGGCGCCTTCCTTGACGCCGGCCTCGACGTAGGAGATCACCTTGTCGGCGTGCTGGCGGGTGACCAGCGGGCCCATGTCGGAGGTGGCGTTGCAGCCCGCACCGACGCGCAGGCCGGCCACCCGCTCCTTGATCTTGCCGATCAGCTCGTCGGCGATCGGCTCGACGGCGACCAGCGCGGAGATGGCCATGCAGCGCTCGCCCGCGGCACCGAAGCCGGCGTTGACCGCGGCGTCGGCGACCAGGTCGAGGTCGGCGTCCGGGAGGACCAGCATGTGGTTCTTCGCGCCGCCGAGCGCCTGGACGCGCTTGCCGTAGCCCGTGCCGTTCTCGTACACGTACTTGGCGATCGGGGTCGAGCCCACGAACGACACGGACTTGATGTCCGGGTGCTCGAGCAGGCGGTCGACGGAGACCTTGTCGCCGTGCACGACGTTGAACACGCCGTCCGGCAGGCCGGCCTGCTTCCACAGGTCGGCGAGGAAGTTCGCGGCCGACGGGTCCTTCTCGGACGGCTTGAGGACGACCGTGTTGCCCGTCGCGATGGCGATCGGGAAGAACCACATCGGGACCATCGCCGGGAAGTTGAACGGCGAGATGATCGCGACCGGGCCGAGCGGCTGGCGGATCGAGTAGACGTCGATGCCGGTCGAGGCCTGCTCCGAGAAGCCGCCCTTCTGCAGCTGCGGGATGCCGCACGCGAACTCCACGACCTCCTGGCCGCGGGCGATCTCGCCGAGCGCGTCGGAGTGCACCTTGCCGTGCTCTTCGACGATGATCGCGGCCAGCTCGTCCTTCTTCGCGTTGAGCAGCTCGCGGAAGCTGAACAGCACCTGGGCGCGCTTGGCGAGCGACGCGTTGCGCCACGTGCCGAACGCCTGCGTGGCGGCGGCGACCGCCTGGTCGACGTCGGTCACCGAGGCGAAGTCGACCGTGCCGGTCACCTTGCCGGTGGCGGGGTTGTAGATGTCGCCGCGACGCTCGGCCGTGCCGGTCCACGCGGCGCCGCCGATCCAGTGGGTTACGTGCTTGCTCAAGGGGAGGCCTCCGGGAACGGCAGCCAGGCACGAGGGCTGGCGGCGAAATGTCATACAACGGGGCGCCTCGTCATGAGGCCGCACCCTATGTACGCCAGTCTCTTCGCCACCGGCCCTCGACTCAACCTGCACCCTGTCGGCCGTTGACCCGTTCGCCTTACAAACCGTCGAACGGGCCGGTACCCGGCCCCTCGGGCGTCACCCGCGGCGGGCAACCTCAGCTGTCGAAGCCCATGCCCGCCTTGTCGAGCGCCCGCAGCCACAGGTTGCGCTTGCCCTCGTTGGCGTCCGCCCGGGTCAGCGCGCGCTGCGTCAGCTCGATGCCGATCCACCGCGCCGGCTCCGGCGGGAACGGGATCGGCTTGGTCTTGACCATCTTCAGCTCGGTGCGCTCGGTCGACTTGCCGTCCAGCTTGTCGAGCATGACCTCGGCACCGAACCGGGTCGCGCCCACGCCGAGGCCGGTGTAGCCCATCGCGTACGCGACCTTGCCCTTGTAGGCGGTGCCGTAGAACGCGCTGAAACGGCTGCACGTGTCGATCGCGCCGCCCCACGTGTGGGTGAAGCGCAGGCCTTCGAGCTGCGGGAACGTCTCGAAGAAGTGCCCCGCCAGCTTGCGGAACGTGGCCGGGCGCTGGTCGTGCTCCGCCGACACCTTCTGGTTGAAGTCGTAGACCGCGTCGTAGCCGCCCCACAGGATCCGGTTGTCCTCGGACAGCCGGTAGTAGTGGAAGTGGTTCGCGCTGTCGCCGATGCCCTGGCGGTTCTTCCACCCGATCGAGTCGAGCTGCTCGGGGGTGAGCGGCTCGGTCATCATCGCGTAGTCGTAGACCGGCACGACGAAGTTGCGCAGGCGCTTGACCAGGTTCGGGAACACGTTCGTGCCGAGCGCGACCTTGCCGGCGTAGAGGCGGCCGTAGCCGGTCTCCAGCACCATGCCCGCGCCATGCGCGGCGATGCTGTCGACCTGGGTGTACTCGTAGATGCGCACGCCCAGCTTCAGGCACGCGGCCTTCAGGCCCCACGCGAGCTTGGCCGGGTTGACCATCGCGCAGCCGTCCTTGTCGAAGACGCCCGCGTGGTACGTCGGCGACTTGACCTCGGCCTGCATGGCGTCGCGGTCCAGGAAGACCTGGTCCGCGCCGTACTTCCGGGCGATGTCGACGCTCTCGCGCAGGTCCTCGACCTGGTAGGCGGCCGTGGCCACGGCCAGTTCACCGGTGCGCTCGAACGCGCAGTCGATGTCGTACCGCTTCACGGCCGCCTCGATCTCGTCGAGGTTGATCCCGCCGAGACGCTCGAGCTGCGCCATCTCGTCGGGCCACCGGTCGAGACCGTTCCACAATCCGTGAGTGAGGCTCGCGGCGCAGAAGCCGCCGTTGCGCCCGGACGCCGCCCAGCCGATCTCGTTGCCCTCCACGAGGACGACGTCGCGCGACGGGTTGCGCTCCTTGGCGATGAGGGCCGTCCACAGGCCGGAGTACCCGCCGCCGACCACCGCGAGGTCGCAGTGCTCGTCGTCGATCAGCTTGGGCAGCGCTGCCGGCTTGGCGGGGTCGTCGAGCCAGAACGGCACGGGTGCGGCGTCCGCGAGGGACCGGGTGGGATCCAGAGAGGTCGCGGGATCCATCGGTTTTCCACCACTCTTCGAGGATTTTCGGAGGTTACTTCACGAAGCTTTCTGCTTCGCTTTTCGGTTCGTCCGCACTTGGCCGACGATGACGATCGCGACGGCGATGAAGAACATCGCCGACCCGATCACGTTGATCTGCGGCGGGGTACCCCGCTGTGCCGCGCCCCACACGAACATGGGGAACGTGACGGTGTCACCGGAGTTGAAGTTCGTGATGACGAAGTCGTCGAACGACAGCGAGAACGCGAGCAAGGCGCCCGCGCCGATACCCGGGGCCGCGATCGGCAGGGTGACGCGCAGGAACGTCTGCGTCGGCGACGCGTACAGGTCCTGTGCGGCCTCCTCCAGCTTCGGGTCCATGCCCAGGACGCGGGCCTTGACCGCGACCACCACGAAGCTGAGGCAGAACATGATGTGCGCGATCAGGATCGTCCAGAAGCCGAACGAGATGCGCATGTTGAGGAACAGCGTGCCGAGCGAGGCGCCCATGACGACCTCGGGCATCGACATCGGCAGGAACAGCAGCGTGTTGGTGAAGCCGCGCCCGCGGAAGCGGTAGCGGCCCAGCGCGAACGCCACCGCCGTGCCGAGCACCGTCGCGCCGATGGTCGACAGGACCGCGATCTCCAGCGAGGTGATCAGCGAGTCCTTGATGCCCGCGACGCCGAAGGGGTCCTTCCACGCGTCGAGGGTGAAGCCGTTCCAGGTGTAGTTGAACTTGCCGTTCGGGTTGTTGAACGAGAACAGCAGGACGACCAGGTTCGGCAGCGTCATGTACGCGAGCGCGAGGATGCCGAACAGGGTGACCGCGTTGTTGCGAAGCCAGCGGATCATCAGACGAGGTCCTCCGTGCCGGCCTTGCGGATGTACGCCGACACCATCAGCACGATGAGCAGCATCAGGATGAACGACAGTGCCGCCGCGGTCGGGTAGTCGAGCACGCGGAGGAACTGCGTCTGGATGACGTTGCCCGCCATGCCGGTGTCGGGCGAGCCGAGCCACGCGGCGTTGACGTAGTCGCCGGACGCCGGGATGAAGGTCAGCAGCGTGCCGGACACGACGCCGGGGAGCGACAGCGGGAAGGTGACCTTGGTGAAGGTGGTGCGCGGGTTGGCGTACAGGTCGCCGGCCGCCTCGTGCAGCCGCGGGTCGATGCGCTCCAGCGAGGCATACAGCGGCAGCACCATGAACGGCAGGAAGTTGTACGTCAGTCCGCAGATCACCGCGAGCGGCGTGGCCAGCACGCGGTCGCCCTCGGTCAGCCCGAGCGTTGCGGTGACGTCGGTGAAGTGCAGCGTGTTGAGGACGTCGACGACGATGCCGTTGTCGGCGAGGATCGTCTTCCACGCGAGCGTGCGCACCAGGAAGCTGGTGAAGAACGGCGCGATGACGAGGACCAGCCACATGCCGCGCCACTTGCCGGCCTTGAACGCGATCGCGTAGGCGAGCGGGTAGCCGATGACGAGGCACAGGATCGTGGCCGCCGCGGCGTAGCCGAACGAGCGGAGGAACTGCGGGTAGTAGTCCTGGAACGCGTCCCAGTACGTGCCCCAGTGCCAGGTGAACTCGTAGCCCTTCTCCAGACCGCCGGTCTGCAGGGAGGTTCCGCCCTGCACGAGCATCGGGATCAGGAAGAAGACGACGAGCCAGACCATGCCGGGCGCGAGCAGCGCGTACGGCACCCACCGGCCGCGCTTGGGCGGGTCCTTCAGCTCACCCCCCGCACCTGCCGCCTTCTGCGGAAGCGCACTCATGCCACACCTCGCCGGCGCTCGGTGCCGCATTCACGCAGCACACCCCTCTTGCCGGCTCGCTCGCTTCGCTCGCTCACGCGGCGGCCTCCACGGGCTCCGGCGCGAGGCCGAAGCCGTGGTCGGGGTTCCAGTCCAGGACGACCGGGGCGCCCGGCACGAGACGGGCGTCGCGTTCCATGTTCTGCTCGAACACGGTCAGTTCCTGGTCCCACGGCATGCGGACGGTGTACTGCGTGGACACGCCGATGAAGCTGGAGTCGACGATGACGCCGCCGCCGAGCGCGTTGCGGTTGTCGCCGTCCTTGGTTCCCCTGACGGCGTCCGCGGCGTCCGCGGCGTCCTGGTGGCGTATGGAGATCTTCTCCGGGCGTATGCCCATGACGAGCAGGTCGTCCTGCGCGGCGGCCCGCGCCTTCGGCAGCGCCATGCGGGTGCCGTGCACGTCCAGCGTCAGGTAGCCGTCGCTCGTGCCGGTGACCCGGGAATCGAGCAGGTTCGACTGGCCGAGGAAGTTCGCCACGAACTTGGTGCGCGGCGACTCGTACAGCTCGGTCGGCGAGCCCATCTGCTCGACCACGCCGCCGTTCATGACCGCGATGGTGTCGGCCATGGTCATGGCCTCTTCCTGGTCGTGGGTGACGTGCACGAACGTGATGCCCACGTCGGTCTGGATGCGCTTCAGCTCGAGCTGCATCTGGCGGCGCAGCTTGAGGTCGAGCGCGCCGAGCGGCTCGTCGAGGAGCAGCACCTGCGGGTGGTTGATGAGCGCGCGGGCGACCGCCACGCGCTGCTGCTGGCCGCCGGAGAGCTGGGCGGGCTTGCGCCCGGCCAGGTGGCCCAGCTGGACGAGGTCCAGCATCTCGGCGACCGGCGCGGCCACGTCCTTGCGGCCCTTGCGGCGCAGGCCGAACGCGACGTTCTCGGCGACCGTGAGGTGCGGGAACAGGGCGTAGTTCTGGAAGACGGTGTTGACCGGCCGCTTGTAGGGCGGAAGCCCGGTCACGTCCTGGCCGCCGATGAGCACCTGTCCGCTGCTCGGCTGTTCCAGGCCCGCGATCATCCGCAGCGTGGTCGTCTTGCCGCATCCGGATGCACCGAGGACGGCGAAGAAGGACCCTGCGGGGATCGTCAGGTCGAGGGGCTGGACGACGGTGTTGCTGCCGAAGCTCTTGCTCAGGCCCACCAGATTGACGTCGCCGGAGGCGCCGGCCCGCTGCTGCTCGTTCATGGTTCCTTTGGGCAGCACGAGGACCGCCCGCGCCGGGCGGGCGGGCCTGCGTGCCGGGGACATCACCGTGGCACGCCCGGCCGGCCCGGCCGGGCGTATCAGCGGCGCAAACGGACGATTACCGGTCTCCGAAGATCGTGCGGTGCCAGTCCTTCTCGGCAACCGCGGTGATGTCGTACATCACGTGCTTGATGTTGGTGTACTCGTCGAACGAGTACTGCGACATGTCCTTGCCGAAGCCGGAGGCCTTGTAGCCGCCGTGCGGCATGTCGCTGATGATCGGGATGTGGTCGTTGACCCAGACGCAGCCGGCCTGGATCTCGCGGGTGGCACGTCCGGCCCGGAACACGTCCCGCGTCCACGCGGAGGCCGCGAGGCCGTACGGGGTGTCGTTGGCGAGGCGGATGCCCTCTTCGTCGCTGTCGAACGGCAGCACGACGAGCACCGGGCCGAAGATCTCGTCCTGGACGATCTCCGCGTCCTGGGCCACGCCGGTGACCAGCGTGGGGCGGTAGAAGGCGCCGTCGGCGAGGGCCCCGCCGGGGGCCTCGCCGCCCACCACGATCTTGGCGCCGTAGCCGCGGGCGCGGTCCACGAAGCCGGCGACGGACTCCTGCTGGCGGCGCGAGACCAGCGGGCCGTTGTCGGTGGAGGGGTCCATGGTGTCGCCGTGGCGGACGGCGGCGTACAGGTCGGCGACGCCCTCGACGAAGCGGTCGAAGAGCGGGCGCTGCACGTAGGCGCGGGTGGCCGCGGTGCAGTCCTGGCCGCTGTTGATGAGCGACGCGGCGACGGCGCCGTGGACCGCGGCGTCCAGGTCGGCGTCGTCGAAGACCACGAACGGGGCCTTGCCGCCCAGTTCGAGGTGCATGCGCTTGACGGTCTGGATGGCGACCTCGGCGACGCGCTTGCCGACCCCGGTGGAGCCGGTGAACGAGATCATGGACACGTCCCGGTGCGCCATGAGGTACTCGCCGACGGTGCGGCCCTTGCCGGTGACCACGTTGACGACGCCGTCGGGCATGCCCGCGTCGGCGCACGCCTGGGCGAACATCAGCGAGGTCAGCGGGGTGATCTCGGCCGGCTTCAGGACGATCGTGTTGCCCGCGGCGATGGCCGGGAGGATCTTCCAGGCGGCCATCTGCAGCGGGTAGTTCCACGGCGCGATCGAGCCGACGACGCCGATCGCCTCGCGGCGGACCGCCGAGGTGTGGTCGGCGCTGTACTCGGCGGAGGCCTTGCCTTCGAGGTTGCGCGCGGCGCCCGCGAAGTAGGAGACGTTGTCGATCGTGCCGGGCACGTCGAACTCGGTGGTGAGCCGGATCGGCTTGCCGGCCTGCGCGGTCTCGACGGCGGCGAACTCGGCGGCGCGCTCTTCGAGGATCGCGGCGAGGCGGTTGAGGGCGCCCGCGCGGTCCGCCGGGGTGGCCCGGGACCACTCTGGGAACGCGTTCGTAGCGGCCGCAACGGCGCTGTCGACGTCCGCGGTGTTCGCGAGCGTGACGGATTCGACGACCTGCCCGTTGGCCGGGTTGGTCACGTCGAACGTCTCGCCGGACGATCCGGGCCGCAACCGGCCCCCAATGAACTGGTGACCTTCGGCGAAGTCCTGCATGCGGCCCTCCAGAGGCTCGGTTGACTCCGTGCGCGAATCCGGCAGGGGCCGGTCTTAACAGCCCAACCCGGCGCGATCCTGGACCACCTGGACGGATGGTCTCCTCAGAATCGACCGCCTTGCTCGATGGATTCCGTCGTCTGATGCCATTCTGGCTGATGGATCCATCGGATCGGCACGTGTTCCGCGTCAGCGTAGGACGATGCCTCCCCGGCACCCGGTGCCGCAACTGCCACGGCGACAGGCCAGGGCCGGGCAGATTTACACATCGGAAGGCCGGGGTGCCGGATTTGCGGTAGCGGGGACACGTAGGGCGGGTGCCGGGTATCCCCGAGAAACCTGCCACCATGGAAGTGGTGCGCCCCTGCGCATTTACAGTTTGCGGAGGTAGTACAGGTGTTTCCCACGGTCGCCGACGTCGTCGCGCTCGATGCCGTCCGCCGCGGCATGCCCCAGGTCGTCGCCGGTGAACGCGGCCTGTCCCGGCCGGTGCGCTGGGTGCACATCAGCGAGCTGCCGGACGCCGCCAAGCTGCTCCGCGGCGGCGAGTTGATCCTGGCCACCGGTATCGCCCTGCCGGAGGACCGCGAGGGCCTCCAACGCTACGTCCGCGACCTCGCCCAGGTCGACGCCGCGGGCCTGGTCATCGAGCTGGGCCGCCGGTACGCCGACCAGTTGCCGCGCGCCCTGGTCGCCGCCGCCGAGCAGGCCGGCCTCCCGGTGGTCACGCTCCGCCACGAGACGCACTTCGTCGGCATCACCGAGGCCGTGCACGGCCTGATCATCGACGCGCAGCTCGCCGAACTCCAGGCCTCCGAGGCGGTGCACCAGGCGTTCAACGAGCTGGCCGTCGAGGGCGCCGAGCCGGCCGACGTGGTCCGGCAGGCGTCCCGCATGTCCGGCCGCCCGGTCGTGCTGGAGAACCTCGCCCACCAGGTCCTCGCCTACGACGCCGCCGGCATGCGCCCGGAATCGCTGCTCGAGCACTGGGAGAACCGCTCCCGGCAGGTCCGCCTCGCCTCCCGGACCGGCTTCGACGACCGCACCGGCTGGCTGGTCACCATGGTCGGCGCCCGCGGCCACGACTGGGGCCGGCTGATCCTGGTCGGCGAAGGCACCGCTCCCCCGCAGCAGCAGAGCATGCTCCTGGAACGCGCCGCCTCCACCCTCGCCCTCAACCGGCTCGTGGTGCGCGACCGCGAAAGCCTCGAACGCCAGACCCACCGCACCCTGCTGTCCGGCATCCTCACGCACTCCTACACCGTCGCCGAAGTCACGTTGCGCGCCCGCGCGTTGGGCGTGAACCTGGAAGGCCGCCGCCTGGTCGGCGTGGTGCTGCGGCTGCGCCGCGGCGTCACCCCCGCGGCCCTCGAATCGCAGGCCCGGCTGCGGGACTTCACCGAGACCGCGGCGGCCGCGGTCCGCGAACGCCGGGTCCAGGCCCTGGTGGGCGGCCTTGACGACGACAGCGTCGGGCTACTGATAGCGCTGGGCGCCCAGGACACCGAAGACGCCGCGCTGGAGGGCTTCTCGGCCGCGCTGCGCAAGCTGGCTCCGGACTTCGCCGCCGACATCGTCATCGCGGTCGGCTCGTCGGTCGGCGCGGTCCGCGACGCCCGCCGGTCGCTGCTGGAAGCCACCCAGGTCGCCGACGCCGCGCTGCACCAGGGCGGCGGCGCGCCGTTCTACCGGCTGCCCGACGTGCGGCTGCGCGGCCTGCTGCACCTGTTGCGCGACGACGCACGGCTGCAGACTTATGTGGAACGCGAGTTGGGCCCGCTGCTGGCCTACGACGCGCAGCACGGCACGCAGTTGGTGCAGATGCTCGGCGTGTACCTGGAAAACGGCCGCAACAAGTCGGCGGCCGCGGATGCGGCGCACCTGTCACGGCCGTCGTTCTACGAACGGCTGCACCGGATCGAACGGGTGCTGGCCGTGGACCTCGACCAGGTGGAGAGCTGCCTGTCGCTGCATGTGGCGTTGCTGGGGCTGGAGGCGCTGCGGCGGTGAGGAGTGGGGGCGGCGGGTGGGCCGCCCCCTTCGCTCGTGGGTTTCAGGCCGCCTGGGTCGGACCGTTCCCCGCGTTCCCTCCGCTGCCGGCGGGCGTGATGCTCTGCAGCGCCCACTGGAACAGGGGTTCGTCGCGCTGCCAGGTGCTTTCGTCGGCGAAGACGTCCACCTCGACGTACACGCCGTTCGCGATGTAGGCGGCGAGGATCGCATGACGGGCCACACCCGCCTCGGTCCACGTCGACTCCCACACCACGCCGCGCTGCCCGCGGATGGTGCGTTCCTCGAACAGCACGCGCTTGTAGTCGGCCAGCACCGCGGTGGCCTTGCCCTCGCGGTCGCGCCAGACGCCGAGCAGGTCGTTGGTCTGCTGGAACGCGGTGCGCGCGTACAGCGTCGTGCGGCCCGCGGGGTCGGTGTAGCCGACGGTCTGGTCCTGTTCGTTGCGCTTCCAGCCCTGCGGGACGGGCCACGAGAAGCGGCCGCTCTCGGTGACGGTGTTCACCGGTGTCCCGGCCGGGGCGGCGGAGGCTGCCGCCGCCGGGTACGCGGGCGATGTCGGCGTGGCCGAAGCCGCTTTGGTCGGGGGCGGGTTCGTCGCCGCGGTGGCCGGTGCGACGTTCGTCGGGACCGGGCTCGCCGACTTTCCGGCGTCGTTTTTCTTCCCGTCGCCACCCGACAGCAGGACCGCGGTGACGATGATCGCCGCGACGGCCGACGCCGCGGCGGGCAGCACCACGATACGGCGGCGCCACCACGCGGGGGCGGGGCGGCCGGGTCCGCTGCGGCCCGGGTCGGTGCCCGGGTCGGCGCCCGGTCCGGAGTCGGGTCCGCCGGGTGATCCGCCGTCCGGGAGACCGGCGGACGTGAGTGGCTTCGTGGCGCCCGGTCCGCTCGTCCCGGTACCACCGCTCGTCCCGGTGCCGCTCGGCGGCGGTGCGGGAACCCGCGGCAGCACGTCGGTCGGCGCCGCGGCCGCGCTGACCGTGGCATCGGCGTCGAACACTCCGGAGGTCTCGCGGTTCGCCCCTGGGGTGTCGACCGCACCGGGCGCGGCCCCGGCCGGAACCTGGGATGCGGCGCCCGCGCCGCCGAACGACACGACTTCGGTGGCGGCGGCCACGATGCCCGGCACCCCGCCGGTGCTCGGGACTTCGGGCAGCGGCGCGTCGGGCATCAAGCGGCCGGGCGGGGGGCCGGCGGGGCTCCCGGTCGGGCTGCCCGTCGGGCTTCCGGTCGGTGCGGCGACTTCCACGGTCGGATCGACCGCATGTCGGCGGGCGTCCTCGGACAGCACGGCTTCGAGGGCGGCCATCACCTCGGCAGCCACCGGACGCGTCTCCGGGTCGCGGCCGAACAACGCGCGGATCAGCGGCTCCATCGGGCCGGTCTCCGGTGGCACTTCGGGTTTCGCGATGACGATGGCGGCGAGCGTCGCGACCGGGGTCGACCGGCGGAACGGCGAACTCCCGGTCACCGCCGCGCACAACGTCACGCCGAGCGACCACAGGTCGGAGGCCGGTCCGGCGTCGTCACTCTCGATGCGCTCGGGCGCCATGAACTCCGGCGATCCGACGATGGCGCCGGTGCCGGTCAGCCCGCTGGTGCCTTCCAGCGCGGCGATGCCGAAGTCGGTGAGCACGGCATGGCCGTCGGCTTCGATCAGCACGTTGCCCGGCTTCACGTCGCGGTGCAGGACGCCGTGCTGGTGCACGGTGCGCAGCGCGCGGGCGATCTGCACGCCGATCGCGGCGGCGTCGCGCGGGGTGAGCGGGCCGTCCTCGGCGAGCACGGTGTCGAGGGAACGAGCGTCGAGCAGTTCCATGACGATCCACAGGCGGTCGTCGTCCTCGACATAGTCGTACACCCGCACGACATTCGGATGATTAATTCGCGCGGTGGCGCGCGCTTCCCGCAGCGACCGCTCGCGGCGATTTTGATCCTCGACCCCGTGGCCGAAACTGATATTCAGGACTTTAGCAGCAACCGGCCGGTCGAGCAGCTCGTCGTGGGCCCGCCACACGGTGCCCATGCCGCCACTGCCGATAACCCCCACCAGCCGATATCGGCCACCGACCACATGCCCGCCCTCACCGCTCGCCCACCCGCCCGGCATCGCCCACCCCCAGCCCCCGGAAGCGGCCCCGCGATCGACCCTCGATCGGGTGAAGGCACACCCTGGGAACCCCGTCAGAATTTCCGGCGGTCCATGGTAAAACAAGGCGACACGGCCGACGGATAATGACCGGCGATAAAAGGATCACATTCCAGGATCGGTCATCCGGCCATTTCACGGAGGGGGCTGCGCGTGGACATCCCACGCACACTTCGATCATTGCGGGCACAATCACTTTTTCGATCGCTTGCTTTGCCGATCCGATCGGAAAACGGTCGAAAGGTGGCAGTTATTGTCGCTTTCCCGATCGGTTTGGCGCTGACCCTGCAGGCCGGGCTCGCGCTCGGCGCCCCGTCGACGTCCGGCGGGCGGTCGACGACCGGGGTCGGGGTCGGGGTCTCGGTGAGCATCGGCGCCGGAGGGGAGGGCTCCGGCGGCCACGAAGGGTCCGGCGAGGGATCCGGCGAAGGGTCCGGCGGGCATCCGGGGCACGGCGGGTCGCCGTCGGCGACCGCGTCGACGTCGAAGCCGGGGCATGGCGGGTCACCGTCTTCGTCGCGGTCGCCGTCGGCTTCGCCGTCCACGACCGGGGGCGGTGAGTCGTCCGGTTCGCCGAAGCCGTCGACGACGAGGCCAACCAAGAGCGGGTCGCCTTCGGCGAGCCCGTCCGCCAGTCCGCCCGCCAGTCCGTCGGGGAGCCCGTCCAGGGCGACGTCCTCGCCTACACCCAGCAAGTCGCCGACAGGGACGGGCGGTTCGGGGTCACCGACCCCGTCCGGCCAGCCGCACACGTACGGCGTCGGCATCTCCCGGCAGATCACCTTCGACGGCACCACGGGCATCGGATCGATCCCGTTCACCGTCGGCAACAGCACCGAGCGCATCCAACCGGCGCGCGACGTCTACGCGTTCAGCACCAACGAGCTGAAGATCCTGGACGTGCCCGGCTGTGTGCCCGCCAAGCCGCTGAGCAGCGCCTGGGGCACGTCGTTCCGCTGCACCCTGCCCGAGCTGAAGCCGGGCGAACAGCGGTCGTGGACGGCGAAGGTGCAGTACGCCCCGGCCATCCGCGCGGACGAACCCCGCGCGGCCCGCGCCGCGGTCCGGCTGCCGCTCGAGGACGACGCGTTGATCTCCACGTTCTGCGTCGTCGTGGTCCCGCAGGGCGCGACGAACCTCGACGTGGTCCTCGGCCAGGACGGCCCGCTGCGCCTGGCGTTCGGCAGCAACGATCCGAACGTCATCGGCTTCAGCATCGCTCCGGGAACCGGAGGCAACTCCGGCGGCTCCGGCGGCGGCTCTGGCGGCGGTTCGGGAGCCGGATCGGGTGGCGCGGCCGGCGGCGGCAACGGGGGCAACGGGCCCAATGCGGTCGGCGGGGGCTCAGGTGGCGGCTCGACCGACACCGGCGGCTCCGGCACCTCCGGCAGCCTGCCGAAGACCGGCTTCGTCCCGTGGGGCCTGTCGATGGCAGGCGGGGCGCTGGGCCTGCTGATCCTGGGCACCGCGATGGTCGGCTTCACCCGGATGCGGAGGCGTCGCGACGTGGAGGCGTGAGCGCGGCGGCGCACGACGCCGTGGTGAGGACGGGCCGCCGGGGATCCGGCGGCCCGTTCCGCGTGTGGGGGGGGTGGCGGCGGAGGGTCGCCGGAGTCGGCTGGTCGGCCGCGCCAGGACTCGTGCCACTGGGCGCGATTCGGCGTGGTCCGCGCATGCGGGGACGTGGGGTGTGGCCGCTGGGCCTGGGAATCGGTGCCTCAGCGGGCGAGTCGCTCCAAGGAACGGCGGATCGAGCGGCGATCGACGTAATCCGCCAGCGTCCGGTCACCGCGCACTATCCGCTCGAACGCGCCCCAGGCCTTCGGCACCAGCGTCACCGCGGTGTGGAACACCTTCGGGCGCCGCGCGAACGCGGCCAGCATGATGCGCCCGGCACGCATCTCGCGTCCGAGCGTCGCCTCGATGCCCGCGCGGTATACCTCCGCCGCGTCGGCCACCCCCGCGTCGTCGGCCGCGGCTGCCACCGCCGCCGCGGCTTCCCCCGCGGCCCGACCGGACCGCAGCGCGAACGAAATCCCTTCGCGTGTCCAGGGTTCCAACAGCCCGGCCGCGTCACCCGCGACCAGCACGCGCCCACGGGACAACGGCGACCCGTCCGCCCGGCACCGGGTGAGATGCCCCGACGACACCGACGGCCGAAAACCGGCGAGGCCGAGCCGCGCCACGAAGTCCCGCAGATACGCCCGCGTGGCCTCGCCGTTGCCGCGGGCGCAGATGACCCCGACGGTCAGCGTGTCGCCCTTCGGGAAGACCCAGGCGTACGAACCGGCCACCGGCCCCCAGTCGATGAGCACCCGGCCGCGCCAGTGCGCGGCCACCTCGGTCGGCACGGGGATCTCCGCTTCGAGGCCGAGGTCGACCTGGTCGAAGACGACGCCGACGTACGTGCTCGTGCGCCCCGTCCCGTCCGCCCCCACCACCGCACGCGCCCGCAGCGTCTCGCCGCCGACGAGCGTCACCACGACCCCGTCCGCGTCCTGCTCCAGCCGCTGCACCGTGGTGTCCTCCAGCACCTCGGCCCCGGCCTTCCGTGCCTCGTCGACGAGCGCGGCATCCAACTCGGGTCGGTTCACCAACGAGAACACCGGTGCCCCACGCCGCGCCCGCCGAGTCCGCGACCACCGCCCGTCCATGGTGAACGTGACCGCCTTGACGTGGTCCTTCGCCGGCAGCCGGAACCCGGCAGGCAACGCCTGAGCCGACGGCCCGATGATCCCCCCGCCGCACGTCTTGTACCGCGGCAGCACAGCCTTCTCCACCAGCAACGTCCGGCATCCGGCTTCAGCCGCCGCCAACGCCGCCGAAGCCCCCGACGGCCCCGCCCCAATGACGACGACATCCCACCCACCCTCACCACGAAGAGGCTCGGAGGACGGGGGAAGAGGGGTGGTGGTCATAGGGCAGAAGCCTAGTGGCGGGGTAGCGAGGATCCGGCCATGCCGGGGATGGAACGCCGGGGCACGTCGGTGTGGCGACGCTCCGGCACATGCGCGGTGTGGACGCCAACTACCGACCGGCACCGGAACGTGGGTTGCCGGCCCGCACCGACGTCCACGCACGCAGGCGCCAGCACGGGAGCCCCCTGCGCCGGGACCTCGAAGATGGCGTGCCTGCCGGGCTTCGGGCTTAACGGGCGCAGATGGCGCCACAGTGATTCTGTCGGCCGCCGTCGATCGGGCACGTTCAGCGGGGATCCCCGCCCGCAGCGTCCTCCGCCCGCGGCCGGTTCGCGCGTTCGCGCCCCCAGGCCGCAAGGGGCGCGAGCGCGTCGTTGAGGTACACGCCGTCGTCGGTCAGCGAGTACTCGACGCGGGGCGGCACCTCGTCGTACGAGACCCGGCGCACGATCCCGTCCGCTTCCATCTCCCGAAGGTGGGAGGCCAGCACCTTTTCCGTGATGCCCGGGACCAGGCGGCGCAGTTCGCCGAAGCGGCGGCAGGGTGTTCGTGCAGCGCCCAGAGGATCAGCACCTTCCACTTGCCGCCGATCACCTCCATCGCGGTGTCGATGCCGCAGACGTGTCCGGCGCTCGCGGCCGGCCAGTTCAGCGTCGTCATGTCCGTCCTCCTGAACCGTCACGGCCCTCCGACCTGCACGCTCACCACAGGGTAACCACCCACTCCGAAGTGCGTACCTGATCATCTTCCGGCCGCCGAGAAGCCTTGTCCGCATGACACCGAACACCGTCGCCAAGCCCCCCGTCACCCTGCTCGGCCTCGGCGCGATGGGCACCGCTCTGGGCCGTGCCTGGCTCGCCGCCGGCCATCCGCTCACCGTCTGGAATCGCACACCGGCCCGCACCGGGACGCTCACCGCCGAGGGCGCACACGCCGCGGCCACCGCCGACGAGGCGGTGGCCGCCGGCGCCCTCGTCGTCGTCTGCCTGCTCGACGACGCCTCGGTCGAAGAAGCCCTGGCCGGAGTGGGCTTGGCCGGCAAGGACCTCGTCAACCTCACGACATCGACACCCGCCCAGGCCCGCACCCGTACCGAGTGGGCGCGCGAGCGTGGTGCGCGCTACCTGGACGGCGGCATCATGGCTGTCCCGCCGATGATCGGCATCCCGAAGGCGGGCGGCTACGTCTTCTACAGCGGCTCGCGCGCACTGTTCGACCAGCACCGCGGAACCCTCGCCGTCCCGGCGGGCACCAACTACGTCGGCGAGGACGCCGGATTCGCGGCCCTGCACGACGTGGCCCTGTTGAGTGCCATGTACGGCATGTTCGCCGGGGCCGCACACGCCTTCGCCCTGATCCGCAGGGAAGACATCGACCCGGTCGCGTTCGCCCCACTGCTCGCGGACTGGATCACGGCTATGGCGCCGGGAGTGCACCAGACGGCCGAGCAACTGCGCAGCGGCGACTACACCAAGGACGTCGTCTCCAACCTCGCCATGCAGGTGGCCGGCACCCCCACCTTCCTGACCACCGCCGAGGAGCAAGGTGTCAGCCCCGAACTCCTGACCCCTTACTTCGAGTTGATGCGCCGCCGACTGGCCGAGGGCAACGGCGGAGAAGACCTCACAGGCGTGGTCGACCTGCTCCGCCGCTGAGGCCGGGGGGAGGGGCGTGCCGCCGGGCCGGGCGTGAGCAACGGGCTCGGGGCCGGGCCGAGGTAGACGGCCAACCCGCGCGGACAGGTCTGGCGCGCCATCACCTTCTCTTCTATTTCATTCCATATGATCGCCAATCGCCCTACCTAACGCACCTGGCCCCTGACCTACCCGGCTCTCTCCATCGTCTCTCCCAGCCTTGCCCGCCCCCACGCCCCCACCCCACGCCCCCACCATTCAGGCCCCGCCCCCAGCCCCAAACCGTTGCCCACCCACGGAGCCGCCATGACCCTCGACACCGCCGACCTGGTCGTGGTCGTCGCGCTCCTTGCGTTCGCGCCCATCGCGCGGGCCGGGTTGGAGCGTTGGAGGATGCGGGTGCCGTTGGTGGTGGTGGAGATTCTGTTCGGGATCCTGGCCGGGCCGGCGGTGTTCGGGTGGGTGGCGCCGGACGGGCAGCCGTTGGTGGCGTTGTCGGACTTCGGGCTGGTCATGCTGATGTTCCTGGCCGGGTTCGAGATCGACGTGCCGCGGATCAAAGGAGCCCCGCTCCGGAGCGCGGTCGCGGTGTGGTTCGTGTCGCTCGGGCTGGGGTTGGCGGCCGGGTTGGCCATGACGCTGCCGTTTCACGATCCGTCGACGACGGGCATCTCCGTCGGGCTGGCGCTCACCACGACCGCGCTCGGCACGTTTCTACCGATCATCCGGGACGCAGGGCTGCTGCCGACACCACTGGGCGCGCAGGTCATGGCGATCGGTACCGTCGGCGAGTTCGCCCCGATCGTGGCGATCGCGCTGCTGCTCAGCGGGCGCCATCCGGGGGCCACCGTGGCGGCGCTGGCGATCTTCGCCGTGCTCGCCGCGGCGTGCGTGTGGCTGGCGGTCAAGCCCCACCCGCGGTGGCTGGACCGGCTCGTCGTCAAGACGCTGCACTCCAGCGGGCAGCTCGCGATCCGCCTGGCGATGCTGGTCATGGTGCTGCTGGTCTGGTTCGCCGACCGACTGGAGCTGGACAACCTGATCGGCGCGTTCACCGCCGGCCTGGTGCTGCGCCTGGCGCTGGCCGACGCGCCCGTACGCCTCGTCGAGACGGTGTCGGCGAAGTTGGACGCGATCGCGTTCGGGTTTCTCGTGCCGATCTTCTTCGTGATGAGCGGCGTCAAGTTCGACTTGGACGCGCTCCTGCACGACCCCGGTCTCCTGGCGCGGATCCCCGTCTTCCTGCTGCTGTTCCTCGCGGTACGCGGCCTACCGACGTACATCTCCGCACGCCGCGGCGAACTCGCTCCCGAGAGCCGCGAATTGGCGCTCTTCGCGAGTACCGCGCTGCCGCTGATCGTGGTGATCACGACCATCGCCGTGGAGAACGACTACCTGCTGTCCGGCTCCGCGGCCGCGATGGTCGGCGCCGGCATGTTCTCCGTACTGATCTTTCCGCAGCTGGCGCTGGGGCGGCGGGAAGCCGCACCCGGCGCCGACGAGGGACAACGCGAGAGCGCGAACACGGACGATCCCGAGGACGAAATCCTCAGAGACCGATGATCCCGCCCCACGTCTTCTCCCACCCGCGGCTCTCGTCCACGCCGACCTCGCGCATGGTGTGCAGCCGGGCCTGGGTCTCGTCGCTGGGGAACATCAGCTCGTTTTCGGCGAGTTCCGCGATTTCCTTGTCCTCGTTCTTGGCGAGGATCTCGCGGGCCGCGGGCACCGGGCAGATGTACTGCACGGACGCGGCCAGCTCGGCGGCGACCTCCGGGTCGTAGTAGAAGTTCATCAGCGCTTCGGCGTTGGCCTTGTGCGAGGCCCTGTTGGGGATCATCAGGTTCTCCGACCACAGCTCGGCGCCTTCCTCGGGCACCACGAACTCGATGTCGGGGTTGTCGAGCTGGAGCTGCAGCACGTCGCCGGAGTAGGCCATGCACGCGAGCACGTCGCCGGACGCCAGGCCGGACGTGTAGTCGTTGCCGGTGAAGCTGCGGATGTGCTTCTGGTCGACGAGCTTCTGCACGCGCGACATGACCGTGTCGACGTCCTTCTCGGTGAACGTCGTGACGTCCGCGCCCTCGCCGATCATGAGCAGCGTCACGGCCTCCATGAACCCGGAGAACAGCGTCACCCGCCCGGCGAGGTCCTTTGCCCACAGGTCGCTCACGTGCCGCAGTTCGCGGCCGACGAGCTTCTTGTTGTACGCGATGCCGGTGATCCCGGACGCCCACGGCACGGTGTGGTCGCGGTTCGGGTCGTAGCCGGGGCTGCGCAGCGTCTCGGCGAGGTTGGCCTGCACGTTCGGCAGGTTGGCCTTGTCGAGGTTCTGGACCCAGCCGAGGCCGACGAAACGGGTGCACATCCAGTCGGAGATGACGATGAGGTCGCGGCCCGGCTCCTTGCCGGCCTGGATGGCCGGGTGGATCTTGCCGAAGAACTCGTCGTTGTCGTTGATCTCCTCGGTGTACTTCACCGATATGCCGGTCTGGTCGGTGAACTGGTCGAGGGTGGGGTGCTTCTCGGCGTCGTCTTCGTCGACGTCGATGTAGAGCGCCCAGTTGGAGAAGCGGACGCGCTTCTCGGTCGCGCTCTTGTCGGTGCCGGTGCGCTTGTCCTCGGCGACGTAGGCGGACGGCACACCGCACGCGGCGAGGGTCCCGGCCGCGGCGAGCGCGCCGCCGCCGCGGAGGAAGGCCCGCCGGTCGACGCTCCGGCCGCCGATGCGCAAAGCGGGCAGGGCGCGGTCGCGGATCATGCGGGGCTCCTCGTTCGATGTGCTGCGGCGTTCGCGGGTCGCGCGGGCCGGGCCCGGCGGAGACGGCACACCGGGCCTGGTGCATCCTGCCGCTCTGCGCAAAGGGGGAACAACACGCAGGGTGTCAGCCGTGACGCGGCCGCCTTGACAGCTTGGTCCCGGCCCCGGATACGGCCGGGACACGGCCGGGACACGGCCGGGACACGGCCGGGACACGGCCGGGACACGGCGACGCCGCCCGGGCCCTCAAGGCCCGGGCGGCGTCGCGACAAGCAGGTCGGCTCCCGTCGGAGCCGGAGGCTCACCCCGTCGGAGCCGGAGGCTCAGCCCTCGATGAACGACATCACGTGCTTGATGCGCGTGTAGTCCTCGAACCCGTACGCCGACAGGTCCTTGCCGTAGCCGGAGTGCTTGAAGCCGCCGTGCGGCATCTCGGCGACCAGCGGGATGTGGGTGTTGATCCACACACAGCCGAAGTCGAGCTTCTTGGCCAGGCGCATCGCGGTGGCGTGGTCCTTGGTCCACACGGACGACGCGAGGGCGTACTCGACGCCGTTGGCGTTGGCGATCGCCTCGGCCTCGTCGGAGAACTTCTGCACGGTGATGACCGGGCCGAAGACCTCCTTCTGGATGATCTCGTCGTCCTGCTTCAGGCCGGAGACGACGGTCGGGGCGTAGAAGAAGCCCTTCTCGCCGACCCGGTGGCCGCCCGCCTCGATCTTGGCGTGCGCCGGGAGGCGCTCGATGAAGCCGGCCACGTGGGCGAGCTGGTTGGCGTTGTTGACCGGGCCGAAGTCCGCGTCCTCGACGTCCGGGCCGGCCGTCTTGAGGCCGTTGGCGGCGGCGGCGAGGGCGGCGACGAAGTCGTCGTGGACGTCCTCGTGCACCAGGACGCGGGTGGCGGCGGTGCAGTCCTGGCCGGCGTTGAAGTAGCCGGCGCCCGCGATGCCCTCGGCCGCGGCCGGGACGTCGGCGTCGGCGAAGACGACGACGGGGGCCTTGCCGCCCAGCTCCAGGTGGACGCGCTTGAGGTCCTTGGCGGCGGACTCGGCGACCGCCATGCCGGCCCGCACGGAGCCGGTGATGGAAGCCATCGCCGGGGTCTTGTGGGCGACCATCGCGGCACCGGTCTCACGGTCGCCGCAGACCACGTTGAACACGCCGGCCGGGAGGATCTCGCCCATGATCTCGGCCATCAGGACGGTCGAGTCGGGGGTCGTGTCCGACGGCTTGAGGACGACGGTGTTGCCCGCGGCGATGGCCGGGGCGAACTTCCACACCGCCATCATCATCGGGTAGTTCCACGGGGTGACCTGGGCGCAGACGCCGACCGGCTCGCGCCGGACGAAGGACGTGTGGCCGGCCATGTACTCGCCCGCCGACTTGCCCTCCAGCATCCGCGCGGCGCCCGCGAAGAACCGGATCTGGTCCACCATCGGCGGCACCTCTTCGGAGGCGGTCAGCGCGACGGGCTTGCCGGTGTTGCGGGACTCGGCCGCGACCAGCTCGTCGGCGCGGGCCTCGAAGGCGTCCGCGATCTTCAGCAGCAGGCGCTGCCGCTCGGCGGGGGTGGTGTCCCGCCAGGTCTCGAAGGCGTTGGCGGCCGCGGCCATCGCCGCGTCGACGTCGTCGGCACCGGAGAGAGGCGCGGTGGCGTACACCTCGCCGGTGGCCGGGTCCACGACGTCCATGGTCCGGCCGTCGATCGCGTCGACGAACTTGCCGTCGACGAAGTTGCGCAGGGTCCGCAGTTCGCTCATGTCCCCAGTCTCCTCTGGACTTCACCGAAGTGGTCGTACGCCCGCCCGGACGGCGCGGGAGGATGCCGTGACGTTGCGGTATCCGGGTGGTCGCTCCGCGCGCCCGCGCGGAACCTGCCGTCTTCGCGCCAAGAGTAACCCCAAATCTGTCGGGATCATCAGCATGACCCCGACAGGACAACTGAATCAGTTGCCATCACGACCGAAGTCAACGGATTCCCTTGCGGAAGTCCCGATCCATGAGGCAGAGTGACGACGTGGCCAGTCGAGACAGGAACAACGGCGGATCGCTGGACTCCGTGTCCAAGGCGATCATCGAGCAGCTCCAGGAGGACGGACGCCGCTCGTACGCCGCGATAGGGAAGGCCGTGGGCCTCTCCGAGGCGGCGGTGCGCCAACGCGTACAGCGCCTGCTCGACCAGGGCGTCATGCAGATCGTCGCGGTCACCGACCCGCTCACGGTGGGCTTCCACCGCCAGGCGATGGTCGGTCTGCGCGTCGAGGGCGATATCGAGCCGGTCGCGGACATCCTTGCGACGATGGACGAGGTTGATTACGTCGTCATCACCGCGGGCTCCTTCGACCTCATCGCGGAATTGGTCTGCGAGGACGACGACCACCTGCTCGACCTCATCAACAAGAGGATCCGAGCAATCCCCGGAGTACGGAGCACCGAGAGCTTCGTCTACCTCAAGCTCCGGAAGCAGACCTACACATGGGGTACTCGATGACCGAACAGCTCGACACCGCCAACCTTTCGAAGAAGGCGTACGACCACCTGTGGATGCACTTCACCCGCATGTCGTCGTACGAGAACGCGCCCGTTCCGACGATCGTCAAGGGTGACGGCGTCAACATCTGGGACGCCAACGGCCGCAAGTACATCGACGGCCTCGCGGGCCTCTTCGTCGTCCAGGCGGGTCACGGCCGCGCCGAGCTGGCCGAGGTGGCCCGCAAGCAGGCCGAAGAGCTGGCGTTCTTCCCGGTGTGGAGCTACGCCCACCCGAAGGCCATCGAGCTGGCCGAGCGCCTGGCGAACTACGCGCCGGGCGACCTCAACAAGGTCTTCTTCACCACCGGCGGCGGCGAGGCGGTCGAGTCCGCCTGGAAGCTCGCCAAGCACTACTTCAAGCTCAAGGGCATGCCGACCAAGCACAAGGTGCTCTCCCGCACCACGGCTTACCACGGCACGCCGCAGGGCGCCCTGTCGATCACCGGCCTGCCGGGCCTGAAGGCTCCGTACGAGCCGCTGGTGCCGTCCACCTTCCGGGTGCCGAACACCAACCACTACCGCGCGCCGGAGTTCCTCGCCGACGGTTCCCCGGAGGCCTTCGGCCGCTGGGCCGCCGACCAGATCGAGTACGAGATCCTCAACGAGGGCCCCGAGACCGTCGCCGCGGTCTTCCTCGAGCCGGTCCAGAACGCCGGCGGCTGCTTCCCGCCGCCGCCCGGGTACTTCCAGCGGGTCCGCGAGATCTGCGACAAGTACGACGTCCTCATGGTGTCGGACGAGGTCATCTGCGCCTTCGGCCGTCTGGGCACCATGTTCGGCTGCGAGAAGTTCGGCTACGTGCCGGACATCATCACCTGCGCCAAGGGCATGACCTCGGGCTACAGCCCGATCGGCGCGATGATCGTCTCCGACCGCCTCGCCGAGCCCTTCTACAAGGGCGAGGAGATGTTCCTGCACGGCTACACCTTCGGCGGCCACCCGGTCTCGTCGGCGGTGGCGCTGGCCAACCTGGACATCTTCGAGCGCGAGGGCCTGAACAAGCACGTCCTCGAGAACGAGGGTGCCTTCCTGGCCACCCTGCAGAAGCTGCTCGACCTGCCGATCGTCGGCGACGTCCGCGGCAACGGGTACTTCTACGGCATCGAACTCGTCAAGGACAAGGCCTCCAAGGAGACCTTCAACGACGACGAGATCGAGCGCGTCCTCTACGGCTTCCTGTCGAAGGCCCTGTTCGACGCCGGCCTGTACTGCCGCGCCGACGACCGCGGCGACCCGGTCATCCAGCTGTCGCCGCCGCTGATCGCCGACCAGTCGACGTTCGACGAGATCGAGCAGATCCTGCGTTCGGTGCTGACCGAGGCGTGGACCAAGCTCTGATCCGCGCGGAGGTTCGTCCAAGGACCGCGTATTTCGTCGCGGTCCGCAGCACTCCCCGGCAATACTGACGAACCCTCACACTGTGCCGCCGGCGCGCCCCTCGCGGGCCGCGCCGGCGGCACAGTCGTACCCGCGCTTCCGAGAGAAGGTCCCGTGGCACTCCCCTCCCCCGGTTCCACCGACCGCACCCGCGTCCGGCGCCTCGGCGAGAAGGCGGTGACCGACCGCGACGTGCTGCACCGCGTGCTCGACGCCGCCCTCGTCGCGCACGTCGCGGTGAGCGACGACCAGGGCCGGCCCTACGTGCTGCCCGTCGCCTACGCGCGCGACGGCGACCGCGTCCTGATCCACGGCTCCACCGGCAGCCGCCTGTTCCGCAGCCTCGCCGCGGGCGCCCCGACGTGCCTGACCGTCACCCTTCTCGACGGCCTCGTGGTGGCCCGCTCCGCGTTCGAGTCGTCGATGAACTACCGCAGCGCGATGGTCTTCGGCGTCTGTGACGTCCTCGACGGCGACGCCAAGACGGCCGCGCTCGACACGCTCACCGACCACCTCCTGCCGGGCCGCCGCGCCGAACTGCGCACCCACAAGGCGAAGGAACTCGCCGCCACCCTGGTCCTCGCGCTGCCCCTCGACGAGACCTCGGTCAAGATCTCCGCCGGGCACCCCGACGACGACGCGGACGACCTCGACACCCCGATATGGGCCGGAACGGTCCCCCTCGGCGAGACGTTCTACGATCCGATTCCCGCCCCGGACCTGCGCTTCGAGCTGCCGGTTCCCGAGTACGTGAGGACGTGGCGCCGGTGACCGGCCACCGCGATCTGTCCCTCTGGTTCGACACCCTCGACGAGGACGTCACGCCGCGGCCCCGCCTGTCCGGCGACCTCGACGTCGACGTGGCCATCGTCGGCGCCGGCTACACCGGCCTGTGGACCGCCTACTACCTCGCCGAAGCCGACCCGAGCCTGCGCATCGCCGTCCTGGAACGCGAATTCGCCGGCTTCGGCGCGTCCGGCCGCAACGGCGGCTGGTGCTCCGCGCTGTTCCCGGCCGGCCTCGCCAAGGTCGCCCGCACCAGCACCCGCGAACGGGCCATCGCCCAGCAGCGCGCCATGAACGCCACCGTCGACGAGGTCGGCCGGGTCGTCGAAGCCGAGGGCATCGACTGCGGCTACACCAAGGGCGGCACGGTCATCCTCGCCCGCACCCACGTGCAGACCCGCCGCGCCTGGGACATGGTCGAGGACCAGCACGCGTGGGGCTTCGGCAAGGAGGACTTCCGCTACCTCGACGCCGACGAAGCCCGCGCCCGGGTCGGCGCCGCCGACGTCCTCGGCGGCGTCTACACCCCGCACACCGCCGCCATCCAGCCCGCCAAGCTGGCCCGCGGCCTCGCCGAGGCGGTCGAACGCCGCGGCGTCGCGATCTACGAAGGCACCCCCGTCACCCTGATCGACGACGGCGCCGCGGTCACCCCCTACGGCACCGTCCGCGCCGACGTCGTGGTCCGCGCCACCGAGGGCTACACCCCGGAACTCCCCGGCTTCCGCCGCGACCTGGCACCGGTGTACTCGCTGATGATCGCCACCGAGCCGCTCCCGCAGGACATGTGGGACGAGATCGGGCTCGCCGAACGGGAGACGTTCAGCGACTTCCGGCACCTGATCGTCTACGGGCAGCGGACCTCCGACGGGCGGCTGGCGTTCGGCGGACGCGGCGCGCCGTACCACTACGGCTCGAAGGTCCGCCCCGAGTACGACCGCGATGACCACGTGTTCGCCGAACTGCGGCGCGTGCTGCGCGAGTTGTTCCCGGTCACCGCGGACGTGCCGATCAGCCACCAGTGGGGCGGCGCACTCGGCGTCCCGCGCGACTGGTTCGCGAGCTGCGGCATCGACCGGCACCGCAAGCTCGCCTGGGCGGGCGGCTACGTCGGCGACGGCGTCGGCACCACCAACCTGGCCGGCCGCACCCTGGCCGACCTGATCCGCGACCGGTACACCGACCTGACCCGCCTCCCGTGGGTGCAGCACCGGTCGCCGCGCTGGGAACCGGAGCCGCTGCGCTGGCTCGGCACCAACATCGGCCTGCGCGTCATGACGGCGGCCGACGGCGAGGAAGCCCGCACCAAGAAGAACTCGAAGCTCGCCCACGCGTTCGGACGGTTCCTCGGGCACTGAGGCCCGGCAACGGTCACGGGACCGTAGTGCGACGGCGCGGCAAGGGAATCCCCCTGTCGCGCCGTCGCACGTTCCGCATTCGGTGACGCCGTGACGCCGTGACGCCGTGCCCCGTCAGGCTCGAACCGTCGGCCCCCGAACCGTCAGGCCGCGACGAAGCGCTCCCGCCAGATCTCCAGCCACTCCGGGCGGGCCCCGGCCTTCACGAAGAACTCCCCCGCACTGCCGTAGCGTTCCAGCACCGCGTCGAGGAACGCCTCCATCGACTCCGGTGCCGCGTCGCGCAGCGCCGCGGCGGCCGGTGTCCCGGGCTTGAGCCGCGGCTGGTTGGCGATGGCGTCGATGCGCCGGAACATCTCGTCGATGTGGATGCGCGTGGCCGCGTAGTCCGCCACGATCGCCGCCCGGTCCACGCCGACCGCGGACATCAGCAGCGCGACCAGCACGCCGGTGCGGTCCTTGCCCGCGGTGCAGTGCACCAGCGTCGGGCCCGCGGCGTCGTTCACCAGCAGCTCCAGCGCCCGTGCGAACGCGTCGCGACCGCGCTCGGCCATCGCCAGGTAGAGCCGACCGGCCCCGTGCACGTCCACCGTCGCCAGGTCCAAGTCCGTGTCCTCGCCGAGCACATCGACCTGGCCCGACGATATGTCGCCGACTCCGGCGGGCGCCGCCCCGGGCTCGGTCGCCGCCTCGTTCGCCGCTTCCTCGGCGGCCGCGCCCGCGCGCCTCCCCAGCAACGGCAGCCGGTGCCGGGTAATCCCCGGCCACTCCGCGACCGGCAGTCCCTCGCCGATCGACCGCAGGTCGAACACGTGCCGTACCCCGTAGTCGGACACCAGCCGAGCGACCGAGTCGGCGGTCAGCAAGTCCGGCGTCTCGCAACGCATCAGCACCCCCGAGCGAGTGCGCAGGCCGCCCGCGACGGGCAGTCCGCCCACGTCGCGAGCGTTGAGCTGGTCGGGCAGATCGAGCCAGGCGACGTCGTGCATATGTTCCCCGTTCCTCCCCCGCACCCGGGCCTCCGCCCCGGAGACCCCCGGCGGCCATCATCGCCGCATCCACTCGTCCGGACCAGTGCCGGGCCCGGCCGTGCCCTCTTGTCGGCGCGGCTCGTTGCACTGCACGGGACGGGGGCGGACAGTCCTGTCCCGGAGGTAACGCTATGGCCCTTTCACCCCGGCCGGCTCTTTCGCCCCGTGCGACACGGTCGCCCCGGACGGCCGGAGCGGGCGCGCGACCCGCCGTCCCGCACACCCCGGACAGCGGATTCGCCGTCGCCGAAGACGGCACCCGCAACCCCGACAACGACGTGCTCCGCGCGCACGACGTCACCGTCACCCGCGGACCGGCGACGATCCTGCGCCGCATGTCCGTCGGGATCCGCGCCGACGAGACGTTCGCCGTCACCGGCCCCACCGGCGCGGGCAAGTCCGCGCTGCTGGCCGTCCTTTCCGGAGTGATCGCCCCCGACGCGGGCCAAGTCTGGTTCAACAGCCGCCCGCTGCACACCCTCGGCGACCGGGCCCGCGGCGAACTCCGGCGCACCCACTTCGGCATGCTCGACGGCCGCGCCCGGCTGATGCCCGAACTCACCGTGCTGGAGAACGTCGCGCTGCCGCTGCTCCTCGAACCCGGCACCCGCGGCACCGCGTTCGCCGCCGCCCGGCACTGGATGGGCCGCCTCGACGTGCTCGACCACGCCGACCAGCGCCCGCACCAACTGCCGCCCGCACTGCTGCGCCGCGCCGCCGTCGCCCGGGCCTTGGTCGTCCGGCCCGACGTGGTCTTCGCCGACGAGCCCGGACTCGGCCTGCACGGCGCCGAACTCGACCACCTCATGCGCATCCTGGTCAGCGCGTCGCGCTCGCACGGCATCGCGCTCGTGCTCGCCACCGACGACCCCCAGGTCGCCCGGCACGCGGACCGGACGCTCGAACTCCGCGACGGACGCCCCGTCCCGGTGCGCACCGACGCCTGACGTGGCCGGAGGGCCCTGTGATCCGCATCGTGCTCGGCAATCTGCGTTCGGGAACACCCGCGGATCACGCGCGCCTGGCCGGCACGGCACTCGTGGCCGCCACGGGCACGGTCCTGCTGCTGTGCGCGACGGCCTACGCAACTGCCGGGAATGCCCTCGCCGGACCGGTCTCGGCGGGCGTCCTGGTGCTCGGTGTGACCGCGCAACTGGCCGCGGTCACCGCACGGTTGGGTGCCCCGGCGCGGATCGCCCGCACCGAACTCCTGATCGGCCCCGGCAGCCGGCCCGAGCAGGCGCGTGAACTCGCGGGTGCGGAAAGCTTGGTGGCCGGTGCGGCGGGCACGGTGGCAGGCCTCCAGGCCCACTTGGTCGCCCGGGCGGTGTTCGACGCCGACGCGCCCGGCGGCGCGGCCATCCGCGAAGCCCTCGCCGTACACGCCGAAATCCCGCTCCTCGGGCTCTTCTTCGTCCTGGGGTCGGTCCCCGCGGTGGTGGTCGCGGCATCGGTCGCCGGACTGCCGAATCCGGAAGCCGCCGCGGCCCCGAGCCGCCGGCCGCCCGGCCCGGTGCTGCTGGCTGCCGGGCTGGTCGTCGAGGCCCTGCCGAACGCCTTGGCCGGGCCGGTGCGGCTGCCGGTCGGTCTGGGCGCCGTGCACCCGTTCGCCTTGTGCGGCTACACCCTGGCCGTCGTCGGCACCGCGCTGACCCTGCCGGCCGTCGTCCGCCGCGGCGCGGGCCTGTTCGTGCGCCACACCCGCAGCCCGGCCCTGCTGTGTGCGGCCCGGCGGATGGAGTCCGAGGCCGCCACGCTCGCGGTGCCGCTCGGGCTGCTCGGCGCCACGACCGCGCTGCTGGTGACCACCCGCGCCTTGCACGCGGGCCCGGACGACGCGGCGGGTGACCTGCCGCTGCTGGCCCTGGTCGCCGCGGCGGCGGTGTGCGGGGCGGCGGCGCTGCTCGCGGCGCTGGTCGACCACGTCCGCGAGCACCGCGACGCGGCCCGCGACCTGCACGCGATGGGCGCGGCGCCCCGGGTGGAACGGATGGTGCGGGTGCTGGCCGCGCTGCTGCCGGTGGCCGCGGCCTGGGTGTGCGGTACGGTCGCCGGCACCGCGGCGGTCTATCCGCTGGAGGTCGGCGGGAACCGGCCGCGCGTCCCGGTGTCGGGCCAGGCGGTCGCCACGGGGACGATCCTCGCGGTCGTGCTGGTCGCAGCGGCGGCGGTGGGCGTGGCCCTGGCGACCCGGCGGCCGGCCCGCGAGGGCGTCACGGGGTGGGGTCGGGCCGGGGCGACGGGCCGTCCGGTGGGGTAGGGCGGGTCTGCACGGATTCCCCGCCGCGATATTTCTGCGAGGTTCCTGGGGACGCTTATCGCCCTCTTAGGTCCCGTGCGCGACAGTTGACTCAGTGCCGCCCCGCCGGACTCTTGTCACCCCCGGACGGGACCTCGGTGAAGGCGGCGCGACCAGACCGCCCGCGGGCAGGATGCGGGCCAGGTCCGGCGAGAACGTCCCGGGCAGTGCGTGGCCCCGGTGACGGAAACACGACCGGGCCGCCGTGGAAGGGGACGCCACGGCGGTCCGGCTGTGTTGTTTTTGCGGCGTTTTCGGGTCCGGCACCGGCCCCTTGGCGGGTGTGCCGCCGACGTCGCGCGGGCCGTCCGGCTCGGACTTCCGCGGCTCAGACTTCCGCGGCCGCGAGCTGCCCGCACGCGCCGTCGATGTCCCGGCCGCGGGTGTCGCGGACGGTCACCGGCACCCCGTGGGCCTCCAGCATCCGCACGAACTGGTCCTGGCGCTCCTGCGTCGACGCCGTCCACTTGGAACCCGGGGTCGGGTTGAGCGGGATCAGGTTGACGTGCGCGAGGTGGTTGCGCAGCCGCTTGCCGAGCAGGTCGGCGCGCCAGGCCTGGTCGTTGATGTCCTTGATCAGCGCGTATTCGATCGACACGCGGCGCCCGGTCTGGTCCGAGTACCGCCACGCGGCGTCCAGCACCTCGCGGACCGGCCAGCGGGTGTTGACCGGCACGAGGGTGTCGCGCAGTTCGTCGTCCGGGGCGTGCAGCGACAGCGCGAGCGTCACGCTCAGGCCCTCGTCGGCGAGCTTGTGCATCGCGGGCACGAGGCCGACCGTCGAGACGGTGACCGACCGCTGCGAGATGCCGAGCCCGTCCGGGGACGGGTCGGTGAGGCGCCGCACCGCGCCGAGGACCGCCTTGTAGTTGGCGAGCGGTTCGCCCATGCCCATGAAGACGATGTTGCTGACCCGGCCGGGCCCGCCCGGCACATCGCCGCGCTGCAGCGCGCGGGCGCCCGCGACGACCTGCTCGACGATCTCCGCGGTCGACAGGTTGCGGGTGAGCCCCGCCTGGCCGGTCGCGCAGAACGGGCAGTTCATGCCGCAGCCGGCCTGCGACGACACGCACATCGTCGCCCGGTCCGGGTAGCGCATGAGCACGGACTCGACGAGCGTGCCGTCGAACAGCTTCCACAGCGACTTGCGGGTCGCGCCGCCGTCGCACGCGATGTCGCGGACCGACGTCATCAGCTCCGGCATGAGTTCGCCGGCCAGCCGCTCGCGCAGCGCGGCGGGCATGTCCGTCCACTGCGCCGGGTCGTCGGCGAGCCGGGCGAAGTAGTGGCGGGACAGCTGCCCGGCGCGGAACGGCTTCTCCCCTAGCGCGGCGACGGCCTCGCGGCGCTCGTCGGGCGAGAGGTCGGCAAGGTGGCGCGGCGGCTTGGCGCGGCGCGGGGCGGCGAAGGTCAGCTCTCCTGGATTGGGCATGATTCATCCAGTGTCGCAGGTCCGAACGGGTGCTTTTGCCGCCGCACGTCGTGCTCGGTCCCTCCGTCGCGTCGAGCCGCGTCCACCGCGCCTCGTCGCCCCTGCCGCGTCTCCCGCGCCTGCGGTGTCTAGAGGAAGATCTCCAGCAGCAGCCACACCGCGGGCGCGGACGCCAGCAGCGAGTCGAGCCGGTCCATCACACCGCCGTGCCCGGGCAGCAGGTCGCCCATGTCCTTGACGCCGAGATCGCGCTTGATCATCGACTCGACGAGGTCGCCGAGCGCCGCGGTGGCCGCGACGGCCGCACCCAGCAGCGCGCCTTGCCACCACTGGCCGTCGAGCATCAGCGTCAGGGACAGCGCCCCCGCGACCGCGCAGGCCGCGACCGCGCCGGCGAAGCCTTCCCAGGTCTTTCCGGGGCTGATGGTCGGCGCCATCTTGTGCTTGCCGAACAGCACGCCGGCCGCATACGCCCCGGTGTCGCTGCACACCACGGCAAGGAAGAAGACCAGGACCCGCTTGGCCCCGTCGTCGTCGGCGAGCATCAGCACCGCGAACGACGCCAGGAACGGCAGGTAGAACACCGAGAAGACACCGGCCGCGGTGTCCCGCAGGTAGTCCTCCGGCCCCTCGGTCATCCGCCAGATCATCACCGCGAGCGCGGTGAGCGCCGTGGCGATGCCGAGCCCCTCGGGTCCGCGCGCGTAGGCCGCGATCAGCATGGCGATCGAGCCGACGCCCAACGGCACCAGGGGCACGTTCGCCGCGCCCGCGCCGCCGTGGCCGCGCTTCAGCGCGCCCGACAGCTCCCACAGGCCGATCAGCACGGCCAGGATCACGATCCCGACGAAGATCACCGGAACCGTCAGCAGAGATACGACGATCGCCGCACCAAGGCCGACGCCCACGCCGATCGCGGCGGGCAGGTTGCGGCCCGCCCGGCTCTTCTTCGGCTGGGCAGGCTGCCCGGACTCGCCGCCGGACTGCTCCGGCCGGTCGGTCACGAGCGTCCCCGCGGACACCGGAGGGCGCGCGGGCTGCGGGGGCATGGGCGGCACGGCGCCGGGATCGGCGGGCGGGCGCACGCCGGGATCCACGACCGGCAGGTACGCGGTGTGCTGAACGTCGTCTGCAGTGTCCGCACCACCCGTGTCGCCCGTGCCGGGCGCTTCGCCGAATCCGTCGCCGTACACGCCACCGTGGGGGTCTACCCCGCCCGCGGCGCCCGGGTGCTGCTGCGCCCGGGTGGAACCGGCGTCGCCGCCGGCCGCCCAATCGTCCGCGGGCGGACCGCCCGGGACGGGCCCGGGCGCACTCGCGGCCATGCCCGCCGGGTCGGCGGGCATCGCCGGGATCACCTGGGTACGCAGCGCGTCCGCGTCCTGTGTGCCGTAGGGGTCCGGCGCCTGCACGGCCTGGCCCGCCCACGGGTCGTACGGTTGGAACGGGCCGGGTCCGGAGCCGGGCTCTGGAGCGCCACCCCAGGTGGAGTTGTTCATCAGACCTCGAGCAGCTCGGCTTCCTTGTGCTTCAGCAGCTCGTCGACCTGCACGACGTACCGGTGGGTGGTGTCGTCCAGCTCCTTCTCGGCGCGGCGCACCTCGTCCTCGCCGGACTCGCCGTCCTTGACGAGCTTGTCGAGGGTCTCCTTGGCCTTGCGGCGCACGGCGCGGATGGAGATCCGCGAGTCCTCGGCCTTGCCGCGGGCGACCTTGATGAACTCCTTGCGGCGTTCCTCGGTCAGCTGCGGGAACACGATGCGGATGACCTTGCCGTCGTCGGTCGGGTTGACGCCGAGGTCCGAGTCGCGGATCGCCTTGATGATGGCGTTCGTGGAGCCCTTGTCGAACGGCGTCACGAGCACCATGCGGGGCTCGGGCGTGGCGAACGACGCCAGCTGGTTCACCGGCGTCATGGCCCCGTAGTAGTCCACGACGATCTTGTTGAACATCGACGGGTGCGCACGCCCGGTGCGGATGGCCGCGAAATCGTCCTTGGCGACGGAGACGGCCTTCTCCATCTTCTCCTCGGCTTCGAGGAGGGTCTCATCGATCACGTCTCGGCTCCTGTCCCGGTCCGGTGTCGCCGTGGCTCAGCCGTTGGTCCGGCTGATCAGGGTGCCGATCTTCTCACCTCGCACGGCGCGGGCGATGTTGCCCTCGACCAGCAGGTTGAACACGACGATCGGCAGTTTGTTGTCCATGCACAAGCTGATGGCCGTGGCGTCGGCGACCTTCAGCTCGCGGGCGAGCACCTCGGCGTGGTCCAAAGCGTCGAACAGGACCGCGCCGGGGTTGGTCTTCGGGTCGGAGTCGTAGACGCCGTCCACGCCCTTGGCCATGAGGATGGCCGACGCGTCGATCTCCAGGGCCCGCTGTGCGGCGGTGGTGTCGGTGGAGAAGTACGGCATGCCCATACCCGCGCCGAAGATCACCACGCGGCCCTTCTCCAGGTGCCGCACGGCACGGCGCGGGATATACGGCTCCGCGACCTGGCCCATGGTGATCGCGGTCTGGACCCGGGTCTCGATGCCGAGCTTCTCCAGGAAGTCCTGGAGGGCGAGGCAGTTCATCACGGTGCCGAGCATGCCCATGTAGTCCGAGCGGGCCCGGTCCATGCCGCGGACCTGGAGTTCGGCGCCGCGGAAGAAGTTGCCGCCGCCGATGACGACCGCGACCTGGGTGCCCAGCCGGACGACCTCGGCGATCTGGCGGGCGATGCCCTGCACGACGTCCGGGTCGACGCCGAGTCCGCCGCCGCCGGCGAACGCCTCGCCGGACAGCTTCAGCAGGACGCGCCGCCGGTACGCCTGCGCGTCGATGTCGCCGGCCGCCTCGGCCGGCGCGTTCACCGCGTCGGACGACAAAGGGGCCGCCCCCGTTTCGGTTTCCTGCACGGGTCCCTCCACGGAAGTGGCCTCCTCGTCGTTCCCGGTGTCCGGGGCTGGTGCTCCGGCCCCGGACACCTGTTTACCGCTGGTGTCGCTCGTGTTCCGGGGTTATGCCCGAAACGGCTGGTCGGACGCTCAGACGCCGACGCGGAAGCGGGCGAAGCGCTTGAGCGAGACGCCGGCCTCGTCCAGGATCTTCTGCACCGACTTCTTGTTGTCCTTGGCGAACGCCTGCTCGAGGACGACGTTCTCCTTGAAGTAACCGGTGACCCGGCCTTCGACGATCTTGGAGAGCGCGGCCTCCGGCTTGCCCTCTTCGCGGGCGGTGGCCTCGGCGACCTTGCGCTCGTTCTCGACGATCTCCGCCGGGACCTCGTCGCGGGTCAGGTAGGTCGGGGCGAACGCGGCGATGTGCTGCGCGACGTCCTTCGCGACCTGGGCGTTCTCGGCGGACAGCTCGACGAGCACGCCGACCTGCGGCGGCAGGTCCGGGCTGGTCTTGTGCAGGTACGCGGCGACGTAGCCGTCGGCGAACTGCGCGAAGCGGTCCAGGACGATCTTCTCGCCGAGCGTGGCGTTGGCCTCGTCCACGTACGCCTGGACGGTCTTGCCGGCCTCGATCTCGCTCGCCAGCAGCGCGTCGAGGTCGGCCGGCGACGTCTTCGCGACGTGCTCGGCGATCGTGTTGGCGACCGCGATGAACTTGTCGCCCTTGGCGACGAAGTCGGTCTCGCACTTCAGCTCGAGCAGCACACCGGCCTGGGTGCCGTCCAGCACCGCGACGACCGCGCCGTTGGAGGCCGAGCGGCCTTCGCGCTTGGTGACGCCCTTCTGACCCTTGACGCGGAGGATCTCGACGGCCTTGTCCAGGTCGCCGTCCGCCTCTTCCAGGGCCTTCTTGCAGTCCATCATCCCGGCGGCGGTGAGTTCGCGGAGCTTCTTGACGTCCGCGGCGGTGAAGTTCGCCATTGTCAGATCTCTTCTTCTCGCGTGTCGTCTCGCGGTGGTCTTCTGTTTTCGCGCGGATCCGCGCGGTGGCGGGGCCACGGAATCCGGCGCCGGGCCGAGCCCGGCGCGTTCCGGCCGCCGCCCGCACGAACGCGAGGGGCACGCTCGGCTTACCGGCGTACCCCCCGCGTCACGGCGTCAGGACTGCTCGGACTCGACGGCCTTCTCGGTCACGGCGGACTCCTGGACCTCGGCCTCGGCAGCGGCCTCGGCGACCGGCTCGGCCTCGGCAGCCGGCTCGGCCTCGACGGCCGGGGCGGCCTCGGCAGCCGGCTCGGCGGCGGCTTCCGCCTTCTCGCCCTTCAGCTGCTGCAGCTCCCACTCGGCGAGCGGCTCGCCGGCGGCGACCTCGGGGGCCTTGGTGTCGGCCGCGGAGGCACCGGCACGGGACATCAGGCCGTCGGCCACCGCGTCGGCGATCACGCGGGTCAGCAGCGTGACGGAGCGGATCGCGTCGTCGTTGCCCGGGATCTTGTAGTCGACCTCGTCCGGGTCGCAGTTGGTGTCGAGGATCGCGACGACCGGGATGTTGAGCTTCCGCGCCTCACCGACGCCGATGTGCTCCTTCTTGGTGTCGACGATCCACACCGCGGACGGCACGCGCTGCATGTCGCGGATACCGCCGAGGGTCTTGTCGAGCTTGTCCTTCTCGCGCTTGAGGACGAGGAGTTCCTTCTTCGTCATGCCCGAGCCGGCCACGTCGTCGAAGTCGATCTCCTCGAGCTCCTTCAGGCGCTGGAGGCGCTTGTGGACCGTCGAGAAGTTGGTGAGCATGCCGCCCAGCCAGCGCTGGTTGACGTACGGCATGCCGACGCGGGTCGCCTGCTCGGCGATCGCTTCCTGGGCCTGCTTCTTGGTGCCGACGAAGAGGACGGTGCCGCCGTGCGCGACCGTCTCCTTGACGAACTCGTACGCCCGGTCGATGTAGCCCAGCGACTGCATCAGGTCGATGATGTAGATGCCGTTGCGCTCGGTGAAGATGAAGCGCTTCATCTTCGGGTTCCAGCGACGGGTCTGGTGCCCGAAGTGGACGCCGCTTTCCAGCAGCTCCCGCATCGTGACGACGGCCATGGCCGCACTCCTCGTGGTACGCCCCGCGAAACCGCAGGGCCTGCTCGGTTGTCCGCACCGGCGGGTGCCGGCGCGCCTGACGCCCGTGACACCGCGCCGGGGGCCAGGCACCCGGACCGAGAGGTGTCCCACCGGATCCGACGGCGTTTCGCCTGGTCACCGTGTGACCGACGGTTCGCCGGGAGACCCGAAGGTGGGCGTGCGAAGTCGACCCGGAGAGCCGGGCCGCTGTCGAAAGTGTACGGGACCGGCGAACGGGGGAGCGACCCGCGGCCGGGGAGGCCACTCGGACGGGAAATCGGCCGGGAAAGCGGACGCGAAAGCAGGCGGGAAAGCGGAGGGAGACGACAGGAAAAGCCCGGCCGCGTTTCCCCCGGTCATCGGACTCCCGCCCACCGCGTTTCGGCGTCTCGGCCCGGCCGAGGTCCGCCCCTGGCGTCGTGCGTGGTCCGGCCGGTGCCACCGGTCCGTCGGCTGCCCCGTCGCGCGGCTCCCCCGCAACACCGTTTGTGGATATCCAGGTGAAGAAACGTCTTTCCACAGCTTTCCCGACCATGACCGGCAGCGGTTTGCGTTCTTGGGCAATCTCTCCCGTATGACCACGCAGCCCCCGGCCCCCGCAGGCCGTTCCGAGACCCGGATCCCGTCGGCGGGCGCCGACTACGTCGGGTCGGGCCGGCCCGACCATGCCGCCGCAGGCAGCGGTCGGCGCCTGCTTGCCGTTGCCGCCGTGACCGCGGGGGCCTTGTTCGGCACCGCGGCCGGGTTACCCGGGCTGCTGGCCGCGCCCGCCCGGTCACGGCCGGATCCGGTCGGGGCGGCGTCGCCGTCGGGGCGGTGGGTGTGGCCCCTCGACCCGCGGCCCGTGGTGGTGCGGCCGTTCGCGCCGCCGGATCGGGACTGGCTGCCCGGCCATCGCGGCGCCGACCTCGCCGCGGCCGCCGGGCAGGCAGTGCGCGCGGCGGGTGCCGGGATCGTCGCGTTCGCCGGTGCGATCGCCGGCCGGGGCGTCGTCAGCATCCGGCACGGCAACCTGCTGACCACCTACGAACCGGTCGCGTCCACCGTCTCCCCCGGTCAGAGCGTCGACGCGGGAACCCCGATCGGCACGGTCGCCGCGCAGCCCCTGCACTGTGCCGACGTGTGCCTGCACTGGGGCCTCATCGTCGGCCCCTCGGGGGCTGCCGCCCAGGGCGCGCCGAAATACGCCGACCCGGCGGGGCTGGTGCACCGCGGCCGTGTGCGGCTCTATCCGCCGCACGGCCCTCTGCCGTCCCGTCCCCGGCCGGCCACCGCCGGACGCGCCTCGGCGCGCCCTCGCGGCACTCCGGAGTCAGACCGCGGCTTGGGTCTCCGTCGCGCCCTCGGCGCCGTCCGCAGCGCCCTCGGCGCCCTCGGACGATTCCTCGACCGCCGCCGGCAGCCGGATCTCCGCGACCCCGCCGAGCACCAGCCCGAGGGTGGCCGCGGTGACCTCCGCCCCGTCGGCACCGCATTCGATGCGGCGGACGGCCGCGTCGACCATGCCCTGCACGAGCGAGGCGACGAGCATCGGATCGGGGTGGCCGAGGTCGTCGAGCGCGTTCACCACGAGTTCGACGATGCGGCCGTGCGCGGCCCTTATCCGCTCGCGGGCGTTGGCGTCGAGTTCGCCGGTGGAGATGGCCACGACGACCCGGTGGGTGCGGTCGCCGACGAGTTCGAGCTGCCGCTGGACGTAGGCGGCGATCTTCCCGGCCGGGTCGTCGACGGCCGCCATGGCGTCCTCGACCTCGGCGACCCAGGCGGGCAGGTCGACCGCGCACAGTTCCTCGACGACGGCCGCGCGCGACCGGAAGTACTCGTAGACCGAAGAGCGGGCGAGCCCGGTGCGTTCGGCGAGCGCGGGGAAGGTCAGCGCGGCGAAACCGCCCTCGTCCAGGAGCGCACGGGCGGCATCGAGCAGGGCGGCGTGCTGCATGGCGCGGTGCTCGGCAACGGAGGCTGCACGTATCTTCGGCACGAGATCACTGTAGAACGTGCCCCCGCCCAGGCCCCAAGGCCTTCCGTGCCGGAAACGCGAAATGGCCACCGCCGACCCGTCGTCCGGCCCGTTCCGCGCCCCGGTTCGGCCTCCCGGGCGGGCGGAGCACCCGGGGCACTCCGCCCGCCCGCGGTCACTCGGGTGTCATCGCGTATCGCCGCCCGATCCGCTGCTTCCGGCCCCGTCGGGGGTGCCCAGCACCGCGGCGCGGCCGGCTTCCAGCCGGGCGACGGGGAGCCGGAACGGCGAGCACGACACGTAGTCGAGCCCGGTGTCGTGGAAGAACCGCACCGACTCGGGGTCGCCGCCGTGCTCGCCGCAGACGCCGAGCGCCAGACCGGGGCGGGTCTCCCGGCCCTCGGCCGCGGCCAGCGCCACCAGTCGCCCGACCCCGTCGCGGTCGAGGGTCTCGAACGGCGACACCCGGAAGATGCCCGCGTCCAGGTACTCGGTGAAGAACGACGCCTCCACGTCGTCGCGCGAGAAACCCCACGTGGTCTGGGTGAGGTCGTTCGTGCCGAACGAGAAGAACTCGGCGGTCTCGGCGATCCGGCCGGCGGTGAGCGCGGCACGCGGGAGCTCGATCATGGTGCCGACCGGGAACGCCACCTCGGTGCCGGATTCCGCACTGACCTCGGCGAAGACCGTGCGGGCCTCGTCTCCGACGAGTTCCAGCTCTCGGAGCGCGCCGACCAGCGGGACCATGATCTCCGGGCGCGGGTCGCCACCGGCCCGGATGCGCGCGACCGCGGCCTCGGCGACCGCGCGGATCTGCATCGCGAACAGGCCGGGAATGACCAGTCCGAGGCGCACGCCGCGGAGCCCGAGCATCGGGTTCTGCTCGTGCAACCGGCGGACGGCGTCCAGCAGTTCGCGTTCCTCGCCGACCGGGTCGCCGAGCGCTTCGGCGACCGCGACACGGACCGACAGGTCGGTGAGGTCGGGCAGGAACTCGTGCAGGGGCGGGTCGATGAGCCGGATGGTCACCGGCAGGCCGTCCATGGCCTCCAGCACCTCGGCGAAGTCCTGGCGCTGCAGCGGCAGGAGCGCGTCGAGGGCGGCGGCGCGGCCGTCGTCGGAGTCGGCGAGGACGAGCCGTTCCACGTACTTGCGGCGTTCGCCGAGGAACATGTGCTCGGTGCGCAGCAGCCCGATGCCTTCGGCGCCGAAGCGGCGGGCACGCTGCGCGTCGGGCCCGGTGTCGGCGTTCGCCCTGACCCGCAGGCGGCGGCGCCGGTCGGCGTGGCCGAGGATACGCGCGACGGCGGCGACCAGGCCGTCGGTGTCGTCGTCCGCGGTGATGCGGCCTTCGAAGTAGTCGACGACGGGCGGGGGCACGACAGGGGCGGCCCCGGCGTAGACGCGGCCGGTCATGCCGTCCACCGAGATCACGTCGCCTTCCGCGACGGTGATGCCGCCCGGCGCCGTGCAGCGGCGGGCGCGCGGGTCCACGTCGAGGTCCTCGGCGCCGCACACGCAGGTTTTGCCCATGCCGCGGGCCACGACCGCGGCGTGCGAGGTCTTGCCGCCGCGGCTGGTGAGGATGCCGTCCGCGGCGACCATGCCGGCCAGGTCGTCGGGGTTGGTCTCGCGCCGCACCAGGATCACGTGCTCGCCGCGGGCCGCCCAGGCCACCGCCGTCGCCTGGTCGAAGACGGCCCGCCCGACGGCGGCACCCGGCGACGCCGGGATGCCGCGGGCGATCGCGGTGGGCCCGTCGGCGCCGTCCTCTCCGATGGCGGCGAAGCGGGGGAACATCAGCTGCGCGAGCTGCGCTCCGGTGACGCGGCACAGCGCCTCGTCCGCATCGATCAGCCCCTGGTCGGCAAGCTGCGCCGCAATGCGGAAGGCCGCCTCCGCCGTGCGCTTGCCGACGCGGGTCTGGAGCATCCACAAGGTGCCGCGTTCGATCGTGAACTCGATGTCGCACAGGTCCCGGTAGTGGTCTTCGAGGATCCGCATGATGTCGAGCAGGCGGTCGTAGGAGGTCTTGTCGAGTTCTTCGAGCGCGGCCAGGGGCACGGTGTTGCGGATGCCGGCGACGACGTCCTCCCCTTGCGCGTTGGCGAGGTAGTCGCCGTACACGCCGGGCTGCCCGGTGGCCGGGTCGCGGGTGAACGCGACGCCGGTGCCGGAGTCGGGGCCGAGGTTGCCGAAGACCATCGCGACGATGTTGACCGCGGTACCCAAATCGTCCGGAATGCGCTCCTGCCGGCGGTACAGCCGCGCCCGCTCGCCGTTCCACGACGCGAAGACCGCACGGACCGCCATGTCCAACTGCGTCCGCGGGTCCTGCGGGAACGCGACGCCCGCGTGCTCGGCGACCAGGTCCTGGAATTCGCCGACCAGGGCGCGCAGATCGTCCGCGTCGAGGTCGACGTCGGTCGCGGCCCCCTTGGCGTGCTTGGCCGCCTCCAGCCGCTCCTCGAACAGGTCGCCGTCGACGCCGAGCACGGTCTTGCCGAACATCTGCACGAGCCGCCGGTACGAGTCCCACGCGAACCGCTCGTCGTCCGCCTGCGCGGCCAACCCGGCGACGGAGGCGTCGGTGAGGCCGATGTTGAGGACGGTGTCCATCATCCCCGGCATCGAGAACGCCGCACCGGAACGCACCGACACCAGCAGCGGGTCGTCGGGCTGCCCGAGCCGCCGCGCCATGCGCTTCTCCAGCGCGGCCAGGTGCGCATCCACCTGCTCGCGCAGCCCGGCCGGCTCCTCGCCCGCGTGCAGGTAGGCACGGCAGGCGTCCGTGGTGATCGTGAAGCCCGGCGGCACCGGCAGGCCGAGGTTGTGCATCTCGGCCAGGTTGGCGCCTTTGCCGCCGAGCAGGTCCTTGAGGTCCTTGTTGCCTTCGGCGAAGGCGTAGACGAATTTCGGGATGTTCGGCACGGGTAT
The DNA here is from genome assembly GCF_049534875.1 of Uniformispora flossi. NCBI lineage: Bacteria > Bacillati > Actinomycetota > Actinomycetes > Kitasatosporales > Streptomycetaceae > Uniformispora > Uniformispora flossi. The sequence goes on from NZ_JBMULZ010000015.1 coordinate 166,996, forward strand.
CCCCCTCGCGCACGACGGTGGGCCGCATGACCACCGTGCGGGGGTGAGGGGCCCCCGCGCCTGACACCGGCAGAAGTCGCACGGCCCGATTGCCCTGATGGCGGGGAGCGTACCCAGCCCAGCCGACCGGGCACGCCTTGAGACCAGGATCACGCCAGGGGGACGGTGTGGCGCGGCGAACGGACTTCGACCACGGGACGCGGGCTGGGACGGCGCGGAGATCAGTCGGGTCCACACGGTGGGATCCCGTCGCAGCGGGCTCCCGCCGCAGTGGGATCCCGTCGCAGTGGGATCGGGATCCCGTCGCAGCGGGATCCGTCACCAGCCGACAGCCGGCCGCCTTTCCGGCGTCGCGGACCGGGCTGCCGGGTCCTGCTCACTCCCAGTGCCCCACCGCCCCCGCCACGAATTCCTCGAACCCCCGGGCCCGCCGTCCCAAGGCCTCGCGTACCCCGTCGGACACCCCCGGCCCGCGGCCCTCGCGGACCGCTACCAGCAGGCCGCACAGCCGGGCCGCGACATCCGGAGCCACCCCGTAGGCAACCTGCTGTGCGACGAAGGCCTCCGCGGTGACGTCGACGTGCCGCACGGTTCGGCCCGTGGCCTGGCTGATGATCTCCACGGCTTCCGCGAAGTCGAGCGACCGCGGGCCGGTGAGCTGGTAGGTCCGCCCGGCGTGCCGGGCGTCCGTCAAAGCCGCCGCGGCGACCTCGGCGATGTCGTCCGCGTCGACGAAAGGCGTGCGGCCGTCGCCGGTCGGCAGCGCCAGGGTTCCCGCCAGGACCGCCGGGCGCCAGAACGTCTCGCTGAAGTTCTGGGCGAACCAGTCGGGGCGCAGGATCGTCCAGTCCACGCCCGACGCGCGGACGGCCTGTTCGGCGGCCTTCAGTGGATGCCCGTCGTCCGCCTCCCCCACGCCGTGCGCGGACAGCATCACCACCCGGCGAACCCCGGCGGCCGCCGCCGCCTTGACCAGCCCGGGGATCCGCCCATTCCGGTCGATGCCTGCCCGCAGGTCGGGCTCCAGCACGTACAGCCCGGCAACCTCGTCGAGCGCCGCCGTCCACGTCGACGGGTCTCCGAGATCGCAGCGGACGTCGCCGCCGGTGCGCGACGCGGTCCGCACCGGGTGTCCGGCGTCCCGCAGTCGCCGGGCAATGCGGCGGCCGGTCGTTCCGGTGCCGCCGAGGACAAGGGTCGTGTTCATGGCCACCAGCGAACTCCGTGGCGCTCAGACGATCCATTGGTGATAGTCGCGGTTCCCTTTGCCATCGTCTAACGTCGCCCTGTGGACGTCCTGAGCGACTTACTGCACCGGGCCCGCGCCTCGCACACCGCCGTCCGGCAACTGATCCAGCGACCACCGTGGTCGCTGACGTTCGCCGATCCGCCGCCGCTCTCGCTCGTCGCCGCGCTCCACGGCGATGCCTGGGTCGGCATCGACGACGCCGCCCCCACCCGCCTCGCACAAGGCGACATCGCCCTGCTCCGCGGCCCCGCGCCGCACACCATCTCCGACGCGCCTACCACCCGGCCCCTCGTGGTGATCCGCAACGGCCGCAAGCTGTCCGTCGACGGCAGCGAAGCGGCGGACCGGGTGCGCCGGAGTCTCGCGCCGCGGACGTACGGCGGCGGCCGGTCCGGGGCCGACACCGTGCTCCGCGGCAGCTACGACCTGCACGGCCAGGTCGGCGAGCGCGTGCTGGCCGACCTGCCGCCCCTCGCCGTCGTGCCCGCCGGACCCCGCACCCGGGCCGCGCTGGACCTCCTCGCCGCCGAGACCGCCCACGACGAGCCCGGGCAGGACGCGGTCCTCGGACGCCTGCTCGACCTCGTCCTCGTCCTCGCGCTGCGCGCGTGGTGGGCCACCCCGGACGGGCACCCGCCCGCCTGGTACCGGGCCACCGCCGACCCCGCGGTCGGCGCCGCGCTGCGCGCGCTGCACGAGGAGCCTGCCCGCCGCTGGACGGTCGCCGCGCTGGCCGCCGAGGCCGGCCTGTCCCGTGCCGCGTTCGCCGCGCGTTTCGCCGCCCTGGTCGGGGAGCCGCCGCTCACCTACCTCACCGCCTGGCGGATGACCCTCGCCGCCGACCTGCTCCGGGACACCGATGCCACCGTCGGCGCGGTGGGCCGACTCGTGGGCTACACCGACGCGTTCGCCTTCAGCGTCGCCTTCAAACGCGCCCACGGCGTCACCCCGTCGCACCGGCGCCGCCCCGACCCGGATCCGACCGGCCGACCCCCGGCACCGTCCGCCGACGACCGCCGCATCTGATCGAATGGTCGGCGACGCACAGCACCGACGAAAGGCATCCCGTGGGCAAGCGCATCCCGGTCGTCCTCGTCGCCGGGTTCCTCGGCGCGGGCAAGACCACGCTGCTCAACCACCTGCTGCGGCACGCGGACGGCACCCGGATCGCGGTCGTCGTCAACGACTTTGGATCCGTCAACATCGACGCGATGCTCGTGTCCGCACAGGTCGATTCGATGGTGTCGCTCGGCAACGGCTGCCTGTGCTGCGTGCTCGACACGTCCGACCTGGACGGCATGTTCAGCCGCCTCGCACGCACCAAGCCCGACGTGATCGTCGTGGAGGCCAGCGGCCTCGCCGAGCCGGTGGAACTCGTCCAGATGGTGCTGGCCAGCCGCCACCAGCGGATCCGGTACGCCGGGCTCCTCATGGTCGTCGACGGCGCGCACTTCGCCGCCACCCGTGCCGAACACCCGGAAATCGACCGCCACCTGCGCTACGCCGACCTCGTCGTCGCCAACAAGGACGACCTGCTCGACCCGGCCGAACGCGCCGCGCTGCACGCCACGCTGGCCGAACTCGCCCCCGGCGCGCCCGTGGTGCCGTCCCGGCGCGGCCGCATCGACCCCGCGCTCCTGTTCGACGCGGCCCCCGGCGGCACTCGTCCGGTGCCGCGAGCCCAGCAGCTGTCCTTCGACGACCTGCTCCGCGACGCGGCCACGTCCGAAGCCCACAGTGACCACGGCACCGAAGCAGCCGACGACGCCCACGCCGACCATCTGCACAGCGCCTACGACACGCTCAACCTGGAGTCTCCGGAGCCGCTGGACCCGCGGGCGTTCGCCGCGTTCATGGAACGCGGGTTCCCGGGCGTGTACCGCATGAAGGGTTTCGTGCGCTTCGCGCTCCCCGGCCGCCCCGACCGCTACACCCTGCAGTTGGTGGGACGCCACCTCTCCTACACCCGCTCGGGCTGGCCGCGCGGACAGCAGCCGACCACCACCCTGGTCGCGATCGGCGCGGGCTTCGACGCCGCCGCCCTCCGCGACGGCTTCGCCGCCTGCACCCGCGCGGAAAGCGCGGGCCCGGTCGCCGACCCGGACATCGCGATGGCCGGAATCCGCCGCCACCTCGAAGGCCGCGAAGCCGAAGACCGCGCCGCGGCCCGCGAGTCCGACACGCGCGCCACCGACCCGGACCTGCCGGCCGCGGAGGTCGAGGCCTACGCCGACTGACCGCTCCGCGGCTCCGCCCTGGCCGGCCAAGGCACGAGCCGTTCACGGAGTTCGGGCCAAGGGACGCAGCGGATTCGAGGCAAGGCGATGAGCCGCCTCAGCCCCCCGAGTGGTCCGTCTCCGCGTCCTCCGTCGGCGGGACCGCGCATTCGGGGTCGTCGAGCCAGCCCTCCGGGAGGACGACCTTCTTGCCGCCCGCGGTGCGGCCGCGGGGGCCGTCGGCGCCGGTGGGCCAGGGCTGGTCGAGGTGGAGGGTGGCGATGAGGTCGTCGAGTTGGCTCAGGTTGCCCACCATGGCGAGGCCGCGGCGGGCTTCGGAGCCGACCGAGAAGCCCTTGGTGTACCAGGCGACGTGCTTGCGGAAGTCGGTGACGCCGTGTTCCTCGCCCATCCATTCGCCCAGGAGTTCCGCGTGGCGGCGCATGACGCCGGTGACTTCGCGGAGGGTGGGGCGGGCGCGGTGGTCGCTGCCTTCGAAGATCGAGACGAGGTCGCGGAAGAGCCACGGGCGGCCCAGGCAGCCGCGGCCGACCACGACGCCGTCGCAGCCGGTTTCGCGGAGCATCCGGAGGGCGTCGTCGGCGTCCCAGATGTCGCCGTTGCCGAGCACCGGGACGTCGACGGCTTCCTTGAGGCGGGCGATGGACGACCAGTCGGCGGTGCCGCCGTAGTGCTGCTGGGCGGTGCGGCCGTGCAGGGCGACCCAGGTGATGCCTTCGTCCTGGGCGATGCGGCCCGCGTCCAGGTAGGTGAGGTGGTCGTCGTCGATGCCCTTGCGCATCTTCATCGTGACGGGCAGGTGACGGGCGTTCTTGACCGCGGCGCGCAGGATGTCGCGGAGCAGGTTGCGCTTGTACGGGAGCGCGGATCCGCCGCCCTTGCGCGTCACCTTGGGCACCGGGCAGCCGAAGTTGAGGTCGATGTGGTCGGCGAGGTCCTCGTCGACGATCATCGCGACGGCGCGGCCGAGGACGTCCGGGTCGACGCCGTAGAGCTGGATGCTGCGCGGGCGTTCGGTGGCGGCGAAGCGGATCAGGCGCATGGTCTTGTCGTCGCGTTCGACGAGGGCGCGCGTGGTGATCATTTCGCTGACGTAGAGCCCGGCCGGCCGCGACTCGGTGACGGATTCGGCCTGCTCCTGGCACAGCGTGCGGAACGGGGCGTTGGTGATTCCGGCCATCGGCGCGAGGACGACCGGCGGCCACACCTCGGTGCGGCCGAGGCGCAGCGGCGCGAAGTCCGTCGCCGCGGCGGTCTCGGCGTCGGTCGTCCCGGTGGTGGTCATGGCGGATCGCTCCAGGTCGTGCGGACGGGTTTCCCTATTGTCGCGCAAGCGGGCGGCGGGGCTGCCGGATATCCACAGGGGTCACCCCCAGGCATCCCCCAGGCGCCCCCACGGCAAGTTGTACTCACTTCGAGAAAAACCAGTGGCGTGCTCCGCCCGGCCGATGCCAGGCTGGTCGGGACCTGACCGCACCGGGCACTTGGGGACGTGACATGACCAGCACGGAATCCGCATCGATCGAGTCGGCGAGCACCCCCGAACCGGCAAGCATCGCCGAACCGGCAAGCATCCCCGAGCCCCGGGACGTCGCCGCGCTGCTCGCCCTGACGGGCACCGGGAAGCGGGTCAAGTTCCTGCACTTCTGGGGGCACCAGCCGCAGGCCGACGGGTCGGTCGGTGCGGGGTGTCTGAGCCAGTGGTACCCGTCTCCGTTCACCGTCGACGGTGTCACCTACGCGACCGCCGAGCACTGGATGATGGCGGGCAAAGCCCGGATGTTCGGGGACGCGACGGCGGAAAAGCGCGCGGTCAAGGCCACGCATCCGAAGGAGGCCAAGGCGGTCGGCCGGGAGGTCCGCGGCTTCGACGAGGCGACGTGGGTGGCGGGCCGCTTCGCGCTGGTGGTGGCGGGCAATGTCGCCAAGTTCGGGCAGGACCCGGCGTTGCGGGCGTTCCTGCTCGGCACCGGCAGCCGCGTGCTGGTCGAGGCGAGCCCTCGCGACCGCATCTGGGGCATCGGGCTGGGCGCGCAGAACGAGAACGCGGACCGTCCGGAGAACTGGCGCGGCCTCAACCTGCTGGGCTTCGCGTTGATGGAGACCCGCGCCCGGCTGGCGTCCACCGAAGACCTCGCCTGACGACCCGCGCACGACCCTGGGGCAGCCCGCCCCTCAGGCCTGCCCGCAACGCAAAAACCGAGCACTGGCGAAAACCGAGCACGGCAAAACCGGGCACCGCAAAAACCGAGCGGCCCGCTCCCCCACGGCGGGAGAGCGGGCCGCTCGGCATGGCAGGCGAAGGTCAGCAGCCGATCAGCCGCGGCGCCAGGTACTCGCGCACCCGGTCGAGGCCCACGCGCTCCTGGCCCATGGTGTCGCGGTCGCGGATGGTGACCGCGTTGTCTTCGAGGGTGTCGAAGTCCACCGTGATGCAGAACGGCGTGCCGATCTCGTCCTGGCGGCGGTAGCGGCGGCCGATGGCGCCCGCGTCGTCGAAGTCGACGTTCCAGAACTGGCGCAGGTCGGCAGCGAGGCCGCGGGCCTTGGGCGACAGGTCGGTGTTGCGGGACAGCGGCAGGACCGCGGCCTTGACCGGGGCGAGGCGCGGGTCGAGGCGCATGACGACGCGCTTCTCCATCACGCCCTTGGCGTTGGGCGCCTCGTCCTCGCTGTACGCGTCGATCATGAACGCGAGCATGGCGCGGTTGACACCGGCTGCCGGTTCGATGACGTACGGCATCCAGCGCTCCTTGGTCTCCTGGTCGAAGAAGGAGAGGTCGGTGCCGGAGTGCTTGGAGTGCGTGCTGAGGTCGTAGTCGGTGCGGTTGGCGACGCCTTCCAGCTCACCGAACTCGTTGCCGCCGAACTGGAAGCGGTACTCGATGTCCGCGGTCCGCTTCGAGTAGTGCGACAGCTTCTCCTTCGGGTGCTCGAAGAAGCGCATGTTCTCCTCGCGGAGGCCGAGGCCGGTGTACCAGTTCCAGCGCTCCTGGAGCCAGTACTCGTGCCACTGCTCGTCCTCGCCCGGCTTGACGAAGAACTCCATCTCCATCTGCTCGAACTCGCGGGTGCGGAAGATGAAGTTGCCCGGCGTGATCTCGTTGCGGAAGCTCTTGCCGACCTGCGCGATGCCGAACGGCGGCTTCTTGCGGGCGCTGTCCTGCACCAGCTTGTAGTTCACGAAGATGCCCTGCGCGGTCTCCGGGCGGAGGTAGGCGCGGCCGGATTCGTCCTGGACCGGGCCCAGGTAGGTCTGCAGAAGGCCGTTGAACATCTTGGGCTCGGTGAACGCGCCCTTGGTGCCGCAGTTCGGGCAGTTGAGTTCGGTGAGGCCGTTGGCCGGCGGGCGGCCGTGCTTGGCCTCGTACGCCTCTTCGAGGTGGTCCGCGCGGAACCGCTTGTGGCAGGAGGTGCACTCGGTCAGCGGGTCGACGAACGCCTCGACGTGGCCGGACGCTTCCCACACCTCGCGGGCGAGAATGACCGACGAGTCCAGACCCACGATGTCGTCGCGCGAGGTGACCATCGCGCGCCACCACTGGCGCTTGATGTTCTCCTTCAGCTCCACACCGAGCGGTCCGTAGTCCCAGGCTGCCCGCTGGCCGCCGTAGATTTCGGAGCACGGGTACACGAACCCGCGGCGCTTGCTCAGGCTGACGATGGTCTCGATTTTGTCGGCGGCCACGATGCTCTCTTCGGTGCGACGATGCGGTCAGTGACGGTGTTCGCACAGGGTACCGGCGGCACGGGGTACCGGTCGCCCCCAAAGATTCCGCAATTGACAATCATTGTCAGTTAAGTTGAGAATGATTGTCATGAACATACGCCGGGCTGCCCCCGTCTCCTTCACCGCGCTCGCCGCGGTCTCCGCGCTGCTGCTGACCGCATGCGGCGCCAAGGACGACGCGGGCAGCACAACCGGTAGCGGCTCGGTACGCGTGGTCGCCGCGTTCTACCCCCTGAAGTTCGTCGCCCAGCAGGTCGGCGGCCCCGAAGTACGCGTCACGAACCTGACCAAGCCGGGCGCCGAACCCCACGAACTGGAGCTGCAGCCCAAGCAGGTCGCGGCCGTCGCCGATGCGGATGTGATGGTGTACCTGAAGGGCCTGCAGCCCGCCGTGGACAAGGCGGTGCGTCTGGAGAAGCCGGACCACGTCGTGGAAGCGAGCGAGCTGAGCCCCCTCGAAGAGCACGGCGACGAAGTCGACGGGCACAGCGGGCACAGCGGGCACGACCACAACGGCGGAGACGGCCACGACCACTCCGCGGAAAGCGGCGGCGACCCGCACATCTGGCTCGACCCGACCCGACTGGCCACCGTCGCCGTCGGGGTCGGCGAGACCCTCGCCGAGGCCGACCCGGCCCACGCGGCGGACTACCGGGCCCGCGCCGCCGAGCTGAAGACCCGGCTCGACGGGCTCGACAACGAGTTCAGAACCGGCCTCGCGAGCTGCGAACGCCACGAGTTCGTGACCAGCCACGCCGCCTTCGGCTACCTCGCCGAGCGGTACGGCATCGACGAAATCGGCGTCACCGGCGTCAACCCCGACTCCGAGCCCTCCCCCGCGCGCATCGCCGACCTGCAGAAGCTCGTCAAGGACCGCGGCGTCACCACCGTCTTCTTCGAAACCCTCGCCAGTCCCAAGACCGCCGAGGCGCTCGCCCGCGACACCGGTGCCACCGCCGCCGTCCTCGATCCCCTGGAGGGAATCAAGGACGAGTCCGCGGCCGATTACTTCTCCGTGATGCGCGCCAACCTCGACGCCCTGCGGAAGGCACTCGGATGCCAGTGAACACCCCCCACGCCGACGCCCCTGCCGTCCGGCTGACCGGCGGCACCGCCGCCCTCGGCGGCCGCGCCGTCCTGCGCGGCGTCGACCTGGCCGTCGCGCCCGGCGAAGTCGTCGCGCTGCTCGGCGCCAACGGCTCCGGCAAGTCCACGCTCGTCCGCTCGCTCGTCGGCCTGGTACCGCTGAGCGGCGGCCGGATCGACCTGTTCGGCACCCCGTACGGCAAGTTCAAGGACTGGTCGCGCATCGGCTACGTGCCGCAGCGCACCACCGCCGCGGCGGGTGTCCCGGCCAACGTCCGCGAAGTGGTGGCGTCCGGACGGCTCACCCGGCGCCACATGTTCCACCTCGGCCGCGAGGACCGCACGGCCGTCGACGACGCCCTCGACGCCGTCGGCATGCGCGACCGCGCCGGCGACGGCATCGCGGACCTGTCCGGCGGCCAGCAGCAGCGCGTCCTCATCGCCCGCGCCCTGGCCCGCCGCCCCGACCTGCTGATCATGGACGAGCCGATGGCGGGCGTCGACCTGGCCAGCCAGGAAGTCCTCGCCGACACCCTGCGCCGGCAGAAGGAACAAGGCCGCGCGGTCCTGCTGGTGCTCCACGAACTCGGACCGCTCGAGCCCCTCATCGACCGCGCGGTCGTGCTGCGCGACGGCTGCGTCTGCCACGACGGACCGCCGCCGCAGGCCCTCGGCCAGCACGCGCTGCCCGGCCACGACCACGTGCACCCGCACGCCGACGACCACACCACCTCGGGACTGCTGACGTGAGCCTGCTCCACTACGACTTCATGCAGCGCGCGCTGCTCGCCGCGCTGCTGGTCGGCATGACCGCGCCGTCCGTCGGCGTCTACCTCGTGCAGCGCCGCCAGGCGTTCATGGGCGACGGCATCGGCCACATCGCGCTCACCGGCGTCGGACTCGGCCTGCTGTTCAGCCAGTCGCCGGTGCTGTTCGCGGTGCTGACCGCCGCCGCGGGCGCGATCGTCATCGAACTCGTCCGCGAACGCAGCAAGGTCAGCGGCGACGTCGCCCTGTCCGTCCTGTTCTACGGCGGCATCGCGGGCGGCGTCATGCTCGCCAGCCAATCCGCGGGCGGCGGGGCCAGCCTCAACGCCTACCTGTTCGGACAGCTCACGACCGTCTCGCCGGAAGACCTCCGGGTCATGGCCGTCCTCGCCGCCATCGTCCTCGCGGTCACCATCGGTCTGCGCAAGCCGCTGTTCACGGTCTGCCAGGACGAGGAGTTCGCCCGGGTCACCGGGCTGCCCGTCCGCGCGCTCAACCTGCTCATCGCGGTCACCGCCGCGGTCACCGTCACCGTCGCGATGCGCGTGGTCGGCCTGCTCTTGGTCAGCGCGCTCATGGTGGTGCCGGTCGCGATCGCCCAGCAGCTGACCCGTACGTTCGCGGTCACCGCGGCCGTGGCGATCGGCGTGGGCGTCGCCGTGTCGGTGTCCGGCACGGCCCTCACCTACTACGTCGAGGCACCGCCCGGCGCGACCATCGTGCTGCTGGCCATCGGCCTGTTCGTCCTGGTCGGCTTGGTCGTGGCCCCCTTCAAAGCCCGCCGCGGCCGGGCTCGCGCCACCGACATCTCCGCCTCCGAAGACGACCTGAAGGTGGCGCACGCCACACTGCTCACCGGCAGCACCCCGGCGGCGTCCGGCACAATGTCGGGGCGGGACACGCCCCCGCAGCCGCCGAAATCGGAGGAGGAGCCCCGGTGACCACCGCGAACAGCCCGGCCCGCGGCAGATCCACACGGCAACGCACCGCCGTGTCGGCCCTCCTCGACGAGGTCGAGGACTTCCGCAGCGCCCAGGACCTGCACGACCTTCTCAAGCAGCGCGGCGACTCGGTGGGCCTGACCACGGTGTACCGCACGCTGCAGGCCCTGGCCGACGCCGGCGAGGTCGACGTCCTGCGCAACCCCGACGGCGAAGCCGTCTACCGGCGCTGCAGCCGCGGACACCACCACCACCTGGTCTGCCGGGCCTGCGGCCGCACCGTCGAGGTGGAAGGCCCCGCCGTGGAGCGCTGGGCCGGCCGCATCGCCGCCGAACACGGCTACACCGACGTCTCCCACGAACTGGAGATCTTCGGCACCTGCGGCCCCTGCACGCTGGCGGCGCGGGGCTGAGTCACGCTCCGAAGATGCTCGGAGACCCGGCCGCCCGGCCGCCGAGCGCTGTTTTCTCCGTTCTCCCTCCCGACGGTATGCCGTCGGAAGCCGAAGGCCGTTAGAGTTCCCCGGCTCGCACCCGTCCAAAGGACGAGCGTGTTTCGCCCCTGGACCTTCGTCGGCTTTCGCCGAACCGGGCCGACCGGTGCGGCGAAGGGCGCTCACGGCTGGAGGCACAAGCTGTGGTGGCAAGGCTTGCGGAGAGCCTCGACAAGTACCAGCGCCGGAACGGCGCCAGCTACGCCGCGTTCAGTTTGCCGGTCTCCGCGCCCCTCTTGCACGGCAAGCTGCCGAAGGCCACAGAGACCGGCACCTACCGGGAGGACAGCGGCTACGCGGTCGCGCGCATTCCGCGGGACTGCCAGGACGGCTATGACCTGGTCAGTCTGCCGCCGGGGCTGCCCGAGGTCGGCGCCCTGCTCGGGGGCAACCAGGCCCATGCATCCGTATCGGCACCCAAGACACTTCGCACCTATGTCGTCGGCGACAAGTCGGTGGACCTCATCACGGTGCCCCATGCGCGGGAGGCCGGCGCCTTGCCCCGGTTCTATCCACCGGCCGGCGAGGTGACGCCCTTCGCAGTCAAGGGACTGGTCGCCCAGATCCAACAGTTGCGAATCACGGCAGACAAAATGCGCGAGGACGATCCCGAGCGCTGGAACAGTCTCGCCGACCAGCAGAGCGCGTATTACGAAGCCCAGACGCGTCAAAGCGGGTATCCGCTTCCCTTGCGTGGCGCGCCGGTGTTCGAGAACGCGCAGCTCGCCAATCTGCACCGACTCCTGGACATCGTCGTGGACCGCGCGCCGGCGCTGGCCAAGAAGATCGGCCTACCGACCACACACGAGGAACTGGACGCCTTTCTTCCCCAATTGACGCCCTCAGACCCGTATGGACCCGACGTGGTCGTCCAGTTCGGAGATCCCAGCCGCGGCAACACGATCATCACGCATCCGCGCATGGTCGACGCCTTCGGAGCCGTCTTCGACGGGGGTCCGATGCCGGTCGGACTCGCGGAGGAAGTGTTCGAACATGTGCAGGGTCTGCAACGGCAACTGCCCATGGCGGACTTGTCGATCGACCCCGCGTCACTCGGATCCTCCGTCGCCGAGCTCGAGGCCACCATCCGCTCGTCTCTCGCGGAGTGGGACGCGCACCTCAACCCCGGGGGTCCACCAGAGCCGTTCTCGGCGTTGCCCGACGATCGCACACGCGACGAGCGGACGCGGCTGTTCACCCGGAACGCCGCGCATCTGGCGAAGGGGGACGCACAGCCGAGGCCGGATCCGTTCGAAGGCCACCGCCCTCGGGACATCGCGGCGGCGCTGCTGTCCCCAATGGGGGTGAACCAGATGGCCAAGACCGTCGCCGAGCTGTGGTACCAGTTCATCGATGCCGACCTGCTGAGCATCGGCAACGCCGACCACGACCTGCGCCGCCTGCTCCACCAACTGCCCGGCCACAGCGCGGTGATCCTGGATACCTGGACCGACATGATCGGGCCGGTGGACACGCAGCGACTCGACGCGGTGCGCCGTGTCCAGACTTTCGAGTCCGGTTTCATCGACTTCTTGCGCGGAGTGGAGGACGACGGCAGCGGATGGGTACGCGTCGACTCGCAGATTACCGCCCGCGCCGCCCAGCGGGTGCTGTCCGCGATGGGCAAACCCGCACCCCCGGTGGATGTGCTGGCCCGGCTCGTCGACGACCACGTCGACCGCCACGGGCTGGCCGCCCCCGTGCCGCCGCAGGATCCGGTGCCCGAGCGCGATTCCGCGCACACGGCTGTCGAAGCGGTGGCGGTCACCGACGCGGACGTCGAGGTGGCCCGGACGCTGTCGGGAGGCTGGACCCCGTCGGCGGAATTCGTGGCGGCGGCGGCGACCATCAGCGCGGCCGAGAACCGGATGAGGGACAACTCTCCAAGCATCGCCCGCGAGATCGTCATCCTGGAATCCCGCGTCGCGGCAACCCGCAAGAAGTGGCTGGAAAGCGGCCGTCGGCTCGCCGCCTACGAACCCGCGCGGGGGCGGACACCTGAACAGACCGGGACTCCCGCGGTAGCACCAGGCCGCGGCGCCGACCGCAAACAAGAGACCCTGTCGCAGGCCTACGCGACGGCACGCGACCGCTACCGCAAGGAGGGAGCGTTCCTCACCACGGTGACCGCGAACGTCATGTCTTCGGCCATCGGAAGTGAGGCGATAGCCCAGCAGCGTGACCTCCATGGACGGCCGGCGCCGAACTTCGATATCCCCGCGGAGATGCTCGCCATACGTCGCGAGACCCTCCTGGAGGACGGGGAGAGCCGAGCATCCGGTGCGGCGCCCTCGCCGTCCGGCGCGCGCCACTCGCCCCCGCAGGCCCCCAGTCCGCCGGAGCCGCGGCCGGTTCGCAACACGGCCGCGTCGGCGGACCCGGCGCACTTCACCGCCCAGGCCGCCGCTCAGGGCATGCGCGCCGTTTCGCCGACCAAGCCGCCCCCACGGCGCGCCCAGCCGGAGCCGTGGCCCTCCTCGGTTCCCGGCGAGGCCGTCAACCGTTCCTTCCGCCCTTCCCAGGACCGCGGAGTCGGCCCGTATTGGGAGCGGTCGAAGTGACCGGCCGCACCGGGACGCGCTGGCGCCTTACTCGTACGGCTCCTTCGGCGTCGGAATCCGGTCGGCCTTCGTTGCCGTCAGCGCCGGAATGGTGCTTTCCGACGCCGGAGGGCCGTCGGACTTGAGCCATGTGCCGGTGACCTGGACCCAGGCGTCGGTCGGCGGCGCGGCCATGCCGTGGATCTCGACCTTGCGGGCCGTGGCGTCGGCGGCGCAGCAGCTGATGACCAGGCGGGTCACGTACCAAGTGCCGTTGGGGCCGGGGGTCACGAAGCCGGTGAGCCGCACGTGGCGGTCCTTGAGGGTGTCGGCGGTGTCCCACACGGCGCGGACGCTGAAGTCGCCGACGGTCATGTCGAGCGGGTCGCCCGGGGCCAGCGCCGGGAAGCCCGCGTCGACGGTCTTGGCGGCGGGCTTGGCGACCACGTTGTCGGAGCGCTCCGCGGTGTAGGAGCCGAGCGCGGGCGGGGCGATGAGGAACAGCGCTATCACGGGAAGGCACAGCAGCCAGGCCACGCGCGGGCCTTGGCCGTGGTCGTGGCCGTGGCTTCCCCCGGAAGCGGCGTGCTCGTCGTCCCCGGCGTGCTCGTGGCCTTCGTACTCGTCGTGGCTTTCGTGCCCGTGCGCCCTGTGGTGGTGCTCCTCCCCCGCGGACTGTTCGTGCTTGCGCAGGATTCCGTCGCGGACCACGCCGATCAGGCCGAGCAGCAGCAGGATCGCGCCCGCGGCGATGAGGGCGGGGCGCAGCCCGGCCTTGACGTAGCGCAGGTACATCTCGCCGCCGAGCGAGATCCGCAGCAGCGCGGCGCCGATCAGGACGAGGACGACGGACTGGACATCGCGCTTCACAGCAGCCACCACCCCACGGCGATACTGGTGACCACGGCCACGACGAAGGTGGCCGTGGAGAACCGGACGGCGAAGCCCTTGCCGAACGTGCCGGACTGCAGGGCGATCAGCTTCACGTCGACCATCGGGCCGACGACCATGAACGCCAGCTTCGCGGTCGGCGAGAAGCCGGACAGCGAGGCGGCGACGAACGCGTCGGCTTCCGAGCACACCGCGAGGATCACGGCGAGGAACGCCAGCGCCACGATGCCGAACCACCAGTGGCCCGAGACGGCGTTGATGATGTCCTTCGGCACCGTCACGTTGAGTGTGGCCGCGGTGGTCGCGCCGACCACGAGGAACCCGCCCGCGTGCAGGAAGTCGTGCTGCATGCCGGTGCGGAAGTCCTCCCAGCGGGATCCGGAGCCGGGTTCGGTGAAGCGGCGCGGAATGCGCAGCCATTCGGTCTTGCCGAAGCGGATCCACAACCAGCCCATCACCACCGAGGTGGCGAGCGACGCGGCGAACCGGGCGAACACCATTTCCGGCCGGCCCGGGAAGGCGACCGCGGTGGCGGTCAGCACGATCGGGTTGATCGCGGGCGCGGAGAGCAGGAACGCGAGCGCCGCCGCGGGTGCCACGCCGCGGGCCATCAGGCCGCCCGCGACCGGCACGGACGCGCATTCGCAGCCGGGCAGCACGGCGCCGGCCGCACCCGCGATCGGCACCGCGAGGGCCTGGTTGCGGGGCAGCACCTTGGTGAACACCGACGGCGGGACGAACGCGGTGATCGCCGCGGAGATGACCGTGCCGAGCACCAGAAACGGCAGTGCCTGCACGGCGATCGCGACGAAGACCGTGCTCCACGCCTGGATCGCGCGGGAGTCGAGCCGGTCGGTGATCCACGTCTGGCCGATCAGCAGCAAGAACAGTCCCGCGACGAACAGTTCGAGCTGACCGGGCCGCCACGGCCGACGTGCGGCGGTGACGGCCCCGGTGCCTTCGGGCCGCCCGGAGGCGGACTCCCCTGGAGTGGTGGCGGCGGGCGGCGCCGACCCGCTCGGGGGCGCGCCCGGGGGAGGCATGGTCTGCTCGGACATGCGGTTCATGCTGGCATCCGAAGACCCGTGCCACTGGCACATTCACCCGCGCGTGGCGCGTTTTGCCCTGGGTTTACCGGGATTTCGACTCGACGGGAGCTTCCGCTTCGGCGCCGTCCGGATCGTCCCCGGACGCCGCCGGGGCGGGGCCGGGCGCCTCGCCGGGCGCCGTGGAGACGACGTTCGGCAGCGCGCCGCCGTAGCGGCGGTCGCGGGCCACGTACGACTCGACGGCCTTCCACATGTGGGTGCGGTCGAAATCCGGCCACAGCACGTTGTCGAACACCATCTCGGCGTACGCCGACTGCCACAGCAGGAAGTTCGACGTCCGCTGCTCGCCCGACGAGCGGATGAACAGGTCGACGTCGGGCATGTCCGGCTCGTCGAGGTACTTCGCGAACAGCGACTCGTCGATCTTCTTCGGGTCGACCTTGCCGTCGCGCACGTCCTGCGCCAGCGCGGCCGCCGCGTCGACGATCTCGGCGCGGCCGCCGTAGTTGATGCACATGGCGAGCGTCAGGCGCGTGTTGTCCTTGGTGCGCTCTTCGGCGATCTCGAGTTCCTTGATGACGCTCTTCCACAGCCGAGGGCGCCGCCCGCACCAGCGGATGCGCACGCCCAGCTCGTCCATCTCGTCGATCCGGCGGTGGATCGTGTCGATGTTGAAGCCCATGAGGAACTTGACCTCTTCGGGCGAGCGCTTCCAGTTCTCGGTGGAGAACGCGTACGCCGAGATGTACTCGACGCCGATCTGCGCGGCGCCCTCGACGACGTCGAACAGCGACGCCTCGCCCGCGGTGTGCCCGTCGGTGCGGGCCAGCCCGCGCTCCTTGGCCCAGCGGCCGTTGCCGTCCATGACGAGCGCGACGTGCCGGGGCACCGCGCCGGCCGGGAAGACCGGCGGCTGGACGCCGCCCGCGTGCGGCTTGGGGTCGCGGTACTCGTGCGGGTGGCGCACGCCCGACCGGGCGGCCGGCCTCGCCCTTCTCCGGAAGATGGGCAGTCCGAATCGGCCGCGTGCCTGACTCACGATGAACGCTCCACCAGTTTCAGCGAGCGGATACCCCGCTCCAGATGCCATTGCAGATATGCGGCCACCAGGCCGCTGCCCTCGCGCCGGACCCGCGGTGCGGTGGCGTCGGCGCCCACCCAGTCGCCGGTCAACAGCGCGCCGAGCAGATCGAGGGCCTCGGGAGAGGGTACGACGGATCCGGCCGGACGGCAGTCCCCGCACACGGCTCCGCCGCCCTGGACGGAGAAGAACCGGTGCGGTCCGACCAGGCCGCAGCGGGCGCAGTCGCCGAAGCTGGGGGCGTATCCGGCGACCGCGAGCGAGCGCAGCAGGAAGGCGTCGAGGACCAGCGCGGGCTCGTGCGCTCCGCCGGCCAGGGTCCGGAGCGCGCCGATGAGCAGCAGGTACTGCTGGAGCGCCGGTTCACCCTCGTGGTCGGTGAGGCGTTCGGCGGTCTCCAGGATCGCGGTGCCGGCGGTGTAGGCCGGGTAGTCCGCGACGAGCACGCCGCCGAACGCGGACAGCGTCTCGACCTGCGTGATCGACGGCAGCCCGCGGCCGGGGAATTCGCTGCCCTTGGCGAAGAACTGGATGTCGACGTGCGCGAACGGTTCGACGCGGGCGCCGAACTTCGACTTGGTCCGCCGCACCCCGCGCGCCACGGCCCTTATCCGCCCGTGCCCCCGGGTGAGCAAGGTGATGATCCGGTCGGCCTCGCCCAGCTTCTGGGTACGCAGCACGACACCCTCGTCACGGTAGAGACTCACGCACCCATTATCGACCCGGGGTCCGACGCTCCGGACCGCGCGAGGACGAAAGCGCTCGACGGGCACGGCGGCAAGACCGGCAGCGTGGTGAACCCGGGACGTCGCCGGCTTCGTCACCACACGCCTGATCACCGCGTTGACCACCGAGGCCGTGCACCTCGATGAGGCGGGCGTGGCGACGGCGGAGGACATCGACATCACCGTGGGGCGGGTGCGCGAGGGGTGGCGCGCGACGGCACGCGCGGGCGGAGCAGGGGCGGGGCGGGGGTCGGGCGAGGATCCGTGGCTTCGGTCGCCGGGCCACAGCCGCCCCTCCTGCCTGCCCCGACTCCCCCGTCCTACCGCGGCATGTGGCCCGCGGCCTCGTCCAGGACGCGGTCGATTTCCGGGCGGGTGAGGCCCAGGCGGTTGCCCGCGGTGAGGAGCATGTCGAGTTCGAGGGTGCGGTAGGGGCCGTCGGCGACGGCGATGCGGGCGGCGACGGCGACGAGGCGGGCGCATCCCTCGGGGGCGAGGTGGTCCGCGAGGGCGTCCAGGGACTCGTCGGGGTCGTCGTCGGGGTCATAGGCGCGCAGGTCCGCGTCGAGGACGGTGTCGGTGTAGGCCCCGAGGCCGGTGTCGCGGACGGCCGCGACGGCGGCGGCACGGGCGGCCGGGGACGACTCGCCGCCCGCGACCAGCGCGGCGGCGGCGAGGGAGCGGGTGGCCTCGCGCAGCAGTCCGGTGAGGCGCCGCGCGGTGGGGACGACCAGGACCGCGCGGGAGAAGTCGATCCCGCACACCGCACACGTGACGCTGCCGAGGGCTTTCGACACGGGGAACATCGGCAGCCCCGCGAGCATGAACCAGCGTCTGCCGACGCCGTATTGGTATCTGCGGTCACCACCGCACTCCGGGCAGAAGAACTCGCCGTCGTCGAGCACCGTCCGGATTTGCCGGACCCCCACGATGACCACCATGGCGTGGCTCCCCTGCACCTCGGCCGCGACGCGCCAACGCGCTTCCGCGTTCGATGGTGGCACAGTTTTCACCACGCGTCATCAAGTAGGCACATAGAGCTACCTACTTCATAGGCGCCACCGTGCCCCCGCCCGGAACCGCACGGAACCGGGCGGGGGCACGGCGGGGCCGAGCGGGCCCGCCGCGGGTCAGAACGGGCGGTCGCCGAGGATCGCCGCGCGTTCCATGACGCGGATGTTCGGGTGGTAGTCGTTGGCCGCGTAGTGCGCCGTGGCGCGGTTGTCCCAGATCGCGACCGAGTCCGCCGCCCACCGGAACCGCACCTGGTACTCGGGGTAGCTCGCCTGCTTGAACAGGTACGCCAGCAGCTCTTCGCTCTCGTCGTCCGGCAGTCCGACGATGTGCTCGGTGAAAATCTCGTTGACGAACAGCGTCTTGCGCCCGGTCACCGGGTGGGTGCGCACGACCGGGTGCTCCACGGCCGGGTATTCGGCCCGCATCGCGGCGAACCGCTCGGCGTCCATGCCCATTCCGAAGGAGAACGCGAAGTCGTGGACGGCGGTGAGCCCGTCGATGCGCTCCCGCACGTCCGCGGGCAGGTTGTCGTACGCCGCGGCCAAGTCGGACCACAGCGTGTCCCCGCCGAACGCGGGCACCTCGACCGCGCGCAGCACCGAGCCCAGCGCGGGCTCCTCGCGCCACGTGACGTCGGTGTGCCAGATGTTCTCGACGCCGACCATCGAGGCGTCCTTGGCGAACCGCACGACCTCCGGCACATCGCCCTGGGCGAGGAAAGGGTGGACTTCCAGTTCGCCCCACAGCCGCGCGAACGCGCGGTGCTGCGCGGAGGTGATGGGCTGGTCGCGGAAGAACAGCACCTTCCATTCCAGCAGCGCGCGGTCGAGTTCGGCGAAGAGCTCGGGGCCGACCGGTTCGCGCAGGTCGACGCCGTGGATCTCGGCGCCGATCAGCGGGCCGCAGGGCCGCAGCTCGAACAGCTCGTAGGGGGCGGCGACTTGGCCTGCGGGCAGGCGGTGCAGGACGCGCGTGCCGAGTGCGGTGCGGCGCTCGGCGACGCGGTTGCGGATGGTGGTCATACGGGGACCTCCCGAGAAGGGGATGCGCCGGAGCGGAGGCGCATGGCGAGAGGTTAAGACACGTGACTTAAAGAGGGAAGGGGCACGTAGTTTTCGGCAGCATTCCGGCAACACCGGGGCAGCACCCCGGCAACAACCCGGTCGCGGGAGCGCGCGAACGCGGAAACGCCGGCGGCCCCGAGGAAGTCCTCGGGGCCGCCGGCGTGCCGTGTTCGCGCGAAGGTCAGCCCTCGCTGCCGCGCGCCGCCCGGTTCACCGCGCTGACCACGGCCTTCAGGGAGGCCCGCACGATGTTCTCGTCGACGCCCACGCCCCACAGGACCTTGCCGTCGACGGCGCACTCGACGTACGCGACCGCGCGCGCGTCCTCGCCGCCGCTCATCGCGTGCTCGGTGTAGTCCAGCACCCGCACGTCGAAGCCGATGCCGCCCAGGGCGCGGACGAACGCGTCGATCGGGCCGTTGCCGATGCCGTCCAGCGTGGCCGCGGCGCCGTCGACGACCATCTCGACGGTCAGCGAGTCCTTGTCCTCGCCCACCGACGCGGTCTGGTGGGTGCGCAGCGCCAGGCGGCCCCACGGCGCCTCCGGCGTCGGCAGGTACTCGTCCTGGAACGCGGCCCAGATCGCCGCCGGGGTGACCTCGCCGCCCTCGGCGTCGGTCTTGCCCTGGATGATCCGGGAGAACTCGATCTGCAAGCGGCGCGGCAGGTCCATCTTGTGGTCGGACTTCATCACGTACGCGACGCCGCCCTTGCCGGACTGGCTGTTCACCCGGATGACGGCCTCGTAGGTGCGGCCCACGTCCATCGGGTCGATCGGCAGGTACGGGACGCCCCACGGCATTTCGTCGCGCGCCTTGCCCGCTTCGGCGGCGTCCTTCTCCAGCATCTCGAAGCCCTTCTTGATGGCGTCCTGGTGGGAGCCGGAGAAGGCGGTGTAGACCAGGTCGCCCGCGTAGGGGTGGCGCGGGTGGACCGGCAGCTGGGTGCAGTACTCGACGGTGCGGCGGATCTCGTCGATCTCGGAGAAGTCGATCATCGGGTCGATGCCCTGGCTGAACAGGTTCATGCCCAGCGTCACCAGGTCGACGTTGCCGGTGCGCTCGCCGTGCCCGAACAGGCAGCCTTCGACGCGGTCCGCGCCCGCCATGACGGCCAGTTCGGCGGCCGCGACGCCCGCGCCGCGGTCGTTGTGCGGGTGCACGGACACCGCGACGTGCTCGCGGCGCGTCAGGTTCCGGCTCATCCACTCGATCTGGTCGGCGTAGACGTTCGGGGTGGCGCGCTCGACGGTGGCCGGCAGGTTCAGGATGATCTCGCGGCCGGCCTCGGGCTGCCAGACGTCCATGACGGCCTCGCAGACCTCCAGCGCGAAGTCCATCTCGGTGTCGATGAAGATCTCCGGCGAGTACTCGTAGCCGAAGACCGTCTCGTCGCCCAGGTGCTTCTCGGCGAACCGCATGACGTGCGCGGTGCCGTCGACGGCGATGGCCTTGCACTGGTCGCGGTCGACGTTGAAGACCACGCGGCGGAAGATCGGCGCGGTCGCGTTGTACAGGTGGACGGTCGCGCGGCTCGCGCCGACCAGCGACTCGACGGTCCGCTCGATCAGTTCCTCGCGGGCCTGGGTCAGCACCGAGATGGTGACGTCCTCGGGGACGGCGCCGTCTTCGATGATGCTGCGGATGAAGTCGAAGTCGGTCTGCGAAGCAGCCGGGAAACCGACCTCGATCTCCTTGTAGCCCATGCGTACCAGCAGGTCGAACATGGTGCGCTTGCGGGCCGGACTCATCGGGTCGATCAGGGCCTGGTTGCCGTCGCGCAGGTCGGTGGACAGCCAGCGCGGCGCCGTCGTGATGGTCTTCGAGGGCCAGGTGCGGTCGGGCAGCTCGACGCCGCGGAACGGCGTGTACTTGTGGATCGGCATCCCGGACGGCTGCTGGGCGACCGTGGCGGCGGTGACGGGGGTGGCGCGGCGGATGGCGGACATGCGGCAGGCTCCTCGAGGAGTGGTCGGCGCTGCGGCTCGCAACGCGTCGGCTTGTCGGCGTGCTCTGGATGGGCTCTGCGGATGGGTTCGCGGAATGACTCGCGAAACGAACTCGCAAATGGCCGGCGCGTACAACCGAATCAGGCAATGCCTCAACCCCGCGGCGAGGGAGGCCGGCCCTGGCGGTCTAGCGGGGCGAGCCCTCGCCGCGGCGGCTAAGAAGAAGCTGCCACTGACGCATGATGCCCAGCACCTTACCCGAGTCCCCGGACGGGAGTCACATCCCACGCCCGGTGCGGAGTGTGGCACGCGCCACGTTCACGCTCGTTCACGTGCCCTTTACACGCATCCGGGTCAGAATGGATGGGCGGAGAGACACGGGCGCCGCCCTCACCTCCCCCCGGAGGGCGGCGCCTTTCCGTGCCCGCGCTCGCCCCCTCGGCGAATCGGCGAATTCCCGCAGGTCAGAAGCCCAGACGGCGCAGCTGCTTGGGATCGCGCTGCCAGTCCTTGGCCACCTTGACGTGCAGATCCAGGTACACCGGCGTGCCGAGCAGCGCTTCGATCTGCTTGCGGGCACGCGTGCCGACGTCCTTGAGCCGCGAGCCCTTCGCCCCGATGACGATGGCCTTCTGGCTCGGCCGCTCGACGTACAGGTACGCGTGGATGTCCAGCAGCGGCTTCTCCGCGGGCCGGTCCTCGCGCGGGATCATCTCTTCGATGACGACGGCCAGCGAGTGCGGGAGTTCGTCGCGGACGCCTTCCAGGGCGGCCTCGCGGATCAGCTCGGCAGCCATGATCTGCTCGGGCTCGTCGGTGAGTTCGCCGTCCGGGTAGAGCGGCGGCCCCTCGGGCAGCAGGTCGGCCAGCAGGTCGGCGACCAGGCCCACCTGCGCGCCGGACACCGCCGACACCGGGATGATCTCGGCCCACTCGAAGCCGAGGTCCTGCGCCATCTTCTGCACGGCGATCAGCTGCTCGGCGAGCGTCTTCTTGTCCACGAGGTCGGTCTTGGTGACGATCGCGACCTTGGGCGTCTTGCGGATCTCGGCCAGCTCGCTCGCGATGAACCGGTCACCCGGGCCGACCTTCTGGTCCGCGGGCAGGCAGAACCCGATGATGTCGACCTCGGCCCACGTGCTGCGGACCAGGTCGTTGAGGCGCTGGCCGAGCAGCGTGCGCGGCTTGTGCAGGCCGGGTGTGTCCACCAGGACAAGCTGCGCGTCGGGACGGTGCACGATGCCGCGCACCGTGTGCCGGGTGGTCTGCGGACGGCCCGAGGTGATCGCGACCTTCGTGCCGACCAGCGCGTTCGTAAGCGTGGACTTGCCCGCGTTGGGGCGGCCGACGAAGCAGGCGAAGCCGCTGCGGTGGACAGGCACGTCGACGGCGCCGGCGGAGGTGGTGCGGTCACTCATGGGTTTCATTCTCCCCTAGTCCGGAACCCGCTCGGACCCGCAGGTCCGCCGGTCAGGCCGGGGTGGTGGCCGAAACGGTGCCGTCGGCCCCGGCGAGCAGCACCGGGGTGCCCGCGCCACCCAGGTCGCGGACCGCCGCCAGGTCGGTATCGGCGACCTCCGCGGCCTCGCCGACGATCGCCGCGGCTTCCAGTCCGCGCGCGCCTCCCGCGACCGCCATCGCGACCGCGGTCTGCAGCGCGGAGAGCTTCAGGGACGGCAGGTCAACGGTCGACGCGACGTACGTGCGGCCGGTCTCGTCGCGGACGGCTGCGCCCTCGGCCGTCCGGTTGCGGGCGCGGGTGGACCGGGCCAGCGTGACGATCTTGGCGTCCTCGGGGGCGATGTCGGCCATGGTGCCTGATTCCTGCTTCCTGCCGGGTGCTTCGTCGGTGCGTCCCGGGCACAGTACCGCCCCGGGGGTACGGGAGTTCCGTACGCCCGGGGCGGTCGGTGTGTGCGTACGTCAGCGGGTCAGCGCGGCGACCTTGTCGAGCTGGCCGGTGATCATGTTGGTGGGTTCGACGGCAGGGCCGTTGGTGGCGACCGACTGGACCTGGGTCATGACCGTGCCCTGCACGGCGACGACCACGAACAGGTAGGCGCGGCCGTCCTTGCTGTTGTCGTCCCGGACCCGGAACGTGACCGAGTCGGGGGTGTAGTTGCCCGTCGTCACATCCGTGATCGTGTACTTGTCCACCGTGCCGTCCGAAGCGGTCTCCGTGAACGCCGGGCACGCCTTGAGCGCGGTCACGTAGTTGTCGAACTCCTGCATGAGGAACGCGTTCGACTGGCTCGCCAGCCAGGTGAACACGCCTTCGGTCGACTGGCCGCCGCTGGGCGCCGGCTTGGCGTAGGCCTGCTCGACGTAGCCGGTGGCCGCGCGCTCGACCGTGTACTGGGTGATCTTCGCGCAGCGCGAGTCGGAGACCTGCTTCGACTCCTCGGTCGGCCGGTCCGTGGACGGGTCCCGGGCCTCGTACTCGGCCGGGATCTCCTGCTTGTTGAGCAGCGCAGTCGTGAGCGCCTCGGTCGACGGCTGGTTCTTGCCGTTCGACGGCGTGGCCGACGACGACGGCTTAGCCGAGGACTTGGGCTTGTCCGTCGCCCCGCCCTTGGCGAGCGCGTCGAGCTTGGCGAGCTGGGTGGTCACGAACGGCGTCGGGTCCGCCGGCTCACCCACCGCCGCAATCGACATCACGGACATCCCGGTGGTGCCCTTGAGGACGACCGTAATGGTCGCCACCGCCAGCCCCTGGTGCTGCGCGCCGACCAGCGACACCCGGTAGGTGACGCTGTCCTTGCCGAACGGCGCGTTCTTGACGTCCACGATGACCGTCGTGACGGGCGCGTCGGTGCCCTTCGTGATGTTGTACTGGGCGCAGGTCTTGAGCGCCGCGACAGCCGAGTCGAACTGGGTCTTCAGTTTGTCCCGCGACGCGGTGCTGAGGCTGACCTGCACCGAGTCGTCGCCTTCCGGGTCCTTCCCGCCGGTGGCGTAGGACCGCTCGGCGTAGCCGACCGGCTCGGGGCCGTTGATGCCGTTCAGCACGCCGCACTCGGCCGGCGTGGTCTTCAGGTTCGACTTGTCCTGCCGCTCGGTCGTCACCTTGCCGCCGGTGTAGCCGGCCGGGATGTCCTTGCCGTCGAGCAGGACCGCGGACAACTGGTCGTCGGTCGCGGGCGCCGCGTCGGCGCTCTTGTCCTTGCCGGCACTGGCCGAGACGGACGCCGACGGCGTGCTCTTCGCGTCGTCGGACTTCTGACAAGCCGTCAAACCGACCAGCGCGATTGCGGTCAGCGGAACGACGGCCTTGATCGCCGCGCGTCGCGGCATACGGGTACGCACCGTGAACCCCCCAGTTAGCGGTGTGCGTGATGAAGCGGCCCGCCGCCGCGGATGCGCTGCCCGTAACCCCCCTGGTGCCGGGCGCGCGCTGCGGCGGTGCCGTTGATGTGGGCACGACTTTAGGGGCCCGATTGCCGAAAACCGACCCCTGTTACGCGGACGGCACAATCCGGGGACAAGGCACGTACGGCCGTGACCACGGTGTGGCCCGCTCCCCCGTACGGGCGCTCAGTGCTCCGCGTGCGCCCCGCTGTCACCGCTCCGCCCGCGCTCCCCCTCCGGGGCCCGCTCGACCACGATGGTGCCGATCTGGTTCCGGCGCCCCGACGGCCGGTCGGCGGTCAGGCGCAGGCCCTCCACCTCCACGGTCGCCCCCGGAATCGGCACCCGGCCGAGCTGCTTCGCGAGCAGGCCCGCGACCGTCTCCACATCCTCGTCGTCCAGTTCAAAACCGAACAGGTCGCCCAACTCGTCCACGGGCAGCCGCGCGGTGACCCGGAACCGGCCGTCACCCAGGTCCTCGACCGGGTTCGTCGCCCGGTCGTACTCGTCGGTGATCTCCCCGACGATCTCCTCCAGGATGTCCTCGATCGTCACCAGCCCGGCGGTGCCGCCGTACTCGTCCACCACCAGCACCATGTGCGTGCGGCTCGCCTGCATCTCGCGCAGCAGGTCGTCGGCGGGCTTGCTGTCCGGCACGAACGTCGCCTGCCGCATGACACTCGACACCGGCTCGGTGTTCCACCGGTCGTCCTGGCCCGCGGCATGCTCGGCCAAGTCCTTGAGGTAGACGATGCCGACGACGTCGTCCTCGTTCTCGCCGATGACCGGGATCCGGCTGTAGCCACTGCGCAGCGCCAGACGCAACGCCTGGCTGACCGTCTTGTGGCGCTCGATGAACACCATGTCCGGGCGCGGCACCATCACTTCGCGGACGATGGTGTCGCCGAGTTCGAGGACCGAGTGGAGCAGCTTGCGCTCCTCGTCCTCGATCAGCGACTCCTTCTCGGCCAAGTCGACGAGTGCCCGCAGCTCCGTCTCGGACGCGAACGGGCCTTCCCGGTACCCCTTGCCGGGCGTCACCGCGTTGCCGAGCAGGATCAGCAACGGCGGAATCGGCCCCAGGATCCGGGCCAGCACGATCAGCACCGGCGCGCCCGCGATACCGACCGAGATCGGATGCTGGCGGCCGACCGTACGCGGCGAGACACCGACCACGACGTACGACACCAGCACCATCACGCCGATCGACGCGAGGACCGCCTGCCACGTCGCATCGAAGCCGTCCAGGAACACCACGGTGATCAGGACGCTCGCCGACACTTCGCAGGCGACCCGGACCAGCAGCGCCAGATTGACGTACCGTGCCGGATCCTGCACGACGGTCAGCAGCCGCCCGGCGCCGCGGCGCCCGTTCCGGACCAGCTCCTCGACACGCGGCCGGGAAAGCCGCGCGAGAGCGGCTTCCAGACACGCGAACAGCCCGGCCACGACCGTCAGCACCACCGCGCCGACGACGAACCGGAAGACCTCGTCAGAGGACACCGCTGCCCCCGTCGGCGACTGCCGTTCCCGTGCCGGAAGCGGTCACCGGCGCGGCGGCCGCGGCGAGGGCGCGGCTATGCGGACCCGGCGAATCCGCGCGGCTCATCCGTCCGCCCCGGCCGGGCCGGCCGCGCCGCGCTCCCGCCAGGCGCGCAGGATCTCGGCCTGCAGGCCGAACATCTCGCGCTCTTCGTCCGGTTCCGCGTGGTCGTAGCCGAGCAGGTGCAGCACACCGTGCACGGTGAGCAACTGCAGCTCCTCGTCGGTCGAATGCCCGGCGGTCTTCGCCTGCCGGGCAGCGACCTCGGGGCACAGCACGACATCGCCGAGGAGTCCCTGCGGCGGGTCCTCGTTGTCCTTCCCGGGACGCAGCTCGTCCATCGGGAAGGACATGACGTCGGTGGGGCCGGGCAGGTCCATCCACTGGATGTGCAGCTGCTCCATGGCCGCCTCGTCGACGATGACGACGGACAGCTCGGCCAGCGGATGGATCCGCATCCGGTCGAGCGTGAACCGTGCCACGTCCACGATGCGGTGCTCGTCCAGCCCGTAGCCGGACTCGTTGGCGATGTCGATGGACATGGCCGTCAGTTCACATCCCGTTCTGCGTTGCCGTTGCCGTTGCCGGTGGTGCTGTGGATCTGACCGCGACGCCCGCGCGAACGCGGCACGTCCCGGGCGTCGCGCTCGGCGTCGTAGCGCCCGTAGGCATCCACGATCCGGCCGACGAGCTGGTGGCGGACGACATCCTGGCTGCTCAGCTGGCAGAACTCGATGTCCTCGACCCCGTCCAGGATCCGCCGCACGACGCGCAGCCCGCTCTCCGTCCCGTTCGGGAGGTCGACCTGCGTCACGTCACCGGTGACGACGATCTTCGACCCGAAGCCGAGCCGGGTGAGGAACATCTTCATCTGCTCGGCGGAGGTGTTCTGGGCCTCGTCGAGGATGATGAACGCGTCGTTGAGGGTGTTGTGCGTGAGCAGGTAGTCCTCGGTGACGTACAACGAGTCCTCGGCCGCCACCTGGATGCAGACCGTCTCCTCGCGGCCGGCCGGTTCGATGCTGTCGATGAAACGCATCGGACGGCCGCCGCCCCCGGCGGCGTGGTAGGCGTCCTTCTTCCGCGTCAGGCGGAAAGGCTCGATGCCTTCGGGCAGGCGGATGTCGACGATGTGGGCGTCGTATCGGTACGGAACCGGGCGGCCGTTGGCCAGGCCAGGCTTGCGGCCGATCGCCCGGCGCCGACGCGTGTAGGCGATACCGCCCAGCGATTGCACCAATCCGATCACGTCGTCGCGGAGCATGATCGACGTCGTCGTGAACTGGATCCGGCAGGTACGGCCCTCCTGCACGACAGGGCCGCCGTCGGAGTCGAGCAAGCCCTGCAGAACGGCCAGCCGCACGTCGGCCGAGTTCTGCACGTACACGTCGGGCACGAACTTCGCATGCGAACGCGCACCGAGCAGCTCCAGCCCGCGCATGACCTCCGTGACCGGGTTGACCAGAGTCACGACGTCTCCGGGAGCCTTGACCCGGTTGAGGACGTAGTCCACGCCGCCGCGGTGCCGCACGTGAACCCCGGGCAGCGCGGCGTCCAACGACTCCGCGAGTTCCGGGTCGGCCGTGGCGAACGACGGGGTGGTGGAGCCGGTAAGGCAGCCGTCGCCGAGCAGCAAGCCCAGGGCGTAAGGGTCCATCGGGACTTCACGCTCGGGAAGGCAGACCGGGGCGGTCAGCATCGGCAGCTCGTAGCGGCGGGCATGCGCTGCCCGCAGGTTGCCGATCATGTCCTTGGTTTCCAGGACACGCCATGGCTTGTTGCGACGGCGGTCCGACGCGGTGCGGACCGTCCACAGGTGCTCGCCGCAGGCCAACGTCCAAGAGCCGTCCTGGGCGGTGACCCGGTAGATGTCCTTCTCGCCCTGAGGGTAGACGCCGAGCACAGGCGTGGGCTCGCCGTTGGATCCGATCACCAGATCACCGACTTCGAGGTCGCCGATGGGGCGGAAACCCTCAGGTGTCAGAACCTTCGTGAACGTCGGCTGCGCGCGGCCACGCATATAAGCCAGTGGTGCGACCTCGATCGTGCCCGCGGCCATCAGGCGCGGGATCGAGTCGGGGTCGATCATGTCGTGCAGGGCGTCGTAGAGCGGCCGCAGGTACGGGTCGATCTTCTCGTACAGGGTGCCGGGGAGGAAGCCGAGGCGTTCGCCGGCTTCGACGGCGGGGCGCGTGAGGATGATGCGGTTGACCTGCTTCATCTGCAGCGCCTGGACGGCCTTGGCCATCGCGAGGTACGTCTTGCCGGTGCCGGCGGGGCCGATGCCGAAGACGATGGTGCGGCGGTCGATCGCGTCCACGTAGCGCTTCTGGTTGAGCGACTTGGGGCGGATCGTGCGGCCGCGGTTCGACAGGATGCTGAGGGTGAGGACCTCGGCGGGCGCCGTGTCGGCACCGGAGCGGAGCATCGCGATCGAGCGCTCGACGGCCTCCGCGGTGAGTGGCTGGCCGGTGCGCAGCACGAGCATCATCTCGTCGAGGAGGCGCTTGACCAGTTCGACGTCCTCGTCGGGGCCGGTGGTCGTGACCTCGTTGCCGCGGACGTGGATGTCGACGGTCGGGAACGCGTCCTCGATCACGCGGAGGAAGGAGTCTCCCGAGCCGAGCAGCGCGACCATCGGATGCTTCGCCGGGATCACGATCTTGGCCTGAGCCTGCGTGGCCTCGGCGGCCTGCGGGGTCGTGGCGGCGTTTTCGGCGGCGTTGCCGGCATCGCCGCGAGCGTGTCGTGTGGAAGCCATGGGCGGCCTTACGGCCTGATCACGCCTACTTTCCGGGACTCGGGATACGGGTTTTCCTCTTGGCAATGGTATCCCTTCGCCCTTGACACGCTCTTGAGGTTTTCGGGCCGGTGATCATGCGGGAGCCGCGGTCCCGGCGCGGGCGACGACGCGGTCGAGGACGTCCCAGTCGAGGCGCGGTTTGTCGTCGCGGTGGCCCGCGAGCAAGACCTCCTGACCGGCGCGCAGGGTGGCCGCGGGGTCGGCGAGGAGGTCGCGGGCGGGGGTGTCGGCCACGGGCGGCGTCGCGGCGGTGTCGGGCAGCCGGGCGAGGGCGGCCAGGCGGTCGGCGAGCGGGGGGTGGCTGTCGTACGGGCCGCGGACGGGCTCGGGAGGCGTGGCCCGCAAGGTGTCGAGCCTGGCCTGGGTGCCGGGCTCGGCGAGGAGCCGGGTGAAGCCGGCGTAGACGTCCTTGGGCGCGTGGCCGATGTCGAGTGCGGCGCGCAGCCGCTCGAGGAAGGTGTCCCACGCGGCGGTGACGGCCTGGACCTCGCTGAGCGCGGCGATCGTCTCGTGCTTGCCGACGGCGCGGGCGGCGGCCGCGTCGGCTTCGTACTCCTGGCGGCGGTCGAACGGCAGGGTGAGGCGGAGGGTGACCTTCGCGTACGCGTCGAGCGGTACCCACAGGCGGGCGGTGGCGCGGTGCCCTTCGAACCGGCGCGTCATGGCGTTCCGCCAGCGGAGGGTCAGGGTGCCGAGGCGGGTGTGGCCGCCCGCGTAGTGGCCCATTTCGTGGACGAGGACGGCGAGGAGGTGCCCGCGGGTGAGGGCGAGGAGCAGCGGCGTGCCGACATAGAGGGTGCGGCGGCCGGACAGGAGGCCGAGGAACCGGGTGTCTTCGTGGGCGGCGGCGTTGGCGTCGGGGAGCAGGCGCACGTCGTCGGGCGCTCGGGTGTGGAGGGCCTCGGCGGCTTCCTCGACGAGTTTCCACAGCTCGGGCTGTTCGGCGCGGGTGACGCGCAGGCTCGCCGGGCGGGCGTAGAACGTGGGGCGGGCGAAGCGCACCAGGACGGCGATGCCGAGGGCGGTCAGGAAGGCGAAAACGGCGCCGCCGCCCCATGCCCAGGCGCCGCCCGCGAGCACCATGCGGGAGCCGGCGTACGCGACCGCGGCGGCGGCACCGACAAGTGCGAGGTAGAGCACCGCGAGCAGGACGAACGCGAGACTCGCGCGCAGTACGGCGTTCATGCCCCCTCGTTCCTCGGACCCCGGCGTCCGCGGAGCCAAGTGTGCGGCGGATGCGACGGCGGGGGAAGGGGCCGGTCAGCGGCGTTTCGGGACGGGGATGCGGTCGAGGTCGGCGGCGACGTGGATGGGGCCGTCGAATTCCTTGCGGGCGTCGTCGACGAACGCGTGGGGGTCGGTGTAGCGCTGCGAGAAGTGGGTGAGGACGAGCAGCCGGGCGCGGGCCTCGCGGGCGACGGCGCCGGCTTGGCGGGCGGTGAGGTGGCCGTGGGCTTCGGCGAGGGCCTCGTCCTCGTGCAGGAAGGTGGACTCGCAGACGAGCATGTCGGTGCCGTCGGCGAGTTCGAAGACGGCGTCGCAGAGCCGGGTGTCCATGACGAACGCGAAGCTCTGGCCGCGGCGGACTTCGCTGACCTCGTCGAGGACGACGAGCTTGCCGTCGATGTCGACGGAGCCTTCGCGTTGGAGGCGGCCGACCGCGGGGCCGGTGACGCCGTATTCGGCGAGGCGCTCGGGGAGCATGCGGCGGCCGTCGGGTTCGACGAGGCGGTAGCCGTACGACTCGACCGGGTGGGAGAGGCGGCTCGCGGTGAGCGCGAAGGCGTCGAGTGGCACGGTCGCGGTGTCGCCGGCGACGGGGTGCTCGCGCAGGACGGCGGTCTCGTGGAACACGCTGGCGTGGTGCAGGCGGTCGAAGTAGGCCTGGCCGCTGGCCGGGTAGTACGCGGTGACCTCGTGCCGCACGCGGTCGAGGCTGAGCCGCTGCACGACGCCGGGCAGGCCGAGGCAGTGGTCGCCGTGGAAGTGCGTGACGCAGATCCGGGTGATGTCGGTCGCGGCCGCCCCGGCGTAGACCATCTGCCGCTGGGTGCCCTCCCCCGGATCGAACAACAGCCCTTCGCCGTCCCAGCGCAGCAGATAGCCGTTGTGGTTCCGGTGCCGCGTGGGGGCTTGGCTGGCGGTGCCCAGGACGAGGAGTTCGCGGGGGGACATGGGATCTATTTTCGACGATGCGGGGGCGGAAGGCTTGTGGGGAGCAGGAGGGCTTGTGAGTGTGCTGAGAGTGCACGGCGATGGCTGGGCGGCTGCCGACGGCGGCTGTGGGTGGCGTGGTGGCCAGTGGGAGTGGTTGTCCACAGCTTTGGTGCGTGAGATGCGGCGGCCGGGATAACCACCCCGCAGACTTCGGGGTGTTGGGTGCTGCACCGGGATTGATCGCCGATGGTGCCCGATGGCGGAGGAGGCGGGGGAGGGCCCTTCGACGCGAGATCTCCCGGATGGTGGTTGGGAGAGGGAGGGCCCGTTGAGGAGCGAAGACACGGTGGGGCAGGGGTGTTACGGTGGCGGCGCGTCCCGCACCGCCACCGCCGTGACCGAGCCCCGGCCTTTCGGGCTTACCCGGGCGGCCAGCTCAGCCCGCGGCCGCCGAGCAGGTGGGCATGCACGTGGAAGACCGTCTGGCCCGCGCCGGCGCCGGTGTTGAACACTATCCGGTAGCCGCTGTCCGCGATGTCCTCCGCCGCTGCCACCGACGCGGCCTCGGCGAGGAGCGTGCCGGCCAGCTCGGGTGCGTTGGCGCCGAGGTCGCCCGCGTTGGCGTAGTGGGCGCGCGGGATCACCAGGATGTGGGTCGGCGCCTGCGGGTTGATGTCGCGGAACGCGACGACGTCCTTGGTCTGGTGCACGACCGTGGCGGGCACGTCACCGGCCACGATCTTGCAGAACAGGCAGTCCGCCTGGGGTTCCCCAGCCGCCATGCGTGCCTCCTAGTGAGTGCAGGTTCGGCGCGATGCTATCGGCTGGCGCCGCGCGGGCCGGTCAGGACCAGCGGCCGCAGCGGGCCAGCAGGACCGATGCGGCCGACACGCCCGCGGTGGACGTCCGCAGCACCGTCGGCCCCAGCCGGTAGGGCGCCGCACCGGCGGTCGTGAACGCGGTGATCTCCTCCGGCGAGACGCCACCTTCCGGTCCGACGACGAGCACGAGATCGCCGTCGCCCGGCAACTCCGCCGTGGCCAGCGGCTCCGCAGCCTCCTCGTGCAGGATGCCCGCGAACGCGGCCCCGCCCAGCAGCCCCGCCACCTGACGGGTCGTCATCGGCTCGGTCACGTCCGGCAGATGCACGCGGCGGGCCTGCTTGCCCGCCTCCCGCGCCGTGGCCCGCCACTTGGCGAGGGACTTCGCCCCCCGCTCGCCCTTCCACTGCGTGATGCAGCGCGATGCGGCCCACGGCACGATCACGTCGACGCCGACCTCGGTCATCGTCTCGACCGCCAGTTCCCCGCGGTCGCCCTTCGGCAGCGCCTGCACGACGACGATCCGCGGCGCCGGCGGCGGCTCTTCGGCGCGCTCGGCGACGTCGACGTACAGCGTGTCCTTGCCCTCGACCACCGCGACCGTGCCGCGCACCGACAGGCCCTTCCCGTCGGTCAGCACGACCTCCTCGCCGACGGCGATCCGCCGGACGGTGACCGCATGCCGTCCCTCGGCTCCGTCGAGGACGACCCGGCGCCCGGTGCGCAGGGCGGGGTCGCCGGTGAGGAAAACGGGTGCGCTCACAATGGGGGCTCTTTCTGCAAGGTTCTCGGAAGGCTTCGGAGGGCTTCCGAAGACTCAGCCCAAGTCTGCCGTCACCCGTGCCACCACGTCCGCCGCGGGTTCGGCGCGCGCGAGCCGCCAGCCCTGGCCGGCCCATAGGGCCATCGCGGCGGGGTCGTCGGCGGCGGCCGCGGCGCGGCGGATCGGGGCCGTCGCGTAGTGGATTTCCGGGTACGCGGCGGGCGCTTCGGCGCTGTGCGCCTCGACGAACGCGTTGACGAGGCCGCGTGCCGGGCGTCCGGAGAACGCCCGGGTCAGCCGGGTCTCGCCGAACCGCGGGTCGGCGAGGGCCGCCTTGTGCGCGGCGGGCGCGCCCGATTCGGGGCAGCGGAGGAACGCCGTGCCGAGTTGCGCGGCGACCGCGCCGGCGGCGAGGACGGCCCGGACTTGCGCGCCGGTCATCAGGCCGCCGGTGGCGATCAGCGGCAGTCCGGTGAGTTCGCGGACGAGCGCGAGGAGGGTGAGGAGGCCGTACGGCTCGCCGATCGGCCCGGTGTTGTCCCAGCGGCCCTGGTGCGCGCCGGCTTCGGTGCCTTGGACGACGAGCAGGTCGGCGCCGGCCGCGGCGGCGAGGCCGGCTTCGTACGGCGCGGTGACGGTGACGGCGGTCAGCGTGCCGCGGTCGCGGAAGGCGGCGAGGAGGTCCGTGGCGGGGCAGCCGAAGGTGAACGAGACGACGGGGACAGGGTCGTCGAGGAGCAGCGCCACCTTGGCGTTCCAGTCGTCGTCGATGCCGTGCGCGGGCACGTCGCCGAGGGCGACGCCGTAGCGGTCGGCGTCGGCCGTCAGGCGCGTGCGGTAGGCGGGGAGTTCGTCGGTGGCGACGGCCTCGGAGGTCTCGCCCGGGACGAAGAGGTTGACGCCGAAGGGCCGGTCGGTGCGTCCGCGCAGGGCGGTGATGTCGGCGGCGGTGGCGTCGGCGGTCTTGTAGCCGGCGGCCAGGAAGCCGAGGCCTCCGGCGTCGCTCACCGCCGCGGCCAGCTCGGGGCCGGAGGCGCCGCCCGCCATGGGGGCTTGGACGAGGGGCAGGGGCCAGGACACGGTCACGGACCGACCCTACGTCGCCGCGCCCGGGAACCACCGCGCCCCGCGCCCCGAAACTCCGGGGCGCGGGGCGACGGCATCCGACGACCGCGTGTCAGCGCCCGTTGAACGCGTCCTTCAGCCGTGAGAACAGTCCCTGCTGCCCGGGCGAGAACTGCCCCTGCGGGCGTTCCTCGCCGCGCAGCTTGGCCAGGCGCCGCAGGAGTTCCTCCTGCTCCGGGTCGAGCTTCGAGGGCGTCTGGACCTCGACGTGCACGATCAGGTCGCCGCGGCCGCCGCCGCGGAGGTGGGTGACGCCGCGGCCGTGCAGCGGGATCGACTGGCCGGACTGGGTGCCGGGGCGGATGTCGATCTCGGTCATGCCGTCCAGGGTCTCCAGGGGGACCTTGGTGCCGAGCGCCGCGGCCGTCATCGGGATGGTGACGGTGCAGTGCAGGTCGTCGCCGCGGCGCTGGAACGTCGGGTGCGGGACCTCGGCGATCTCCACGTACAGGTCGCCCGCGGGGCCGCCGCCGGGGCCGACCTCGCCTTCGCCGGCGAGCTGGATGCGGGTGCCGGCGTCGACGCCCGCGGGGATCTTGACGGTGAGCGTGCGGCGGGCCCGGACCCGGCCGTCGCCGGCGCACTCGGGGCACGGGTTCGGCACGACCGTCCCGAAGCCCTGGCACTGGGGGCAGGGCCGCGAGGTCATGACCTGGCCGAGGAACGAC
This sequence comes from Uniformispora flossi, assembly GCF_049534875.1. NCBI lineage: Bacteria > Bacillati > Actinomycetota > Actinomycetes > Kitasatosporales > Streptomycetaceae > Uniformispora > Uniformispora flossi. The sequence continues at coordinate 201,044 of NZ_JBMULZ010000015.1, forward strand.
CGGGTGACCTGGCTGACCTCGCCGCGGCCGCGGCACATGTCGCAGGTCTGGGCGGTGGTGCCGGGGGCGGCGCCTTCGCCGTTGCAGGTGGTGCAGGTGATCGCCGTGTCGACCTGGATTTCCCGGGTCGTGCCGAACGCCGCCTCCTCCAGCTGCACCTCGATGCGGATCATGGCGTCCTGGCCGCGGCGGGTCCGCGAGCGCGGTCCGCGCTGGCTGGCCTGGCCGAAGAAGGCGTCCATGATGTCGCTGAACCCGAAGCCGGCGCCGAAGCCGCCGGCCGCGGCGCCCGCGCCCCCGAGGGGGTCGCCCCCGAGGTCGTACATCTGCCGCTTCTGCGGGTCCGAGAGGACCTCGTAGGCGGCGTTGATCTCCTTGAAGCGCTCCTGCGTCTTGGGGTCCGGATTGACGTCCGGATGCAGTTCGCGCGCCAGGCGACGGAAGGCTTTTTTGATTTCCTCGGGCGTGGCATCGCGCCGAACACCGAGGACCTCGTAGTAATCAGTGGTCAACTACGACTCCGCGAGAATCTGTCCGACGTACCGTGCCACGGCGCGCACTGCTCCCATCGTTCCGGGGTAGTCCATCCGGGTCGGCCCGAGCACGCCGAGTTTGGCGAGCGCCTCGTCACCGCTGCCGTACCCGACGGAAACCACCGAGGTGGCGGCCAGTCCCTCGTGCATGTTCTCGTGCCCGATCCGCACCACCATGGCCGGCTCGGTGGCTTCGCCGAGCAGGCGCAGGAGGACGACATGCTCCTCCAGGGCTTCGAGGACCGGGCGGATCGTCATCGGGAAATCCGGACCGAACCGGGTGAGGTTGGCGGTGCCGGCGAGGACGACCCGTTCTTCCTGCTGTTCCACCAAAGTGTCGAGCAGGTTGGCCAGGACGGTACCGACGATCGGCCGTTCTTCGACGGTGAACGATTCGTCGAGGTCCTGGACGAGCAGCGCGACGTCGGCGAAGCGTTTGCCGACGACGCGGGCGTTGATGCGGGCGCGCAGGTCGGCGAGGAGATCCTCGCCGATGGGTGCCGCCACGTCCATGGCGCGTTGTTCGATGCGCCCGGTGCTGGTGATGAGGATGAGCATGACCCGGGTCGGCGCGAGGGTGAGCAGTTCGACGTGCCGGATGGTGGAGCGGGTCAGCGAGGGGTACTGCACGACGGCGACCTGGTGGGTCAGCTGGGCGAGGAGGCGGACGGTGCGTCCCACGACGTCGTCGAGGTCGACGGCGCCGTCGAGGAAGCTCTGGATGGCGCGGCGTTCCGGCGTGGAGAGCGGCTTGATGCCGGCGAGCCGGTCGACGAAGAGCCGGTAGCCCGCGTCGGTGGGGACGCGTCCGGCGCTGGTGTGGGGCTGGGTGATGTAGCCCTCTTCTTCGAGCACAGCCATGTCGTTGCGGATGGTGGCCGGGGACACTCCGAGGTTGTGGCGTTCCGCGAGCGCTTTGGAGCCGACGGGCTCCTGGGTGGCGACGTAGTCCTGCACGATGGCGCGCAGCACGTCGAGCTTGCGGTCGTCCAGCACCGTGCGCACCTCCCTGGCCTGGCCTTGGCACTCCTCTTGTCGGAGTGCCAGTGTACGGCGGTGTCGTCGGGTCCGTACCCTGCCGTCTGTGCAAGGGTCGACGGATGGTACACGCGGAACATGACGAAAGCCCGTCCTGGCGGTCTTTCGGGGCGGGTTTGTATGTCGCGCGGGTGCCCGCTTTGGCACTGAATGTGGCGGCGGTCGCGGGGCGTGCGGGGTTCGTGCTGGTCGACACCGGCTCGTATGAGCGGGAGACCGCGGCGCTGCTCGACGGGTTGGCGTCGGTGCTGGAGCGGGACGGGCTGCCGCGCGCGCGTTGGCGGTGGTGAATACGCACGGGCACTTCGACCATTGCTACGGCAATGCGGAGGTGCTGCGTCGTTTTCCGGACGCGGACGTGTGGGGTCACGCGGGCCTGCCCGCGTATTTGGCGCGGTGGGGCGAGGAGGGCCGGGCGGACGCGGTCCGGTTCGGTATGCCGGAGCGGGACATGGCGGCGGTGCGGATCGTCGCGCCGACGCATCTGGTGGATGCGGGCCGTGAAGTACGGCTGGATATCGGCGGTGCGGAGGCGCTGCTCTACGCGCCGGGCCGGGGCCACACCGGCTGCGATGTGGTGGTGCGGGTGCCGGAGGCGGGGGTGCTGTTGGCCGGGGATCTGGTGGAGGAGTCGGCGCCGCCGTCGTACGGCCCGGATTCGTTCCCGGCGGAGTGGCCGGGCACGTTGGCGCATCTGCTGGAACTGCCCGAGTCGGTGGTGGTGCCGGGGCACGGCGAGCCGGTGGACCGGGAGTTCGTACTGGGCCAATGGGAGTACGTGAAGGCGCGGCGTGCCGACCCCGTCGACGGGGGTTGAGCCCGCTAGCGTTCGCTGCCATGCGCAGCAGGAGTTACGGGCCGGATCTGACCCCGCCGTGGAAGAAGCCGAAGCCGGTTCCCGAGGTGGAGGCGGAGCGGGACCTGGTGGTCGAGGAGGCCGAGACCGGGTTCTGCGGCGCGGTGGTGCGGGTGGAGAAGACCCCCGAGGGCCTGACGGTCACGCTGGAGGACCGGCACGGGAAGCTGCGGGTGTTCCCGATGGAGCCGCGGGGCTTCCTCGTGGACGGCGCGGTGGTGACGCTGGTGCGGCCGCGGGCCGGGCAGCCGGCGCCGCAGCGGAAGACGCACACGGCGTCGGGGTCGATCGCGGTGGCGGGGCATCAGGCGCGGGTGGCGCGGGCGGGCCGGATCTACGTCGAGGGCAAGCACGACGCGGAGTTGGTCGAGCGCGTGTGGGGCGACGACCTGCGGATCGAGGGTGTGGTCGTGGAGTTCCTCGAAGGCGTCGACGATCTGCCCGCGGTGGTAAGTGAGTTCGCTCCCGGTCCGGGTCGCAGGCTGGGGGTGCTGGTGGACCACCTGGTGCCCGGGTCGAAGGAGAGCCGGATCGCGGCGGAGGTCGCGGCGGGCCCGTTCGGCGCGCATGTGCTGGTGGCGGGGCACCCGTTCGTGGACATCTGGCAGGCGGTGAAGCCGTCCGTGCTGGGCGTGGACGCGTGGCCGTCGGTGCCGCGCGGAACGGACTGGAAGACGGGGATCAACGCGGCACTGGGGCGGACGTCGTCGACCGGCGAGACGTGGCGGTGGATCCTGTCGCACGTGCACTCGTACCGCGACTTGGAGCCGGCCCTGCTGGGGCGGGTCGAGGAGCTGATCGACTTCGTGACGGCGCCGCCGGAGGAGTGACGGGCCGCGCCCCGCGGTTCGTGTGCTGCGGAGCGCGGCCGGATTCTGCGCTTTCGGGACGCCGGTTCAGGGCACCGGCTCAGGACACCGGTTCAGGACACCGGTTCAGGACACCGGTTCAGGACACCGGTTCAGGGCATCGGTTCAGGGCATCGGTTCAGGACACCGGGAGTGCCAGGCGCGCGATGGCGTCGTCGTCGCAGGTGGCCCAGAACGCGCCGACGACGTCTTCGAGGTGCGCCATCGATTCGGCGCGGAACAGCACGTCCTGGTAGTGGGTGATGTCGTACGTGGTGGTGCCCATGGCGGCCAGGTCGAGCGGGCGGATATCCATCTGGCGGAACTCGCGGATCTCGCCGTACGAGGACAGGATGCCTGCGCCGTAGGCCTTGAGTTCGCCGCCTTCGGCCATCACGCCGAACTCCAGCGTGAACCAGAAGACCTTGGACACGAACTCCAGTGCTTCGCGGCTCTCCACTCGGCGGGCGGCCTCGCCGGCCAGCCGGTACAGCGCGGCGAACCGGTCGCTGGCGAGGGCGTTGGCGTGGCCGATGACCTCGTGGACGACGTCCGGCTCGGGGGTGTAGAGCGGCACGCTGTGGTGCCGGATGTACTGCGTGGAGTGGAAGAGGGAGTCGGCGAGCGTGCCGTAGAACTCGCGCAGCTCGACCAGTCCGGCCGCGGGCAGGTAGCGGAAGCCTGTGAGGGGCTCCAGCCAGTCGCTGACTTCCTCGAGCTGCGGGATGCGGTCCTTCGGCAGGGCGAGGCGCTCGCCGCCGTGCAGGTATTCGGCGACGGCCAGCTCGCGGTGCGCGACGGCCAGCTCGGCGGACACGATCCGCCACACTTCGTGTTCCTCGGGGGTGTACTCCACGGCGGGGATCGGCTCGCCGGGCACGTGGCGCAGCGCCAGTTCGGCGATCCGGTTGCGCCGTTCGCGGTACACCGGGTCGGCGAACCCCGGGTGGCTTCGCGACAGCTCGACTTCGATGCTGCCGTCGGCACGCCGGGTCACCGGGGCCAGGTACTGCGCTTCCTCGAACATCGCCGCCTCCTCGCGGGGCCGGACAGGACCGATCGGGTCCGGACGGAACCGGTATCCGCCGGGCGACCGGGCGTCGGCCGACGGGTGAGGACCACCGCACAGCGGCACCGCCCACGGGCGCGCGGGGATGACCACGCGACCCGCTATGTCCAGTATGCGCCCGTATGCCGTGGGTGACGGCTCCGGCAACGCCCCCGGACCGGACCCCGCGGCACCCGTGAAGGCGCCCGCCGGCTCCGCGCAGCGGCACATCTGCGAGGGATCGCCTCGACTGCGTCCATCGCATACCCGCACGGGCAGACGAAGCAAGATCCACCGGGGAAAAGGTGGCCCGGAGGCGCGAGGGGCCGGGCCGGATCGCGTCAGGCCTTCTGCGCGGCGACGACCTTGGCGACCTGGGCGCGTATGACGTCGTCGGGGAACGAGCCTTGGTAGGCCATGAAGCTCACGATGACGTTTCCGACCCGGATGAGGGTGGCGGGCAGCGTGTAGCTCTTGGTGCCGGCCTTGGTGGTGACCAGCGAGGCGAAGCCGTCGTCGCCGAGTTTCGGCGGGTTGCCGGGGGCGATGTGGTACTCGGCTTCTTTGCCCTGCGAGTCGACCGCCCGGAACGTCGCACAGCCGGGGCGGGCAGCGACGGCGTCGGCCATCAGCTTCGCGGCGCCTCCGTCGGTGTAGGCGCGGATGCCGATCGCGCGCAGCGAGCCCGTGGCGGAACCGTCTTGCAGCCCGGTGCGCACGGCTGCGACGGGCTCCACGGCGGCACTGCGCCCTTGCAGGAGGTCGGCAACGGCTTGGCACTTCTCCGGGTTCGCCGCACCGGTGTCGTCGGTCAGGAAGTCCGAGCTGGTCTTCCAGCCGTCCGGGAGGTCGGCATTGGCCACCAGCAAGTCGGGCACCTTTGCCGGGTCGATGTCCTTGCCCGCCGAAGGTGCCGAGGCCGCCGCGGTGGACGGCTGCCCGCCGGGCGCGGAACCGGCCGTGGACGGCGCACCGGCCGCAGGCGCGACCGGCTGCCCCTGCGCGGGCTTGTCGTCCGCATTGTCACCCGACTTGCCGCCGCCGGAACAGCCGGCGGAGGCGATGACAAGTGCCAGCAGTGCGGCGGCTGTTGCGGCAGGGCGAGCGGTGTGCATGAGACTCCCCGGGACGGCCGGTCGACGCAATGTGTCGAGTCCGGATCATGCCGCACCGCCCGCCGACGCCGCGGTGCGGGTCAGCCCTTCTTCGCCGCGGCCAGCTTGTCCACCTGGGTCTTCACCAGGTCGTCCGGGAAGTCCTTCGGGAACATGCCGACGTTGACGTCGCTGACGACATAGACGGCGGCTATGGCGGTGCCGACGCGGATGAACTGGACGTAGCCGGCCGGGTTGGCGTTGGAGGGGTTGTCCATGGACGCCTTAGGTCCGTAGGCGACCAGGAGCTTCAGGGACGCGTCACCGAGTTTGGGGGCGTCCTGGGTGCCGCCTTCGACGGAGGTGATGTCGCCCTTGGCGTTCTTGGCGCTGTAGGCGAGGCAGTCCGTGGTGGTGTCGTTCTTGACCGCGCCGGCGGTGTCGGCGAAGAGCTTCTCGGCGACGCCGGGGGCGAATTCGGCCAGGGAGACCTGGTAGCTGCCGCCGGGGCCGGTCAAGGTGGCGCCGGCCTTGGCGGTGGGCTGCTTCTTCGGGTCGCCGAAGACCAGGTCCCAGACCGGCTGGCAGCCCGCGGGGGTGACGGTCTGCGCGGTGGGGGCGGGGAGTTTGCCGGCGGCGGTCTTCCAGCCGGACGGGAGTTCCTTCGCGGACAGCAGGGCGGTCTGGAGCTGGGCGGCGGTGAGCGCCTTGCCGTTGCCGCCCGGGTTGCCGGAAGCCGCACCGGAGGGTGCCGCGGTGGAGGGGGCGGCGGGGGCGGACGCCGGGGCGGTGGTCGAGGCCGCCGCGTTGTCCGCCTTCTTGTCGTCTTTCTTGTCGTCCGAGCCGAACTTGCAGGCCGTGGCCGCGAGAAGCAGCGGCACCAGGGCGGCACCGACCAAACGCGCGCGTGCGGAACGCATCGAAGTCCTTTGCAGAAGGGGGGAAACACCGGGGGATGTATTGACCCGCGGTCAATTGCCCGGATCGTAGCCGCCTGCACCCGCTCCGACCTGGGGGAAAGCCCTCGGGAAAAGGCCCGCAACCGCCCCACAACCGTTCTTTGGCATGTTCTTTGCCAATCCCACGGGAAACAGAAACCCCAGCCACCCCAAGCTGGCTTACGGTGCGGGTGACGAAGAAACATTCCTGCACGATCCAGAACCCGATGAACCCGATGCCCGAAGGCCGCTCCCACCGCCCGTCGGAAGCGAGTTCGGCGGCGAGGAACGACCTGCGTACGGCATGGTCGACGCGCGTTGCGCCCCCCGCGCGCCCGCTCCCCTCCCGCCGCATTGACGCGACGCCCGGCGGTCGAGAGACTGGCCCCACTCTGGGGGGAGCCATGCACGTGGGGACAACTCATGGGCCGGGCGGAAACCGGTCCGAAGCGGCGCGCGAAGAGCGCCGCGACACAATCGAAGCGCTGACCGAAGTCTCGGACCACCTGGACTTCGCGCTGCGCCTGGTGCGCCGCATCGTCGCCGACCAGACCCGGCTCGGCCAACTCACCACGCGGATCCACGCCGTCGAGGAACGCCTCCACGACGACCGCTATTACCTCGCCGTCATCGGTGAGTTCTCGGCCGGCAAAAGCACCTTCATCAACGCCCTGCTCGGCCAGGACCTCCTCCCCACGTCCGCGCTGCGCACCACCGCCGCCGCGACCCGCATCACGCACGGGCCGGAATTCTCCCTCGAAGTCCGGTTCCGCCTCGACGGGATCCGCTACCAGTACCCCACCGGCCGCGCCGCGGGCCCGCACAGCCCCCTCGGCCGCATGCTGCTGCACCTCGCACCCGACGTCGCCGTCCCCGACGACACCGCGGGGATCCTGTCGCTGCTCACCGCCGACGAGCGGTTCGCCCCGCACCTGTCGTACCTCGAAGTCCGGCACCCCGCCGCGCCGCTGCGCGACGGGCTGGTCGTCATCGACACCCCCGGCACCAACGCCGAGGTCGGGCACACCGACATCACCAGCGAGGTCATGCGCACCGAAGCCGACCTGGCCGCGGTGCTTACCCCCTCCGCCTCCCCCGCCTCGACATCACTGACCGCGTTCCTCACCGACGCGCTCGACCCCGGACTGCTGCGCCGCTGCATCTTCATCGTCACGAAGATGGACCACGTCGAGGACGACGAGCACGACGACCTGCTCAGCCACGTCCGCAAACGGTTCGCCCGCCTGCTGGGCCTCGACGACGTCGTCGTGCAGGGCGTCGCCGCCGACGCCGTGCTGCGCCGCGCCACCGGCCGGGAACTCCTCGGGCCGGAACAGGAGTACTGGGCGGACATGTTCCCGGCGACGCTGGAGACGCTGCGGGACCAGATGCAGCGCCAGCGCATCATCGCCGTGTCCGACCACCTGCTGCGCCTCATGGAGGACGTACTCACCGAACTGGGCGGCGAACTCGAGGACGCGCAGCGCCGGTTGGCGGCCGAGGAAGCCGAGCTGGACGCGAACCGCATCCCGAACCTGGCCGCGTTCGGCGAACGGCACGCGGCGCGCGGCGCCCTGCTGGTGGACGCGGGCGCGGAGAACGCGCGGCGTGCGGTGGGCGCGATGGCCGCGCAGTGGCAGCAGTACACGCGCCGGTCGATCGACACGGCCATCGACACCGCGGTCACGCCGGACGACATGCGCCGGGTGATCCGTGCGGACGTGCCCGACCTGATCCGGCGCGACCTGCCGCGCATCGGCGACGTCGTACAGAAGGCGGTGACGTCGGCGCTGGCGGACAGCGCGCGCGAGGCGGAAGCGGCCGTCGAGGCCGCCTTCGAGGCCGAGTACGCGAAGCTCGACCAGACCGCCGTCGTGCAGATACGCACGAACGTCACGATCGTGTCCGGGACGGTGCTCGCGTCGAACGCCCTGCGGGCGTACGAATCGAACGTCTCGGGTGTCACACAACAGATACGGGCGGTTCGCGGCCAGGCAACAAGATCGGGTCCGATCGGGTCCGGCGTGGACCAGTGGTTCGCGTCGATGCCGCCGCCCACCGGGCCGCGGCGCGGGAGCGTGCCGCCGAACATGCCGCCGCCGCGGCTGCCCGGCTCGGCACCCTATCCCGCTTACCCATCCGGGCATTCGCCGCAATACGGCGGCCCCAATTCGGGCGGAATCCACTCCTACCCCCCGCCGTCTCCCCCGGGGGCACCGAGCATTCCGCCGCCGCCGATGCCCGGCCAGTCGGCGCCGAACTACGGCCCGCCGCCCCAACCGCGCAGTGGGCTGGGGGCGTTCGCGGCCCGGATCGCCGACTCGATGTCGTCGACGGACATGAACGCACTGCGGAACCACGCACGGGCCGAAATGCATCAGACACTCCAGACGGTCGCGGACGGCCTCGCACGGCAGATCGACGAAGCCATCCTCGCCGCGACCGAGCACTATGCGGAGACGGTCCGCGCGTACGTGGAGCAGTACCGGGCCACGTACGCGCACACCGTCGACGAACTGGTCACGGAGTACGAACGCCGCGAGGGCATCCTCACGGCACGCAGGAACCTTTTGCACGACGCCACCAGGCAGACCGAGCAGCGGCGCGCGACCATCACGAGGCAGCGCGAGCGGCTCACGACTCGGGGGGGATCCCGAACATGACCGACCACTTCAGCGAAGACGCGTACAACTCGGACCTGGACCAGACCGGGTACGACGACGGCATGTCGCACGACGGCACGGGCTTCGACGACCCGAGCGTCAACGACCAGCTGTGGAGCGTCGAGCAGGGCATGGACGACCTGTCGCCCAACCTGCCGGACGACATGCCCGCCTCGGACATCTCGTACGACTCCGTGCCGGACGCGCCGGAGCTGCCGACCTACGACGACCCGTCGTACGACCCGGCGGCCACCGAGGACCAGGCCGCGCTCGACCCGTCGGGCAACCCGCTCGACGCGGCGCCCGCCGGTACCCAGGACTTCGGCGCCGACCCGGCCGCCGGCACCTCGGCCGACCCGTGGGTGCAGGACCAGATCGACGCGGCCAACCAGGGCTACCCGGAGGCCGACGCGGGCACCGGCGCCACCCCGGACCCGTGGGTGCAGGACCAGATCGACGCCGCGAACGACCCGTACGGCGCCCAGGCCCCGGACACCCTCGACGCCGACGTCAACGACGGCACCGAGGAGTGGAACCCGCAGGGCGGCGGCTCCGAGTTCGACCCGTCGACCGGCCACTACGTCGACCCGGTCACCGGCGACGAGTACAACGCGAACGGCGAACTGCTCGACCCGACCACGGGCCAGCCCTACGTCGACCCGCTGGACGTGCCGCAGGGCGGCGACATGCCGGCCTACGACCCGAACGACCCGAACGTCGGCCTCGACCCGTCCGACCCGAACTACGACCACTACTACGCCGAGAACGGCCACCCGTACGACGGCCCGAGCGACGTCCAGGACGGCACCGGCTACGACCCGACCGACTACCAGCCGGTCGAGTACGACTACAGCGACCCGTTCGGCCAGGACGGCTACGACCCCGGCTACGACCCGTACCAGGAGCCGGGCTACAACCCGTACGACGACAACGTGTACGGCGACTCGTACGACGTCGCGTACGACCCGTGCTACGGCGACTCGCACTACGACTCGTACCAGAACGTGTACGTCGACAACAGCACGCACATCGACGTGCACCAGGACGTCTACGCGTCGGCCTCGGACACCACCGTCATCGAGAACAACGACGGCTACGCGCCTTCCGAGGTGGACTACACGCCCGACACGCACTACGACACGACATACACCGGGTGGGACCAGTCCTACGACGCCCCGTACCAGTCGTACGACGCCATGGAGGTCGCGCACTACGCCCCGACCTTCGACGTCACCGACTTCGACGGTGCGGGCACCCCGCTGTCCGACGGTGCCTTCTTCCACCCGGTCGAGGACCCGGCGCACGGCCCGATCAGCGTCGAGGCGTCGATCGTCGAGAAGATCACCGGCGAGCCGTACAACGAGACCTCCGCGGTCCAGGAGGCGGAGAACGCCGGGATCTACGACCCCGAGGCCGGCATGTACAACACCCAGGTGGGCAGCTACCTGGAGCTGCACGGCATCGAGACCGAGACCGTGTACGGCGCCGACATGAACACCCTCATGGACGCGCTGGAGCACGGTGACCAGGTCATCGCCGTCGTGGACACCAACGAGACCGCCGACCCGCTGCGTGACGTGGCCACCGGCGAGCCGATCGAGCAGAACCCGCCGGCGCTCAACTCGGTGTGGGTCACGGGCATCGACGTCGACGAGAACGGCCACGCGTTCGTCATCGTCAACGACCCGACGTGGCCCGAGGGCCAGACCCAGGCGATCGCCGTCGAGGACTTCGCGAACGCGTGGGCGGACGGCGACAACCAGGCGGTCATCGCGCACACCGGCGAGCCGACCGGCCGCTGAACTCGCTAGCACCGTAGTCCGGTAGGCGGTGGTGCCGGGTGGGCGCCCGCCCGGCACCACTGCCCCCGGACCCGAGGTACGCGAGACAACCGAAGCGCATCCGAACCACCCGAACCACCCGAACCGCCCGAACACCCGAACCACCCTGCCGAGACCGCAATCCCGGGGCGTCCGGTACCGCTCCGGCGGCGCGTCGTCCCCGGACGGCCGGTGCGCCGGCACCCCACGCCGACACTCGTGTCGGACGGCAGGTCGCAGGCAGACCCCGAACAACCTCCCGAACAACCTGGAGAGGACAACCTCCGTGACCATCGACCGTGAGGCCGTCAACGCCCGCGCCGCCCAGGCCCAGCCGCGCCGCCAGGGCGGTGTGGCCGGGCTCCTCGGCGGGATCCACCGCAGCGCCGAACTCAAGGGCTGGCTCAAGCCCGCCTCGATAGCGCTGCCGCCGGTGCCCGAGCGGGTCGACGGCCAGTGGACGCTGACCGCGCTGCTCGCCGTGGGCCGCCGCGAACCGCAGGCGCCCGTCATCGACGTCGCCCCGGCGTGGGCCGCGGTGCAGTGGGCGTGGCCGTCGCAGAAGGTGCTGCAGACCGTCACCCTGTCCGAGCACGAGGCCGCCGCCGCGATGCTGGCGAAGGCCGCGGGCTCCGGCGCGACCTGGAACCTGTCGATGCAGGCCGAGGCGCTCGCCGCGCGCGCCCGGTTCTTCCAGACGCTGACCCGGTTCGTGTCCGAACCCGTCGAGCGCGACCTGAAGCTGCTCACCCGCGCCTACGCGCAGGTGCTGCCGCGCGCCGCCTACCCGATCTACCACGTGCTGGTGCCCAGCACGCGGAGCTGGCTGCAGGCCGCCGCCGCGCCGGGCCAGTCGGCCGCGGGCCGCGAGGCGCGGGCGCGCGCCGCCGCGGGCGCCTCGGCCGAGGCCGGGGTCTCCGGTCTACCGGGCCCGTCGAGGACCGCGGCGCAGCGTCCCGCTGCGCCGAAGGCGGCCCCGGCCGCTCGCGCGCCGCAGGGGGCGGGGGCCCCGGCACGCGCGAACGGCCCGTCCTCGGCGGGCGTCCCACCCCAGCGGGCCGCCGCCGCGGCACCCCGTCCCGCCCGGCTCGCGGCTCCCGGCACCTCCGGGGTGACCGGGGGTCCGGCCGAAACGTCGGGTGCCGCGTTGTCCGATCCCATCGCCCGCACCCGCGAGCTGGCCGAGGAGTTCGGTCTCGGGCAGATCTGCACCGAGGTGGACCGGCTGCGCACCCGGATGCGCCGGCCGGGCTTCCGGCTGGCGGTCGTCGGCGAATTCGGGCGCGGCAAGTCGTCACTGGTGAACCGGCTGCTCGGCACCAAGGTCGTGCCGGAGGGCCGGCACACGCGGGTGCCGGTCGTGGTCGCGCCGGGTCCCGAGGAGCGCATCGAACTCCAGTACGCGAACGGCAAGTCCGACGTGCGGCCGGCCGTCCCGTCGACGTGGCAGCAGATCGACGAGGAGGCTCAGCGTTCCGGCGACGGCGCGCTGGTCGGTGTCCGGGTGCTCGTCACCGATCCGGAACTGGCCCGGCTGGACGTGGAGATCGTGGACACGCCCGGTGTGAACGCGGGCGAGGGCGCCGACGACGAGAAGGCGCAGGACCTCGTGCGCCGCACGGTCGCGGCGAGCGACGCGGTGTTCATGGTGGTGTCGGCGAGCCAGCCGCTGGGCATTTCGGAGACCTCGTTCCTGGAGGAGGAGGTCATCTCGCGGCACGTGCCGCGGATCACCGTGGTGGTGTCGAAGCTGGACACCGTCGACGACGACGAGCGCGAGGACATCGTCGACTACCTCGGCGGCCGGGTGCGGCGGATTTCGCCGGTGCTGGAGGTGCTCGCGGGCCCGCACCGCGAGGACGCCGCGCCGCTGGCGTCCGTGCGCGGTCGGCTGGAGGAGTACGCGTCGTCGGGCGGACGCCGGTCGATGCGGGCCCGGCAGACCGCGGGGCAGCTGCTGGGGCTGCTCGAGGAGATGGCGGAACTCGCGCGCCAGGGTGTCGCGGACGCGGCGCTCGGCGACGAGGAACGGCGCCGCGCGGCCGACGAGGCCGAGGTCCAGATCGACAAGATGACGGCCGAGTGGGGCAAGGTCCGCGTCGAGCTGCAGCGGCGGCGCGGGGAGACCGCGGAGAAGTTCCGCGAGCACCTGGCGCAGTCGCAGGAGGACCTGCTGGGGGTCCTCACGTACGAGATGGAGCGCACGCCGGACCCGAAGACGTGGTGGGAGCGGGATCTGCCGTTCCGGCTGCGCCGCGAGCTGACCGGGTTGGCGAAGAAGTACGAGGGCCAGCTGCACGCGAGTGTGCAGGGCGACTTGCAGTGGCTCGACGCGCAGATGAAGAAGCACTTCGGCAAGGGCACCATGCACAAGGTGGACAAAGCCGAGCAGTTGTCGACGGAGTTCGAGCTGCACGAGGCCGAGGACCTGGGGTTGAAGGACCTCAAGAGCCGCAAGCTGGCGTGGCGGATCGGGCCGAGCGGCATCGCGGTGCTGGGCATGCTGCTGATTCCGCTGACCGGCGGGCTGTCGATGCCGATGGGCGCCGGCATGGCGGCGTCGGTGGGCGGCATGGTGCTGGGCGAGGTGAAGTCGGGTTCGCTGACCGACGGGCAGCGTTCGCAGGCGTCGAAGGCGCTGGCACCGGCCGTCGAGCAGGTGCTGGCCGGGTTCGCCGAGCAGGTGTCGGAGCGCCTGCACACGCTGTATGCGGGGGTCATGGACGAGGCGGTGCGCGGGCAGCAGGCGTGGCGCAAGGACCGGCTGGCGGCGCTGACTTCGCAGGGCAAGGGCGGCCCGGACTGGCAGCGGCTGTTTTCCGCTACGCAGGAATTGCTGACCGGGGTCGGCGCATTGATCGACGGTGAGACCGTCCGGAAGTAGTTCGGCCCGATCACCGTATGATCCGCGGGGACCAGCGCGGAGGGACAGGAGAGCAGTGGACGACAACCCGGTGATGCGGCGCTCCAACGGCGGGTACAGCGCCTGGCGTGCCCGGCAGGAGACGCTGGTCGAGCTGATCGACCGGCTGACCCCGATCATCTCCGGACTGTCCATCGGCAGCGGGGTGAAGAAGCTCGCTTCGGTGCGCACGCGCGCCGCGTCCGAGGCGTTCAAGGTGATGATCGTCGGCGAGTTCAAGCGCGGGAAGAGCACCGTGATCAACGCGATGCTCGGCGACAAGGTGCTGCCGTCGTTCGCGCGGCCGTGCACGGCGATCATCAACGAGGTGATGTGGGCCGACCAGCGTTCGGCCCTCATCTACCCGCTGGAAGCGGACGGCAGCGCGGGCGACCCGATTCCGATCGGCGTCGAGGAGATCGTCGACTACGTGACGATCGGCGCGGACGACGACAACACGCCGAACCCGTACCAGCGGGCGGTGGTGCGCTGGCCGCTGGAGCTGTGCCGCAACGGTGTCGTGGTGGTGGACTCGCCGGGGCTGAACGAGGCGCCGGAGCGCGAGCGCGTGACGCTTGCGTATCTGGAGCAGGCCGACGTGCTGGTGTTCGTGGTGGACTGCCAGGCCGCGATGTCGCGCAGTGAGCAGTTGTTCCTCGACGTGCACGTCAAGGCACGCGGCCACGAGGACGTGTTCTACGTCGGCAACAAGATCAACCTGGTCGAGGAGGAAGAGCGCGAGGACGTGCAGCGGGAGATCCGCAAGCGCCTCGGCCCCTACGTCTCCCGCCCGGACCGGGTGTTCTTCGTCAACGCGCGCGCCGCGCTGAACGGCCGCCGCAAGGAGGACCCGGCCCTGGTCTGCGAGTCCGGCATGGTGGAACTCGAGCGCGCGCTGGAGGACTTCCTCACCCGGGAACGCGGCCGGGCGAAGATCCTCTCCCCCGCGCGCGAGCTGAAGTACCTGCTGATCGAGGCGCGCGAGCAGATCGAACGCCGCGAGACGCTGCTGAACCAGAACGTCGACCAACTGCGTTCCACCTACGAGCGCGTGCAGGTGCCGCTGAACCGGCTGGAGCAGAACCGCCGGGTCATCGTCGCCCAGATGGAAGGCCACCTGCGCGAGACCCGGGCCGAAGTCGAGGACGCCGGCCGCCGGTTCATGCAGCGCGTGATGGGCCAGGTCCCGACGTGGGCGCGCGAGTACGACCCGGAGAACAAACTCGGCGCCAACCCGTTCAAGGCGCGCGAGAAGATGGAGATGGCGGTCCGGGAGATCTCCGACCACCTCTCCGGCCGCATCCAGGTCGCGTTCGCCGAGTGGCAGGAGAAGGAACTCAAGCCGCTGCTGCAGCGCCGCGTCGAGGACCTGGAGCGGTCGATCGACGACGACGTGAAGCAGTTCGTCACCCGCATCGACGAGATCCGCGCCTCGCTCACCCCGGCCGAGGCCGAGACGCAGATGTTCAAGGTGTCCGACAAGAACGCGGCGCCGCTGGAACGCCTCCTCGCGGACGCGGTCTCGTTCGTCCTCGACCCCGGTACCGCCCTGAGCGGCGGGAAGTTCAGCCTGCGCACCATGCTCACCACGCTCCTGCCGCAGATCGCGGTGGGCGCGCTGGCCGTCATGGTCGGCCTGGGCCCGGTGGCGATCTTCGCGATGCTGCTGGGCGGCAACCTGTTCCGCGGCGCCCTGCAGCTGAACAAGGCCAACCAGCGTATGAAGGAGCAGGTCGCCGAACAGGTCGTGGAGGAACTCCGCGGCCGCGCCGACGTCGACGTGCAGAACCTGGGCGACGAGATCACCAAGCAGCTCCGCGTGATGCGCGACGCGATCGCGCAGGGCCTCGACTCGGAGATCAAGAGCATCCGCGACGAGGTCGGCCACGCGCTGAAGACCAAGGAGCAGGGCGAGGAAGACGCCAAGAAGACCGGCGCCGACTTGCGCCGCTACTCGTCGGAGCTGAACCGGATCGACGAGCAGCTCGCTGACTTGATCATGGACGTGGCGCTGTAGGAGGGCTTGGGCCGCCCGGCCGCCCATCGGCACACCGGACGGTATACTCCGGGGTATGACGATGACCACGATAAAGGTTCGTGCCGATGTCCGGGACGACCTGGCACGTGTCGCCGAGCAGGATCTCGGCGGTGTCACGTTGAACACCGCCTTGGAGCACCTTCTGACGGAGCACCGCAAGGCCGCGATACTCCGCTCGTACGAGCGGCTGCAGGCGGATCCCGTCGCGTGGGCCGAATACCAGGATGAACTGGGCGAGTGGGACGGCGTCGCCGGCGACGGACTGCGAGGCGACGAGTGAGTCGGCGGTCGAAGCCCTGGCAGGTGTGGATGGCCGACCTGTCACCGGTCGTCGGCTCGGAGCAAGCAGGCCGCCGACCGGTGGTCGTCGTGTCTTCGCCGCTGTTCGTCGAATTCCCGACCGAGATGGCGATCGTCGTGCCGCTGACGACCCGGAGTCGCGGGTTGCCGCATCATGTCGCCGTGGCCCCCGAGGGGTCCGGGCTGCAGCGGCCGAGTTGGGCGCGGACGGACGATATCCGGACGATCTCGGAACAGCGGCTCATCGGCCGGCCGCTGGGCAAGGTCTCCAACAAGGAAGCCGAGGATATTCGTGTCTACCTGCGGCTGATGATCGACATCTGACCACTGAGCCGAGAAGACACCGGTGGCCATCATGCGAACGATGCTCGCGTGGCCGTCGGCTCGTGTGTCAGTCCACCAGGTCGCGGACCACCGCGTCGGCCAGGAGGCGGCCCTTCAGGGTCAGCACGGCGTGCCGGTCCGCGAAGCGGTCCTCGTCCAACAGGCCTTCTTTCACCGCGCGTTCGGCCGCCGCCATGCCCTCGGGCTTGAGCAGGGACAGCGGGGCGCCGTCCTTGAGGCGGAGTTCGAGGAGGATGCGTTCGATGCGGCGGTCCTCGTCGGTGAGGATCTCGCGGCCGTGTGCCGGGGAGTGGCCCGCGGTGACGCGTTCGGTGTAGGCCTTGGGGTGTTTGACGTTCCACCAGCGGACGCCGCCGATGTGGCTGTGCGCGCCGGGGCCCGCGCCCCACCAGTCGGCGCCGGTCCAGTACAGCTCGTTGTGGCGGCAGCGGGCGGCGCCGTTGGCGGCCCAGTTGCTGACCTCGTACCAGCCGAGGCCGCCCGCGGTGAGGAGTTCCTCGGCGATGAGGTAGCGGTCGGCGAGGGCGTCGTCGTCGGGGGGCGGGAGTTCGCCGCGCTTGATGCGGCTCGCGATGCGGGTGCCGTCCTCGATGATCAGCGCGTACGCGGATACGTGGTCGGGTCCGGTGGCGAGGGCCGCTTCGAGGGACGCCCGCCAGTCGTCGTCGGTCTCCCCGGGGGTGCCGTAGATCAGGTCGAGGTTGACGTGGTCGAAGCCGGCCGCGCGGGCCTCGGCGACGCACTCCTGAGCACGGCCGGGCGTGTGGTGCCGGTCGAGCACGTGGAGGACATGGGTGCGGGCGCTCTGCATGCCGAAGGACAGGCGCGTGAAGCCCGCCTCGCGCAGCGTCTCCAGATAGGCGGGGGTGACCGACTCGGGGTTCGCTTCGGTGGTGATCTCCGCGTCCGCGGCGAGGCCGAATTCGTCGCGGATCGCGGCGAGGATCCGGCCGAGTTCGGCGGCGGGCAGCAGGGTGGGGGTGCCGCCGCCGAAGAAGACCGTTTCGACGGGCCGGTCGGCGTCGCCGAGGATGCCGCGGGCGAGGCGGACCTCCGCGATCGCGTCGTCGGCGTACCCGGCCTGGGAGGCGCCGCCGCCCAGCTCGGCGGCGGTGTACGTGTTGAAGTCGCAGTAGCCGCACCGTGACGCGCAGTAGGGCACGTGCACGTAGAACCCGAACGGCCGGGGCTCGTCGCCGGTCGTGGCGGACGCGGGCAGCGAGCCGTCGAGGGGCGCGGGCAGGCCGTCGGGAAGTGCGGAAGGCATCGGCCCAGTGTCCCCCACGGCGGGTCCCGGCCCAAAACCCGGCCCAAAACCCGGTCCGAAACGCGGTCCGGTGCGTGGCGCTCCGCGGACTCCGCCGGTGTGGCCGGCGGGGCCCGCGGGGCGGGAGGTGCGTCGGTTGCGGCGCTGTTCGGGCCGGTCAGGTCTCGACGAGGGTGCCCTTGTACATCGCGTCGAGGAGGGCCGCGTACTCGCGTTCCACGACCACGCGCTTGACTTTGAGGGACGGGGTCAGCTCGCCGTGTTCGACGCTGAGGTCACGCGGGAGGATCGCGTACTTCTTGATCGTCTGCCAGCGCTGGAGTCCGGCGTTGAGGTCGGCCACGTAGCCGTCGAGCAGCGCCCGGACCTTGGGGTGCGCGACGAGGTCGGCGTACTCGAGCCCGGCGAGGCCGGAGGTGTCCGCCCAGCCGCGGATCGCGTCGGCGTCGAGGGTGATCAGGGCGGAGCAGAAGTTGCGGTTGTTGCCGTGCACGATGACGTTGCTCACGTACGGGCACATGCCTTTGAAGCGGCCCTCGACGTCGGACGGGGCGACGTACTTGCCACCGGACGTCTTGATGAGGTCCTTCTTGCGGTCGGTGATGCGCAGCGAGCCGTGCGCGTCCAGTTCGCCGATGTCGCCGGTGTGCAGCCACCCGTCGTCGTCGAGGACCTCGGCGGTGGCGTCCGGGTTGTTGTGGTAGCCGGCCATGACCGCCGGGCCGCGGACCAGGACTTCGCCGTCGTCGGCGATGCGGATCTCGGTGCCGGGGAGGGGGCGGCCGACGGTGCCGAGGCGGTTGTCGCCGTAGCGGTTGACGCTGTTGCCGGCGGTGGCTTCGGTGAGGCCGTAGCCCTGGAAGACGGGGACGCCGATCGCTTCGAAGAACTCCGCGACGTCGTCGGACAGCGCGGCGCTGCCGGAGATGCAGCCTTTCATGCGGCCGCCGAACAGCTCGCGCAGCTTGGCGAAGACCAGCTTGTCGGCGAGCTTGTACTGGAGGCCGAGCAGCAGGCCGGGGCTGTGCCCGGCGGCCCGGGCCCGGACGTGCCGGCGGCCGACGCCGACCGCCCACGTGAAGATGGCGTATTTGGCGCCGCCTTCGGCTTTCACGCGGGTGACGACGGTGTTGTAGACCTTCTCGAACACGCGCGGCGCGGCGGCCATGAAGGTGGGGCGGACGATCGGCAGGTTCTCCACGATCTTGGGGATGCGCCCGTCGACGGCGGTGGGGAAGCCGATGCGCAGCTGGCCGGAGATCATGACCTTGCCGTAGCAGTGCGACAGCGGCAACCACAGGTACTGCAGGTCGTTGCCGTCGCTGAAGGCCATGGTGGCCTGGGCGGCGGCCTGGTAGGACCAGCTGTCGTGCAGGATGCGGACGCCCTTGGGGCGGCCGGTGGTGCCGGACGTGTAGATGATCGTGGCGAGTTGGTCGCGTTCGATGCCGGCGATGCGGCGTTCGACGATGTCGGGTTCCTTGCCGAGGAGCGCGGTTCCGGCGGCTTCGAGGTCGGCGAGGGTGACGACCCACTCGTCGTCGCCTTCGGTGTCCTCGGGGGCCTCGGTACCCCCGGGGGCCGCGCGGCTGCCTTCCGGGTCGATGACGACGACCTTGCGGACCGCGCCGAGACGTTCGCGTTCGGCGCGGAGCTTGGCGACCTGGGCGGCGTCCTCGGCGACCACGACGGTGCTGCCGGAGTCGTCGAGGATGAACGCGGCCTCGTCGGCGTTGGTCGACGGGTACACGGTGGTCGTGGCCGCGCCGGCGCACACGATGCCGAGGTCGACGAGGATCCAGTCGATCCGGGTCTGGCACATGATCGCGACCCGGTCGGTCGGTGCCACACCGAGGGCGACCAGCCCCGCGGCGATCGCGTCGACGCGCTCCGCGGTCTGCGCCCAGGTGAGCGACGCCCATTCCTCGCCGCCGTCCGGCAGCGGGCGCGGGAACAGGTAGGCCACCGCGTCGGGTGTGTCCCGGACCCGGGCGACGAAGTCCACGGCGATGGACGGCGGGCGGTTCTCGATCGCGTCAAGGGTTTCGCTCACGGCGGCCTCCGAGACCCTGGGGTGTGGGGTCACGCCGCCGAGCGGGTTCACGGCGGCGCGGTGTGGTGGAGCGGTGTGGTGGAGCGGTGGCTGTGCCCTGCGTCACGCTTATTGATGATCGGTCAACATAGTCCGGCGGGCCCTTACGCGGTAGTAGCGGAGGCCGCGGACCCCGGTGCCATCGCCATTCCAAGGGCGCCCGATAAACGAACGGCGGGTGTGAGTCGGACTTGTCGGGTTAATCATCCTCGCGCTGGAAAACCGGGGCCTTCCCTCCTCGCAGGCCCAAGGCCGATGAACGGCAGCCTGCTTCGCCCCGGGCAAACGGACACCGCCCGCCGACCGGATACCGGTCGGCGGGCGGACTCCTGTGCGGCGCGGGCGTCGTGCGGACGACGCGGCCGACGCGGCCGACGCGGCCGGGCTTGCGTGCGGGCTTACTTCTCCTTCTTGGGCCCGTCCGAGTCGGTCGACAGCGCGGCGATGAAGGCCTCCTGCGGCACCTCGACGCGGCCGACCATCTTCATGCGCTTCTTGCCTTCCTTCTGCTTCTCCAGCAGCTTGCGCTTGCGGGAGATGTCGCCGCCGTAGCACTTGGCGAGGACGTCCTTGCGGATCGCGCGGATGTTCTCGCGGGCGATGACGCGCGCGCCGATGGCCGCCTGGATCGGCACCTCGAACTGCTGGCGCGGGATCAGCTCGCGCAGCTTCTTCGTCATCTCGACGCCGTAGTTGTAGGCCTTGTCCTTGTGGACGATCGCGCTGAACGCGTCCACGGCTTCGCCCTGCAGCAGGATGTCGACCTTGACGAGGTCGGCCATCTGCTCGCCGGTGGGCTCGTAGTCCAGCGACGCGTAGCCGCGCGTCTTGGACTTCAGCTGGTCGAAGAAGTCGAAGACGATCTCCGCGAGCGGGAGCGTGTACCGCAGTTCGACGCGGTCCTCGGACAGGTAGTCCATGCCGAGCAGGCTGCCGCGGCGGGACTGGCACAGCTCCATGATCGCGCCGACGTACTCGCTCGGCGCCAGGACGGTGGACCGCACGACGGGCTCGTGCACCTCGGAGATCTTGCCGCCGGGGAACTCGCTCGGGTTGGTCACCGTGTGCTCGGTGCCGTCCTCCATCACCACGCGGTAGACCACGCTCGGCGCGGTGGAGATCAGGTCGAGGCCGAACTCGCGTTCCAGGCGCTCGCGGATGATCTCCAGGTGGAGCAGGCCGAGGAAGCCGCAGCGGAAGCCGAAGCCGAGGGCCGCGGACGTCTCCGGCTCGTACACCAGTGCCGCGTCGTTGAGTTGCAGCTTGTCGAGCGCGTCGCGCAGCTCCGGGTAGTCCGATCCGTCGAGCGGATACAGGCCGGAGAACACCATCGGGCGCGGGTCCTTGTAGCCGCCGAGCGCTTCGGTGGCGCCCTTGTGCAGGCTGGTGATGGTGTCACCGACGCGGGACTGCCGGACGTCCTTCACGCCGGTGATGATGTAGCCGACCTCGCCGACGCCGAGCCCGTCCGCGGGCTTGGGCTCCGGCGAGATGACGCCGATCTCCAGCAGTTCGTGGGTCGCGCCCGTCGACATCATCTGGATGCGCTCGCGCTTGTTGAGCTGGCCGTCGACGACACGGACGTAGGTGACGACGCCGCGGTACGAGTCGTACACCGAGTCGAAGATCATCGCGCGGGCGGGCGCGTTCGCGACGCCGACCGGCGCGGGGACCAGGCGCACGGCCTCGTTGAGGAGTTCGGCGACGCCCTCGCCGGTCTTGCCGGACACGCGCAGCACGTCGCTCGGCTCGCAGCCGATGATGTGCGCGAGTTCCTCGGCGTACTTCTCCGGCTGCGCGGCGGGCAGGTCGATCTTGTTGAGCACCGGGATGATCTGGAGGTCGTTCTCCAGCGCCAGGTACAGGTTGGCGAGGGTCTGCGCCTCGATGCCCTGCGCGGCGTCGACGAGGAGGATCGCGCCTTCGCACGCGGCGAGGGAGCGCGACACCTCGTAGGTGAAGTCGACGTGGCCGGGGGTGTCGATCATGTTGAGGACGTAGGTGCGCCCGTCCTCGGCGGTCCACGGGAGCCGCACGGCCTGCGACTTGATGGTGATGCCGCGCTCGCGCTCGATGTCCATCCGGTCGAGGTACTGCGCCCGCATCTGCCGTGCGTCGACCACGCCGGTGATCTGCAGCATCCGGTCGGCGAGTGTCGACTTGCCGTGGTCGATGTGGGCGATGATGCAGAAGTTGCGGATCAGCGCCGGGTCGGTACGGCTGGGCTCCGGCACGTTCACGGGGGTCGCGGGCACGCAGGCTTCCAGGTTCTCGATCGTTGACGTGGGGACTGCTGTCGCACGCGGGCAAGCGCGCGGGGCATGTAGACCATCATCGTCCCATGCGTGTCGAGTACTGGTCGCTTCCACCCGAGGTCCGTGCCGCGGCGGCATCCCGGTCGGGCGCGGCCGCGGTGTCCGCGGAGGACCGCGCGGGCGGGTTCAGCGGCGGCGTCGCAGCCCGGTTGGCGCTCCCGGACGGGCGCCGCGTCTTCCTCAAGGGCTGCCCGGAGGACCACCCGATCGCCGCCCAGTACGACGTGGAGGCGTGGTTCGGCGCGCGCATGCCGGACACGTTCCCCGCACCGCGGCTGCTGGCGTCGTTCGACGCCGCCGGGTGGTTCGTGCTGCTCTTCGAGGACGTGTTCGCCGATCTCCCCGGCGGCGAGGCCGACCTGACCGACCCGGCCGACCTGGCGGCCTGCCGGAACCTGCTCACCCGGCTCGCCTCCGCGGAGTATCCGGCGGCGTGGTCGGCCCGGATCCCGCCGGTCGGGGTGGCGCTCGGGCACCTGGCGTCGGGATGGGCGCGGGTCGCGGCCGAGCCGCCGCCGGGGCTCGACCCGTGGGCGGCGGGGCGGCTCGGGGAGCTGCGGGCGATGGAGCGGCATTGGGCTTCCGCAGCGGAGGGTGAAGGGCCGCTGCACACGGATCTGCATCCCGGGAACGTCCTCGTGCGCGGCCGCGCGTCGCGGGAGGCGGTCGCGGTCGACTGGACACGGCCGGCGCGCGGCGCTGCGTGGGTCGACGCACTGTTGTTCTGCCTGCGCGATCCGGGGGTGACCGCGCTGCCGGAGTGGCTCCTGTCCGACTACGACGTCCCGCACGAGGCACTGTGCGGGCTGCTTTCCGGGGCGGCGGGGCACTGGACGGACGCGGCCCGGTCGGCGGCGCCGCCGTATGCGCCCGGACTGCGCGCCTACGAGGCCGCGCGGGCGGCAAAAGCGCTGGTGTGGCTGCGGCGGGCCCGGGAAGATGACGGGTCATGATCCTCGAACACGCGCTGCTCGACGTCCTCCCCGGCCGCGAGGACGAGTACCTCGCCGCGTTCGCCGAGGCCCGCCCGCTCATCGAGGGTCAGGAGGGCTTCGTGGACCTGCGGCTCGAGCGGTGCGTCGAGCACCCGTCGCGGTTCCTGCTGCTGGTGCGGTGGGAGCGGCTGGAGGACCACACCCAGGGATTCCGCGGCTCCGCCGAGTACGGGCGCTGGCGCGAGCTGCTGCACCATTTCTACGATCCGTTCCCCGAGGTCACGCACTTCACGGCGGCGGGTTGAGCCCGGGGTTCGATTTGGGTGGCCTGATCGGCCCCTGGTAGCCTGTCCCACTGCGTGTGCCACTGTCTCAGCCGCGCAACCAGTCGTCAGTTCACCGAGGGCCCTCTACCCCGACGTGGACAACTCACGTCCGACAAGACGAGGCTCTTTCTACCGTGGCTAACATCAAGTCCCAGATCAAGCGGATCAAGACGAACGAGAAGGACCGCCAGCGCAACAAGGCGGTCAAGTCGGCGCTCAAGACCGCCGTGCGCAAGGCCCGCGAGGCCGTGGAGGCCGGCGACGTCGAGAAGGCGACCGTGCTCGCCCGCGAGGCCAACGCGAAGCTCGACAAGGCCGTGAGCAAGGGCGTCATCCACAAGAACCAGGCCGCGAACAAGAAGTCCGCGCTGGCCAAGAAGGTCTCCTCCCTCCAGGCCTGACCTTCCCGGCCGGTCCGCCGGTCTCTGTGGCACCCGGGAACGCCGCTCCCCCGAAGCAATTCGGGCGGGGGCGGCGTTCTTGGCGTTCGGGGCCGACGAGGGAGATGCGGCCGCGTCGGTGCGGGGCGGGACGCGGGGCCGGCAGCGCGCCGGGTCTGGCCGGGGACATGACCGCGCGGGCCGGGACGGGTCGGCCGGGAGCGGGCACGACGGACGGCCCCGGTCCGGCGGGGACGCGGGCCAGGCCGGGACGTAACTGCGCAGGCCGGGCTGGGGCAGGCGGTGGTGGGCGCGCCGGGCGATCCGGGCCGGTCGGGACGCCCAACCGGCCGACCGGAGCGCGACGACCGCCGAGCCGCGGACGGGTGCGGGCAACGACCAGGACCCGGCGTGGCGGGATGGGCAAGGCGGTGCTGAAGTCGACCGGCCAGGCCGGAAGCGCGTCTCGTTCCGACGGCTCACCCCGTACGGGGAGCCGAGCCGTGTGCTGCCCCGCCGGTCAGGTGTTGCGGGTCATGGCCACGGTCACGACGGCCTTCTCCAGGGCGTAGGCCGGGTCGGTGCCGCCGCCCTTGACGGCGGCGTCGGCGGCGGCGACGGCGCGGAGGGCGCGGGCGATGCCGTCGGGGGACCAGCCGCGGAGCTGTTGGCGGACGCGGTCGATCTTCCACGGGGGCATGCCGAGGTCGCGGGCCAGGTCGGCCGGGCGGGCACCGCGGGGGGCACCGCCGAGCCGGGCGATGTTGCGGACGCCTTGGGCGAGCGCGCTGGTCACCAGGACCGGGGCCACCCCGACGGACAGCGCCCAGCGGAGTTGCTCCAGGGCCTCCGCGGTACGCCCTTCCACGGCCTTGTCGGCGACGTCGAAGCTGGACGCCTCCGCACGGCCGGTGTAGTAGCGGGCCACCGTCTCCTCGTCGACGACGCCCTCGGTGTCGGCGGCGAGTTGGCTGCACGCGGCGGCGAGTTCGCGCAGGTCGTTGCCGACCGCCTCGACCAGCGCCCGGGCCGCGTCCTCGGTGACCGAACGGCCCGCGGTGCGGAACTCGGTCTTCACCAGCGCCAGTCGGTCGCCGGCCTTGGTGACCTTCGCGCACGCGACCTCGCGGGCGCCCGCCTTGCGCGCCGCATCCAGCAGCCCCTTGCCCTTCGGCCCGCCGAGGTGGGTGAGGACGAGCACGACTTCCTCGGCGGGCGCGGCCAGATAGCCCTTGAGGTCGTTGACCACGTCCGTGCCGAGGTCCTGCGCGGCACGCACCACGATCACCTTGCGTTCGCCGAACAGTGACGGGCTGGCGAGTTCGGCGAGCATGCCGGGCTGGAGCGCCCCGGGGGCGAGGTCGCGGATGTCGGCGTCCGGGTCCTCCGCGCGCACGGCACGGGTGACCACGGCCACCGCCCGGTCGACGAGGAGTTCCTCCGGGCCGACCACGAGGGTCACCGGGGCGAGCGGGTCGTCTGCAGATTTCCTGGCCATCCCGGACAGCATCGCACGCCGCCGCGACAACCCGGTCCCGGCCGCGGGCGACCACCCGCAGCGCCGCGGGCGGCCCGCTCACCGCGACGCTCCCGTCCCGGTCGGTGCGCGGCACCACGGCCCCGGCCGCGGCCAGCAGCGCGGTGGTGGCGGGTGCCGGGTGTCCGTACGGGTTCCCGCGTCCCGCCGACACCAGCGCAATGCGCGGACGCAGACCGAGGACCAGGGCCGGGTCCTGGTGTGCCGACCCGTGGTGCGGCACCTTGAGGACGTCGATGCGCAGGCCGGCGGTCTCGGTACGCAGCAGGTGCTGGGCGTCCGGTTCGACGTCGCCGGTGAGCAGCACCCGCACGCCGGACACCTCGGCGAGCACCACCAGGCTCGCGTTGTTCGGCACCGATCCGGACAGCCGGCGCACCCCGGCCGGGTCGTGCGGGGCGAGGACGCGGAGCCGGACCCGGTCGCCGAAGACGCGTTCCTCGCCGTACTCGGCGGCCAGCAGCGGGACACCCTCGGCCGTCGTCCAGCGGCGCACGCGGGCGGCCTCGCCCGCCGGTTCGGCCACCGGCGTGGCCGCCACCGCACCGACCGCGCGGTGCCGCAGCACACCGGGCAGGCCCTCGACGTGATCGGCGTGGTAGTGGCTGAGGATCGCCAACGGGATCCCGCGGACGCCGAGTTCGCCCAAGCAGCGGTCGACCGGCCGCGGATCCGGACCGGCGTCCACCACCACCGCGGTCCGCGGACCCGCGTTCAGGACGAGCGCGTCGCCTTGGCCGACGTCGCACATCGCCAGATGCCAGCCGGGCGGCGGCCAACCGGTCAACGGCCTGACCACGGCCGCGGGCCGGAGCAGCATCACCACGAGGAGGCCCGCCATCCCGACGAGTGCCAGGGGCCGCCGCGCCATCACCCGCACCAGGGGGACCAGCGCGAACGTCGCCACCGCGAGGGCGATGCCGCCGCCGAGACCGCCCGGCCAGCCGACCGTCGCGCCGGGCACGCCCGCCCCGGTGCGCGCCACCGCGGCAATCCACGCGACAGGCCACGCCGCCACGTGCGCGAGCAGGGCGGCTGCGCTCGGCCACACCGGTGCCACGAGCAGCACCAGGAACCCGAGGACGGTCGCCGGGACGACCGCGAACTCGGCCAGCAGATTGCACGGCACGGCGACCAGGCTGACCCGGTCGGTGAACGTCACCACGACCGGCCCGCACACCGCCTGCGCGGCACACGGCACCGCGACGGCCGCCGCCACCTTGACCGGCCAGCCGCGCCGCGCCAACGCCCGCGTCCAGTGGGGCGCGAGGAGCAGCAGCGCACCCGTGGCGAGCACCGACAGCACAAAGCCGAAGCTCCGCGCGAGTCCGGGATCGACGAGCAGCAGGACGAGCGCCGCCCCGGCGAGTGCCGAAGGGCCGTGCCTGCGCCGCCCGGTGAACAGCGCCGCCAAGGTGACCAGTCCCATGACCGCGGCGCGCAGCACGCTGGGATCGGGACGGGCGAGCACGACGAAGGCGAGCACCGCCCCGGCGCCGAGCAGCGGGAGAGCGCGGCCGCGGACACCGGCGTAGCGGAAAGCGAGCAGTGCGGCGCCGAGCAGGATCGTGATGTTCGTGCCGGAGACGGCGGTGAGGTGGGTGAGTTCGGTGGCTTTGAAGTCGTCGAGGAGGTCGGACGGGATCGCCCGGGTGTCCCCGACCACCAGGCCGGGGAGCAGTCCGCGGGCGGTCGGCGAGAGCCCGGCGCACGCGGCGCGGAGGCGTTCGCGCAGGTGACCGGCCCAGCGCTGGTGGGCGGCGGGGTCGGCGAGGATCCGCGGCTCGGCGGCGCGGACGAGCAGGAGCGCGGCGTCGGGGCCGCCGTCGCGGGCGGGCACCAGCCGCCCGGCGACTTCGGCCCGGGTGGTGGGCAGGAGGCGGGACCAGGCGGGAGAGGCCGGGGCGAGGATGGTGAGGGGCGTGCGGGTATGTGTGCTGCCCGCCGAGGCGGCCCCCACCGTGACGTCGTCGGCGCGGGCCCGCACCCGCACGGATCCCCCGCCCCGCGCGTCGCCCCGGACTTTCGGGGCGACGGCCGCCGGGTCGTCGGTCACCGTGAACCGGATCGTGGCGGTACGGCCCTCCGCGGCCAACCCGGGCACCGGGCCGGCACGTTCGCCGGACGTGAGCAGAGCGGCGGAACCCCCGCCCGCTGCCAGGCAGACCAGCACCACGGCCGCTGTGGCCCGCACCGGTCCGCACCCGCGTCGGGCGAGCACCGCGGCGCCGAGCAGGCATGCCCCGACAACGAGCCGGACGGTTCGGGCCGGCACGTCGACGGCGACCCATGCGGCTGCCCAGGCGGCGAACGCACCTGGCACCAGCCGTAAATCGAGGACGTTTTCGGCTTTCTCCTTTTCCTTCCCAGGTCCCGAGGAGGCACGGAAAGGGGGCGTGCCGCTCCCACGGACGTTCATACCCGCACCTTCGAACGGATTTCCTCCAGGCGGCGGGCCCCGATGCCGCGGATTTCCCGGAGTTGGTCGACCGACGTGAAACGTCCGTGTTCGCGGCGCCAGTCGAGAATGTGGGCGGCCATGACGGGGCCGATCCCGGGCAGGGCGTCGAGTTGTTCGGCGGTCGCGGTGTTGAGGTCGACCACGCCGCCGGCCGCCGCTTTGCCGCCACCCGCGCCCGCGGCAGCCGGTCCCGGCACCGCCGCAGGCACCGGCGGCGGTGCCGTGGCCCCGGGCACGCCCACCGGGATCTGTTCGCCGTCGACCAGCACGCGCGCGAGGTTGAGGACGGACAGGTCGGTCCCCGGCAGCACCCCGCCGGCCGCCTTGAGCGCGTCGTCCACCCGGGAACCGGCGGGCAGGGCGAGGACACCGGGCTGCGCGACCTTGCCCACGACGTGCACCGAGACGGTCGGCGGAGCCGTAGGCACGGCGCTCGCTTCGACACCGGGCACCATGACGGCCGCGGGCGAGCCGGGCCCCGGTGCCACGCGGGCCCGTTCCGCACCCGGGCCGGACGTCGCCCGGGTGGAGCCCCCGACCACCGGCGGCACCGCAACCGCCTGCGGACGGGCCCGCCACCACCCGGCCCCGGCCAGCACGACCGCCAGCAGCGCCAGCACCGCCACGGCGGCGACCGCCCGCCGGTCCATGCCGACCCGCAACGCTTTGAGGTGCGGCGGAATCCGGTCGGCGACGGCGTCGGCGACCCGACCGCGGAGCGGGACTGCGGGCAGCCGGGCGGTGTCCTGCCCGCCGGTGACCACAGTGGCCGCGCCGACCGAGGTGTCAGAGGCGTCACAGGTGTCAGAGGCGTCAGAGGCGTCCTGATCGGACAGCCGGGCGAACAACCGCTCCCACCCGTCGCCTTCCTCGGCCGCACCGGGGTCGGTGCGGCCGGGTGCGGGCGGCACGGGGTCGGGTCGGACGGGCACGGGCGCAACGGGTGCGGGGAGGACGGAGTCGGGCAGTACGGAGCCGGGTCGGGCAGGCACAGGCCGGTGCGTCTCCGCACGGTTCACGCCGGACCCGCCCGACAACGGCGGCGGCGTCCCCGCGTGGTCCCCCGCGAGCAGCCGACGACCCGGTGGAGCGTCATCCGGCGGCCGGTCCGGCGGCGCCCCCGCCCGCGCCTCCCGCCGCACCTCGCGCCGCGCGGCATCGTCGGCGAACAGGCCGTCCAACCGCGACAGCACACGCGTGTTCGCAGCGGCACCGGAGAACTTCGTGGATTTCGTCATGCCCCGACGTTAGGTCGAGGCACCCCGGCGAATTCCCCTTTCCCAGCCCGAAATCCCGAATCTGTGGATAACCCCGCCCCCGAATTCACCCTGTGGACAACACATTTGCGCAATCGCCCATCAGGCATGAGGCGTCTGTCAGACGTGAGCCGGCAGGTCGAACAACGCGAGCACCTCCGGGTCCTGGAACACCGTGTTCCTGACGATCCGCCCCTCGGCCACGTCGAACACCTGGAGGGTGTGCAGCCGGTACACCGCACCGTCGCCGGGCCCGGTCCGCACATACGCCGCCATCGCCGGGCTCCCGTTGGCCGCCGTCGGCACGACGCGCCAGTCGGTCCCGTTGGCGCCGTACACCCACCCCATGAACGCCGCGTACCGGTCCCGTCCGACGAACCACGTGCTGACCGGCGGCATCTCCAGGATCGCGTCGTGCGCGAGCAGCGCCGTGAGCGCCTCGATGTCCGCCTTCTCGAACGCCGCCGCGTAGCGGTCGACCACGGCGCGGTCGACGGCGGCCTCCGCGACCTCGTGCTCGGCGGGGCCGGCCGTGGACAGCCGGGCCCGGGCCCGTTGGAGGGCGCTGTTGACCGCGGCCGGGGTGGTCTCCAGCAGGGCGGCGGTCTCGGCGGCCGACCATTCGAGGACGTCCCGCAGGATCAGCACCGCGCGCTGCCGGGCGGGCAGGTACTGCACCGCGGCGACCCACGCGAGGCGCAGCGTCCCGCGGGACGCCACGACCTGGCCGGGGTCGGCGAGCCACGCGTCCGGGATCGGCTGGAGCCACGGGACCTCGGGCGCGTAGTTCAGCGGGGTCAGCGGGTCCTCGTCGGGGGCGCCGAGGCCACTGGGCAGGGGGCGGCGCTTGCGGGTGTCCAGCGCGGTGAGGCACACGTTCGTGGCAATCCGGTACAGCCACGTGCGCATGCCCGCCCGGGTCGCGTCGTAGCGGTCGTACGCGCGCCAGGCACGCAGCAGGGTGTCCTGGACGAGGTCTTCCGCGTCGTGCACCGAGCCGAGCATCCGGTAGCAGTAGGCCAGCAGTTCCCGGCGGTACGGGTCGGTGCGGCGGGCGAACTCGGCGGCGGGATCCGGGACGCCGGTGGGGTCGCTGCTGATGGTGGCCATGCCTGCCTCTCTCGGTGCGGTGACGGAGTGCGTCGACGCCTGAATGTGTATGTACCGGCGGCCGGCCCGGAAGTCATCGGTGAATCGCGGCGAAAGCACCGATGAATTCCGCGGACCCCGCCGGTAGGTACAGGCGCACCATCCGGAATCGAGCCGAGGAGCCCGCCATGACCGCCACGCAGACCGCCCAGACCACCGAGGCCGCCGCGACCGCGACCGCCCAGGCGACCCCCGAGCAGCAGGTCCGCGGCGTCATCGACACCGTCTACGCCGCCTGGGCCGCCAACGACGCCGACGCGTTCGTCACCGTCTACACCCCCGACGCCACCGCCACCCTGCCCGGCTCGTTCCGCAACGGCCGCGAGCAGATCCGGGCCGCGATGGCCGCCGGGTTCGCCGGCCCGCTGAAGGGGTCGACCGTCCGCGACGAGATCGGCGGCGTGCGGTTCCTCGGCGGGCGCGGCGACGCGGCCGTCGTCGTCGGCCGCAGCTGTGTCGTGTTCGCGGGCGAGACCGATGTCCCCGACGACCGCTGGGTGCTCGTGACCTGGGCGCTGGAGCGCGCGGACGACGGCACCTGGCTCGTCGCGGCGTACCACAACTGCGCCGCCTGACCATCCCGCGGCGCCCGACCATGCCGCGGGGGCGGGGCGCCCCCGGGGGCCGCGCCCCCCGGCGCCCGGGCGCCCCCCACGCGCGGGCGGCCCCCCCCCCCCCCCCCACCCCCCCCCCGGGGGGGGCCGCAGTG